>UQSX01000120.1 GCA_900543715.1 uncultured Blautia sp. | reverse complement strand
TTTTTCCATCTTTCCCAAAGTTTTTGGATGAAATTCTCGTGTTTTTTTTATACCGATTGGTAGGTACTGGTTCTACCACTTGCAATCTGCCACTTTTTTATCATTTTCTTCAAAAATTTTCATAACTTTTCACTATAATGCCTTACATCAAAAAAAGAAAAGGTGCTTTTATTGTATAATCCAAAACACCTTTTCCCTTTGTTTTCTAGTAAAAGCTTTACTTATCTCCATTGTACAGAGAGTCCGCCCCTCTCCTGTATGCTGAAGGACTCAGAATCCCAGCCTTGGAAGTACGTTTTTCGGCTCATCGATAATGACCAGATCTGCTTTTTCATCCATAAAATGTTCTTCGCTATGTATGATCACCAGCTTCTTTCCTTCAAAATACCGAATATATTTTGAAAAAACTTCCGACTCCATGCTGGTCCCCATAAGCATGAGCACCTCTGCCTGTTCTACCTGCCTGGTAGCCTCTGACATGACCAGGCTGTCCAGCATCTCTCCATAAAGTGTGACGCCTGGCCGGATTACCCGTCCGCAGTTCTCACATCTGGGAATCTTTTCAGAATCCCGAATATACTCCATAGAATACTGCCTTCCGCAGTGGGGGCATTGGTTATGATATATGGAACCATGGATAGAAATCACATTCTTACAGCCGCCTCTCTGGGGCAGGTCGTAAACATTGCTGTCAATGATGCACTGAAGTTTTCCTGCTGCTTCCATCCTGGCTGCCACATAGGCAGACTCTGTTATCTGGGGAATATTTCCCAGTATCTCTGTCCGGTAAAAATTAAAAAACTGTTCTGTCCGGTTGTTATAAAATACTGTGGTAAAAATATCCTCCGGAGATAATCCGTACTTTTTCTCCGTCTCATAAGCCTGCTCCGGAGATTTCAGTCCCTGATAGCCGCCTTCCCTCATCATGCCAGAGCCGCCCAGCATTACCGTATAACTGCTCTCATTTATGATTTTTTTCAACAGCTCTATCTTCTTTTCCAGAATATCCATAGAAACACCCCTTCCATCATTTACTTGCACCTATTTTACCATTTTTTCATAACATTATAAAGAGTTTTCCCCTGTTTCTCCCCTTGTCTCATGTATTTTCTGGGAATTTCAGCCGGGGTATGATAGAATGATACAAAAGCCAATACTTTAGGAGGTTCTACCTATGGAAATGGAAAAACTGATCATCGCAGGGGCAGGGCCTGCAGGGGTATCCGCAGCCCTCTACGCCGTCCGCTCCGGCATCACCCCTCTTGTTCTTCATAAAGGCGGCGGCGCCCTGGAAAAAGCCGTAAAAATCGAAAACTATTATGGTCTTCCCCATCCGGTCTCAGGAGCAGAACTGTATCAAAACGGGCTGGAACAGCTGAAATCTTTTCAGGTCCCTGTCATGGAAGAAGAACTGCTGGCCGTAGAATATGACGGAGACTACACCGTTCATACCACAGAGCATACTTATCACAGCAAAGCCCTGGTCTTGGCCACAGGAGCCAAACGAAATACCTTAGCTCTAAAAGAACTGAAAAAATATGAAGGCAGCGGCATCAGCTACTGCGCCATCTGCGATGGATTCTTCTACAGGGGAAAAGAAGTGGCTGTTCTGGGAAACGGTCCCTACGCCCTTCACGAAGCCAAAGTCCTGGAGCCATTGGCCGCGAAGGTTACCATTCTTACCAATGGAATAGAAGCAGATTTCCAGGGGGAAACTCCCGGAGATATTCCAGTAGAAACCAAAAAAATCCTCTCTGCCGGTGGAGAAGGGACCCTCTCCTATGTAGAACTGGAGGATGGTTCCAGGCTGCCTGTCTCTGGCCTCTTTGTGGCTCTTGGAACAGCTGACAGTACAGATATCGCTCGGAAACTGGGGCTGGTCATTGAAAACAATCATATCCTCATAGAGCCGGACACCAGCACTCCCCTCCCCGGTCTTTACGCCGCAGGAGACTGTACCGGCGGCATGCTCCAGATTGCAAAAGCCGTATATGAAGGGGCCCTGGCAGGAACTAAAGCAGTAAAGTATTTAAAAAATGTGATTTAATCACAGACATTTTACAGAAAATGTATTATACTGGATTCATATTCAGTATTCATAGCATGTGAAACTGAAATTATACCTCAGGCTAGTTCAGTGAAAAACAAAACAACAGGCCAGGGGAAAACAAAAAGGAGAGATGATTTTATGGCAATGGAAATAACAATGGATAATTTTGAGCAGGAAGTTCTTAATTCTGATGTACCGGTAATGATCGATTTCTGGGCAACCTGGTGTATGCCCTGTAAGATGCTGGCCCCTGTCATTGAAGAGCTGGCCGAAGAAGCCAACGGCGCCTATAAAGTAGGCAAGATCGACGTAGACAGATCCCCCAGTCTGGCAGCCCAGTTCGGTGTAATGAGCATCCCTACTGTAATCGTATTTAAAAACGGAAAGGCTGCTGAAAAATCTGTAGGTGTAGTTCCCAAGAACCAGCTGGAAGCCATGCTGAAATAATAGGCAGCCTACTACTTTGCATACTATACAAGATAAATACCCTCTGCTGACAGAGCCGGCTTCTCTGGGCAGAGGGTATTTTATACAAATCTGACAAATCTCTTCTTAGTTCAGAAGCTTGTACATTTCTTCTTTATTTTCTAATTTCACTTCACCTCTGGTCAAAGTGATATATCCCTTTTTGGCCATCTGCTTCAGAATCCTGCTCACTGCCTCCCTGGCGCTTCCAATCTGCCTTGCCAGTTCTTCATGGGTCACAGATATCAACTGAGAATGATTCTTAGCCGATTCATCCAGAAGAAAGGCAGCAACCCTCTGGGTAAGGCTGAGAAACATAATCTGCTGCAGGGCCTCTACTACATCGGAAAAACGTTTGGCTGCTTCTTTATAAACAAAGTTCTCTGCATACACATTCTTCTTCGTAATCTTTGATAAGGTCCCCACTGGAATCAGCAAAGCCTCCACATCTGTCTGCGCCTCAATCTCCACATCAAAGGTAATGGCCGGAAGGATACAGGAAGCTGTCAGCACACAGGCATCTCCCTGACGCAGCCGGTACATAGTGACTTCCTTGCCCTCGTCGGAAAGCAGATACGTCCTCAGAATACCTTTCTGGATAAAAATCTCCCCCAGACATTCCCTTGCTCCGGAATAAACACTGGCTCCTGCGGGATAAAAAACTTTCCTGGATTCCCTCTCCAAAAGCTCTCTCTCTTCTTTTTCCAGATGCTCCCAAAAAGGAAGTCCCTCTAAAATTTCCTTAATTTCTTCTGACATTTTTCTATCCTGCCTTGTAATTTATTTTTAAGTCTTTTACAATAATTATATACTCTCCGCATACACGGAGGTAAGTTCGTTTTAGCTCCCTGCCTGTTTTGTAAGAAACAATGTAGGGAAACACATAGGCTTTAAACCTGAAAAAACAGAAAAGGAGCACTGCAGCTTTATGAAACAAAAAAACAGACTTATGATTTTCCTTTCCGCCCTTTTTGTATGTATTCTGACTCCCATACTCATCCTCTGCCTTCAGCGGCGCCAGTCCCTTCGGATCGCCTGCGTGGGAGACAGTATCACTTATGGCGCCGGCATTTCGAACATCTCAAGAAACTCTTATCCTGCCAAGCTCCAGAAATTTCTGGGCTCCCTCTACCAGGTAAAAAATTTCGGAGCCAGCGGCTATACTCTGCAAAAATCCGGAGACTATCCCTATTGGGAAAATGAAAACTTCCAGAAAAGTCTCGATTTTGCCCCGGATATTGTCCTGTTGATGCTGGGCACCAACGATGCAAAACCTCAGAACTGGAAAGACCCGGAAGCCTTTCTTTCTGATTATCGTGAAATAATCCGCTATTATCAGGAACTTGATAGCAGCCCTCAGCTTTATCTTATGACGCCTGCTACAGTCTTTCCTCAAAACACAGATCCTGCACTTCCGGATAACGATTATGACATTTCAGCTGAAACCGTGGATCTGATCACAGAACTGATCCGAAATCTGGCTCAGGAGCTGAACCTGCCGCTAATCGATATTCATCAGGCCACCAGCAGCCACCCGGAATTTTTCCGGGAGGATGGCGTCCATCCCAGCGCTGAAGGTGCAGAATTCATTGCCCGGCAGGTCTATGAAGCCATAAAAGACTGACTCTTCTTTTCAGCTAAATCTGCCTATATCCTTCCTTCTTTTCTCAGATATTCCAGGAAGGCCTGACAGCCTTCCAGAATATCATCATAGGTCACGTCAAAATTCCCGGTATACCAGGGGTCGGCAATAGCTCTTGGATGTTTGGAAAAATCCAGGAGCATATGGATTTTATGTTCCGGATCTTTTTTCACGATCCGGTTCATATTCCGTATATTCCACTCATCCATTCCCAGAAGAAAATCATATTTCTCATAGTCTGATTTTTTCATCTGGACCGCCTTGTGAGGCAGCACCGGTATCCCTATTTCCCGCATTTTCCTAACTGTTCCGTAGTGAGGGGGATTACCGATTTCTTCTGTACTGGTAGCAGCGGAATCAATATAAAACAGGTCGGACAAGCCGGCCTTATTGACCATATCCTGAAAAACAAATTGAGCCATGGTGCTGCGGCAGATGTTGCCGTGGCACACAAAAAGTATTTTTATCATATCCAAAAACTCCTTATTTTCTGCGTATTTCCTTGATTTTTAAAGGATTTTCAGCTTTTTTGATTTTTTATTTCTCTGGCATATTTTAGCATATCTTAGCATATCTTTGACCTCAAAAGTAGTAAAAAAGTAGTAAATTGATCTCAACAAGTAGTAAATTCTAGTAGCACATTTTCATACTTCAGCGATTGCAGATTTTTCTTACCTCTTCTTTCGCATCCTCATATCCCATATGCGTATAAGTATTTAAGGTTACTCCTATGTCAGCATGTCCCATGAGATACTGCAAAGTTTTTGGGTTCATACCACTTTTTGCCATATTGGAACAATAGGTGTGACGACATACATGAGGTGTTATTTTCGGCATTTGAATTTTGTAAATCCGATTATACTTTTGACAGATATGCTGGAAATATTTTTCCCAATGTAATGCTACCATTGGCATATTATTCTTGTCCAGATACAGAAAACCACATTTCCCGTCTATCATTGGCTCGCTTTTTACTTTCTTTCTATTTGCTATGATCCGGCTAAAACATTCATATACATCTTCAGACATCGGTATTTTTCTTGTTCCGCAGGATGTCTTGGTTTCTTCAATGATATATTCCATATTACGCTTTCTTTGTAATTGATGGTCTACATTGATCGTTCTCTCCTGCATATCAATGTCTGAAATTGTCAATCCAACAAACTCAGAAATTCGAAGCCCTGTTTTAAACAGAATGTAAATTCCCTCATAATACTTTTTAAAGTGATTATCCTTTGCCACAAAATCAAGAAAAGCTCTCTCCTGTTTTCTTGTGATTGCTTCCCTTGTTACACTGTCATTCACAACAACAGTTGCTAACTGAAACTCAAATGGATTCTTCCGCAGCAAGTCATCATCTACAGCCATTTGAAAAGCTGGCCTGACCACACCTCGCACGGAATGGATCGTACTGTATCCTCGACCATCTTTCTGTAATTTTATAAGCCAACACTTGGCATCCGATAATCTAACTTTATCAATCCTTCTTTTACCAAACTCTTCTTTTTTGATAATATTCAGAACAAATTTATAGTTAGCTTCTGTATTATCTCGGACACCTGTTTTTTGGGAAAGATATTTTTCAACCAGCTGCTGTACGGTCATCTCTCCACCACGAGGAACAATATCATCTGCAATGTCTTTCATGATCAGCTTTTCTTTTTCTCTCAACGAAAGATCATTCCGTTTTCCATCAGGTATTTTATCTGTCTTTTCAAGTTTCCAGCTATATATAAATTGTGGCTTCCCAGTTTTATCCATGTATTTGAACACATATCGCCCATCTCGGCGTTGGCTCTCTCCGTTTCGAAGAATACGATTTTTTCGATCTCTTCTTTTTTCGCTCATTTAAATGCTCCTTTCATAATAAAAGAGCCTCGCCACGATACTGTTAGTATATCATAGGCAAGACTCTTTTTCTATTGTGCAATTCATTGCAAAGTATGAATCAGGAACTCTTCAAATAGCTGTTATGTCTTTAAGATAATCTTCAAATAACTTCCTTTTGATCAGAATTTTAACTCCATTCTGGATAATTACTCCAGTATCCATATTGTCTGATACAATCTTCCTCAATTTCTTTTCTCCTATATTGAAATAAGCAACGGCTTCTTCTATTGTAAGGCAAAACTTATCTTTTATTTCAACTTGTGGTTGTTCGTTCATAAACATAGTCCTTTCTCATAATATAAATCCAAAATCATTCAAGGATATCTATTTTAATTTTAAAAGCCCTACACTGATCGCTAATGCTTTGTCAGTGTTCAAAAGAATTTTGTCACTGACTGTTCCGATAAATTTTTGTAAACGCTGTTTATCTATTGTACGTATTTGCTCAAGTAAAACAACAGAGTTCTTATCAAGCCCTTCTAAGTTTTTAATTGCCACATGTGTTGGTAATTTTGATTTTGTATATACTCGACTGGTAATCGCTGCAATGATAACGGTGGGACTATGTTTGTTTCCAATATCATTAGAAATGACAAGTACAGGTCTTTTTCCACCCTGTTCTGACCCAATAACAGGATTTAAATCCACATAATAAATATCTCCACGCCTGACAGCTCTTTTCATTTGAATGCCCTCCAATCTAAATTTGACATACGATTTCTGTCTATGTAAGAAGCCAAACAAAGGTTGTTTTGAGTTCGGGAGCGTATAAAACAAAGCTCTGTTCTCATTGATAACCCTGTGTCTGGCTTTATGGTCACGGCATTTCTATTTGTCCTCGACACCCCGAAATGCCAATGCGCAAAAGCGCAGGGAAATCGCCAAACGGTCAGTAGCGAACTGACTCCACGGGAGTTTCACCCCAACTGACGGTCTGCCAGAGCCGCCCTCATTGCCTGCGGCGGATTGGATACTGTGAGTGGTAAGGTGATTTTACAGCCACAGGGTAAGGAGTTTTTTACATGACG
>UQSX01000119.1 GCA_900543715.1 uncultured Blautia sp. | reverse complement strand
AAGATACAGGCTTATTCGTTTAATCTGTGGATTTTCTAGCAGGAACCGGTCCAATGCCCCGTCCCAGGTTGACCCTAATGCCAACTTGTTTGACTGCCCATCACGCTTATAATCCATATAAGACATCAGGTCAATGGCTGCCTCAAATACCTTGACTTCTTTATTTTTCTTGTTTCTTACATTGAAACCATAGGTTTTATCGTTGTTCTCCACGTCCCCTTTAAACGGGTTTCCATAATTATCCACCGTTCCCCTCATACTGGCAAACCGTGCTGTACCAAAGGAATCCCTGCCAATAAAAACCACGTTATGATATCTGCGTGTTTCATAAATCAGCTTTTTTTTAACGAACCAGTCAACTACTTCTTTGCTCAGGCAGCGCGTTTTTAACAGATAGGCATATAACCTCCGATAATTGTCGTTTGGTTCGGGAAGCACAAACTCCCCTTTCCCTTCTTGTTCTTTATTTTGCTCTTCCTTTCTTCTCTCGTGGTTTTTCCTGCTTGTATCATCTTTAAATGATTTATCCTCATACCGATAACCGGCCTCGTTCAACAAATAGATAACCGCCTCACGAAAATCCATATAGCAAAATTGTCTCAGAAACTCAATGTTATCCCCGTTGTGACCGTCCTGGCCCTCGGGTACGGAAAAACGCAGCCAGCTCCTACGATTTTTAATCCTTATAGAATCATGTTCTTTCAATGTATAGTAACTGCCTACCCGCTTCACCGTGAAGCCCTGCCTTTCAGCAATAGACACCAGGTCCACGCTTCTGGCTATCTCTAATTCTTCATCTGTAAACTTCATAGCACCACCTCCTGAATCAGAGTTTAAAATTTCATGTCAAAATAACTGCTGATTTCCGGAAAGTCTCTTTCATACTCCTCCAGATACGTTCTGCAGGCGCTCCCTTCTTTTGACAAGTGGCAAAATTCACGGAAGCTCATCTGCTTATACATCTGGGGCTGGTTACACCACCTGGACAGGTTTACATACATTCCCCGGTAAGGTGATTCCTGATATTTCTCATACCGCATGATATATGGATACGCACGCACCCCCATTAGAATCCGGATACGCTCAAATGCCTGTAAGATATCCTGTTTCCAGAAAGTCCAGTCATATCTTCCATCTGCATCAAACCCAGTTAATACATAGAACTTGATCCTTTTTGATTCCTGGAATATTGGGTTTATGATCTTCATCTTTTCTATGACTGTTTCTTTATCCTTGATATTGTCAAAGGCAAATAATAAGTCGCCATCCAATCTACAAGATGCCAGTTCCCTGGATTTTTGCCTGGTAATCAGCCTGATATCCAGTCCTTGCCGGAACTGGACCGGACGGCCGGTTTCCCGTAGTTGTCCCAATAATGCACTCCACTCCCCACATGCCAGAAAATTATCATCCAGCAGACAGATCTTCTTTTTCTGTGGATTGTAAAATTCGTACACTGGGCTTGCAGGAACGGATACCGTTTTATTTTTGTTCACACAAAAAGGGCATTGCCTAAAGCAGCCCCTTGTTAAAAACCCAATAGAATAATCCCGATAATACTTATACTTCTTACTCTTTTTTCCTTCTTCTCCCTTACCTTTAAGCCAATCCGCATACAGACTGTAATCCGGCATGGCATGCTCTATTTCGTAGGGCAGCTCGGGAGCCTGGTCTAAATAAAACCCAGTACCTCCATATTCTACATTCTCCATCTTTAAGACTTCCGGCGGATACCTCGTAGCCGTAAAGACCTTTGACAGATATACCTTATCAAACTCATTGAAGCCTGAATACTCCGTCAGCAAATGTATCTGATCCCCCATCTGCTTATGGAATCCGCTGATCTTCATGCATGCCAGATTCGGCATGCGGTGCCTGTTCTTATCCAATAAATCAGCATCTATAATTCCGATTCTCGACTCTCATCACCTTCTTTACACAAATTTTTCATCCATCTTTGCTTTTTACATTGCGGTGCTGTTGTATGTCTGCGCCTGGCAGGTGTATCCCAGGAGCCGCCCCCTGCAATCTCTTTCTCACATTCCCACCCTGCCGCTTTTAAGGAAGCACCGGATTCAGAGATAAGGATATAAGTGATAATCCGCTCATATCCCATCTCTTTTGCAATCCGGGCTACCCGCCCGTATAGGAAGCTACAGGCATTGGCTGTACCGTCTGTGCAGCAACGCGTTACTTCCAGCGTTTTTCCATCGTCTAAATGCCTGGATACTGGCCTGCCGCACTGTATCACGCCACATATTCTGCCATGCTCAGTACATGCGACACGGAATTTGTCCCGGTATACAGGGCTATGATGCCTATGATTCTGCGCGACATATTCATTTGCCGCCTTTAACTCAATCGGTACTGCTTTCATTCACTTTTTTATATAAATTAGTTCCGGTTGGAACGTAAACCTCCTGTTGTTGATTTATTGTTTTAGTCTGGTCCCATGTCCATAAAATCCGCGAGGCACAACTGTCCCTCTACATTTTTATCCTCCATCCACCACCGGAACACGTCCTCTCCGTTCTTCCACTTAGTAGGTTTCCCCGCCGCATGGATTGCCACTAACATTTTATCAAACGCCCGGATATAAGCTGCCTTATACTTTGGGAAGTCAGCAAACTCTTTGTAGCGGTTTTTTCCAGCCATCGGGCACCCTACACAGCCAACTCTTTTATAACCCATATCATAAAGCGGATTATAAGGCATATGGTTGGAACGGATATAATCCCAGATGTCTTTATGTGTCCAGTCAATGATTGGGTTGGACACTACCCTGCCACGGATTGCACACCGCTCAATAACCAGCCGCTTATCATCGTTGTCGTTCATCAGAGTAATCCTATTCTCGACTTTTGGGGCAGCCGCTTCTAACTGTCCCCTTTTGGACCGTTTGGTGCTTTCGTCCCAGCGCACACCTGTTGATACCAGTCTGTCCGGTGTTGTGTTCTCTTTTAGGATTTCACAACAGTAACGCTGCATCCTGGTGGGCGGCATCTTCTTTTTGACAATCAACTGCCACATGCTCAGTGGCGGCATATGGATAATACATGGGATTCCCTTTTCTTTTAAACCTCGAAATTTCTCCCTGATATAGTACACCGTATCGGGAGCATCGACTGTTGTATGAGAATTGTGGGCCTCAAATTCAACTCCTGACCGGATAAACAAATCCAGAAGTACGTCAGAATCCTTGCCCCCACTGTAAGTACAGATTATGGGGGCATCATAGTACCTCTTTGACATTTCACTTGCTAATTTAATCCGTTCAATGCTCTTCGTCTCTAAATCCAATAAGCGTCGAAGAGACTATCGTTTTACGTGGCCACAACTTCTTATCCCTCCTTTTTGCATTTCTATTTAGATTTTTACCAGAGGAATCTATGAAACCTCTCTACTTGAAGGGATTCTGTTTCCTTAATCTGTCCTATATTATGGACATATCCAGGCCCTGGTCATCTGCGACAGCTGGGACTGTTTCTAACAGTTACTTTTTCTTTCCATGGCTTTATTTCCTGGACCTTATGGATTCTTTCACATATATCAGCGATTCTTTGATACTCTGCGTCCGTCTTATCCAGTATTGCAAGCAATTCCTTAAAATTCTCGGACGCTTCTTTACAGCCCTTTGGTTCGGACAGCCATTGATATGTCTCATGTATCCGGTCCTGCGGTGTTTTTTTTACTTCATCTTCGTCCGTAAGCCCAAATGGTCCAAGGTCCATCACAAGGCTGCTTACATCCTCTGCCAATCGCAGGATATCTTCCATTGCTTCTTTCTCCATGTGTTTATCCTTTCTCACGATTACAGATTGGATTTCTTTGTTTTACCGCGCTGTGCTACTATCTTTCTAATCTCCTGGCGCATTTTCTTTGTGTTATTACTGGGTAAAGCAAATATTGCCGCCTCCTCCACTGTCAGATTATCGTACAGAAACGCCCTTTTTATGGTCCGCATCTGGTAACAATCAAATTCTTCTTTCGCATAAAATGCCACCTGTTCATAGGCAAGCCCATAGCGAAAACCCGACAGGATTTCTTCAATCTGCTCTTCATCAAACCGGTTATCTGTTGCCAGTTCCATTTCCTGTATGCTTCTGCCAGTATAAAACCCATAAAACACTAAATCCATTTGTCTGTAATCGTGTTTTCCATCTGCCACAATCTGAATTTTCTGGATTTCCAGTTTCCGTTCCAGTGCCCCAGCTATTGACCTGATTTCCTCCGGGCCGTCTGAATCATGTACAAGACCGATAAGGTTGTCAAAATTTACACCCATCAAATACGCTTTGCGCAAAGCATTTATTTTATTTCTATATCCTCCAACCTCCATAATCTTCTTTACCGTTTCATAGGGTATCTGATCAGAATTTAACGCTTCCTCCGCTAGATACAGGTTGTCTTTTGACAAGAAGATTTCATTTTTCAGGGTATCCAAAGTTTTGTTTTTATCGTACATGCCACTTCATTCCTTCCTAATAACAAAAAGAGGAAGATCTCTGCGTCTCCCTCTTTGGTAACTGTTTATTTATTTTTACTTTATTTTTTAATCTAGTCTCTGTGGTGCGATATGCCAGTCCGTCCACAAATTACCGCTGATTGTCAGATTATCGGTCAGGTTTAGTGATAACATTCCTGCTGGTGTCCAGGCATCTATTAACCATGTATAGGGTGTATATTTGCCATCTGGCATCCATATCGGAGTGAAATGTGTCCTCCGCTTAAATGTACTGTATTGATTTTTTTTGAACTCAAATTCGGAATGATACCCACCCGACATCCGCTCCAATAAACGCCAGTATTTCTTGTATTGAAACTCCGGAAAATACGTCACGGCATTTTGGGCTCCAGTCACGGCACTGGACTGATTCGTGCTCACAGAACTGTTCACATATTCGTTAAATCCGTATCCGCTTTTTAATGTTTTGCCATGGGCCGTAGGGGATTTATCATCTGGCTGGACGCGCATTGTTGCGTTCAAACTTGCATGATATCTATCAATATTGAACTTCCACCAGCCATGATCACACCAGTATCCATCATCATCATCGTCACCACTATGCCATACCCAGTAAGAATACCAGTATGGTCGCCAAATACTCCAATCAGCGGACGTTTGCTGACTCTTTGATGGAACTGCCGGCCTCGCATAACTGTCATTACGGTCATCTGCAACTGGATTCGGCGGTGGATTCTTGTCCAGGTTTACTATCTTAACCCGTATAGTCCCTTTGTCTGTACGGCCACCACCTCTTACTGTTACTGGAATTTCCATAGTCTGCTCTGTAGATGGTGTTGTCCACCGAACCCAGGCAAGCTGACTTCCTCCCTCGGGATAATATACGCTGTCCACCTTATAATTTCTCCCTTGTATTTTAAATGTCACAGATACCTTATGGTCCGGATCACTTTGACCGCCACTCACGCGGATACTGGTGATAACCTCCGTGTTAGTGCGGTATTCATAATCAAAAGTCGTAACCTCCGGTGATGGTTCTGGCAACTCCCCATTAAAACGTATGATTCCAAGTCCCAACGAAGTTTTGATTTCCTGATGTGAACGCAATCCGGTAGTTGGACCGTTCCACGCAGGATATCCTAAATCAGATTTTTCGAGAAACATTGCAAGGGGCAGATTTTGAAAGGTAACTGAACGTAACCAGGAATATACCACCCCGCCTGCAACCTCATCATATAAAGCCGCTTCCGTTGCTGTCATAGCAACTCTTACTCCCTGCAATGTCACATACGCAATCGGCTCTATCATAATTCTGTACTCGCCGCTGATAAGTATATCAAAATCTATTCCCATATAACCTGCTATCCCACGTATCGTCTGCTCGTCCGTAAAGTACCGCTTTATTTCCGCAATACTTGATGGTCCCAGACTTTGTGAACTTATAATTATAGGAAGTCTCTGTGCTGGTCTTATGTACTGGTATCTTGAACCGGATATACCAATTCCATGACCTGATGTATAAGACATCTTGCTCACCTTTCCAAAATGAAGCCTAATATCAGATGGGCTTTTATTGGTAAGGTCAATAGGCGTGCCTACTACTTTATGGTCACTTGTACTTATCACCGATACACGTACCCCTTCATCACCTGGGGACCAAAAATTTTGCGAAGAACCTTGTCCCATGCTGCCGCCTCCGCCGTCCACATTACCTTCCCCTGCCGCATACGCTGGAACCGACATGATCAAAAAACACAGGCTGAACAGTACAATCCTTGTCAGCCAACTTATTCTGCTTTTCAAATTCCCAAATGTTCTCCTTTCCAATGAAAAAGCACAGCCATAAATAGCTGTGCCGAACGATAAAATTTATATCTTTGATTTCTCTCTATGCTTAGCAGGAGGGCGCTACAATTCATAGCCTTTCTGTCATGCATCTATTTAACCAACCTATTGATAATTAATCCATTATCCCAATTTTATTACCGTTTTCATAAATGTTACTGTCTTCAATGCCTTCCCCTTCCCCAATGTCATCAATCCATCCAAAGCCTGGGGCATATATTTTTCCTTCCTGTGACTCACCTTCTGGTGCGGCTCCAGGAACCGTGTCTGTCTCCGGCTGTTTTACTTCATCATGGTTTTCCGGAACCGGCGTGCCCTGCACGCTCTCCCCATCTGGTTTCTGATTAGGATTTTTTAATACTTCTGGATCTGGTTCTTCCGGTTTAGTCACTCTGGGCTGAATATTCTGTACAGGCTGCCCGTTGTCCTTATTTCCCTCTTTTTCCTCCTCTGATTCTTTCTGCTCCTCCGTAGTCTCCGGTTCTTTCTTCGATTCCTCTTCTTTACTTTCAGTCTCTTTTGACTTCTTGTCTAATTCGGACTTTTTGATTTCCGGTTTCACTTCTATTTCTGTAGACTGGCTCTCTGCTAATTTATCCTTTGTTTTTGCTGGCTTTCTGAAATTACTTGCAATCATCACTGCAAGAATAACACAACACACCACGCAACCCGCAATAATCATACCTTTTTTCACTTTATCATTCATATAGTTCTCCTCCTAATATATAAGTGTAGGGTTTCAGTACCCAACAACCAGTTGGGACTTA
>UQSX01000118.1 GCA_900543715.1 uncultured Blautia sp. | reverse complement strand
AAGAAAAATCGGCGGAAAAGGTATTGTATTATAATAGGACAATCTTGAAATACAATAAGTATTTATCGAAAAACAATAAAAATATCTTGTAAAACAGCAGGGAATGTGATATCCTAATGAAGAAATCAGAAAGAATCATAAGGAGGAATAAAGTATGAAGTGGAATGACGACAAAAGCCTGCTCCTTACCAGAGTCTGTGTATGGCTCAGTGTTGCAGCCCTGGTGCTTCTCTGTGTAAGCGCACCTTGGCTTTTTTCCTGGTTTATTCAGAAGAGGCTGATCCTGCCGCCTCAGAGCAGGGATTACTTCCTGGTGACTACTTATACGGTAGCGGTTCCGGCAGTTGTCACCCTCTATATGATGAACCGGCTTCTGGCAAATATCCGGAAGGAGGAAATATTTACAGAGAAGAATACCAGATACCTTCGGGGAATGTCCTGGTGCTGTCTGGCTGCAGGCCTGATTTTCCTGGTAAGCAGCTTTTATTATCTCCCTTTCTTTGCACTCTGTGCCGCCGCTGTATTTATGGCTCTGATCCTGCGGGTGATCAAAAATGTCTTTGCCCAGGCGGAAGAGATCAAGAAAGAAAACGACTATACTATATAGAGAGGAAGGATGGCTATGCCTATTATCGTAAATCTGGATGTTATGATGGCAAAAAGGAAAGTCAGTGCCGGCGATCTGGCGAAAGCCATAGGGATTACTCCGGCCAATCTTTCCATATTAAAGAACGGCAAAGCAAAAGCAGTGAGGTTTACGACTCTGGAGGCTCTGTGCCGGGAACTGAACTGTCAGCCGGGAGATATTCTGGAATATGTTCCGGAAGAAGGGAGTGACTGAATATGGAAAATCAGGAAACGAGAAATGCTGTGGACAAAGAGATACTTTTTCTGGAAGAAGTAAAACCTGTGGTGGAAAAGCTTCCCGCTGATCGGTGGGATAAAATTTTTGCAGGGATTTACATTCTTCTGGGAATCATTATGTGGAACTGTCTGGTCATGGAAAATTTCACTAGAGGACTGTCTATGTTTTCTGTATTGTATGTATTTACGGTTCTGGTTTACCTCAGACTGAAAAAGATACCAATGACCGGAGAAAAGATTTTCTGGACACTGATCCTTCTGGGAATCAGTCTTCCTTATAGCTTTTACAGTATCTTTGATTATGGTCAGACCCTGATGATCTTTGTTACAGCCGCATACTGGACACTGGCTGTAACGGAGGGCCTGCTGTGGAAAGGAAGGACCTCTTCCTGGGTTCTGCTGGATGGATGGAACGGTCTGATCGCCCTTCCTGTTCTGAATTTTTTCTGCCAGATCCGGCTGATCTTCCAGTCCTTTTCCAATAAAAAGGAAGATAAGAAAGACTGGAGAATGGTCCTTCTGGGGGTGGTCATATCCATTCCGGCCCTGCTGATCATTATCCCGATCCTGTCCCAGGCAGATATGGGATTCCGGAATCTGGTTTCCGGTGTGCTGGAAGCCTTGGGAGAAGATATGTGGGCTTTTTTGGGACGATGTATTGTAGGAATCCTTCTGGGATCTCTTATGTTCGGCACACTCTATGGAGGCGTTTATAAGCGGCATGTAGGGGAAGAGGAATGTATCAGATTTCATGAAGAATCTGGCAGGGTTTTCCGGTTTGTACCTGATACGGCGGTCCTTACTTTTGGGGTTATGGTTTCAGCAGTCTATGTCCTGTTCATAAGTTTTCAGACAAAATATCTGTTTTCCGCCTTTTTCGGCATCCTGCCAGAGGCCTACACTTATTCAGAGTACGCCCGTCAGGGATTCTTTGAACTCTGTGTCATTGCCCTTTTAAATGCCAGTTTTCTCATTGCCATGAACGGCTGTGCGAAAACTCCCCGGAAAGACAGCAGAGGACTGATACTGGAAAATCTGATCCTGGGGGCCCTAACCCTTCTCCTTCTTACTACAGCGGCCAGTAAGCTGGGTATGTATATTGTGGCCTATGGATTCACAGTGAAGAGATGTATTTCTCTGGTCTTTTTGATCTGGCTTTTCCTGGTTTTCATTCTGGTCCTCTGCTGCCAGAAAAAAGAAATCCCTCTGGTGAGGTGGTCTGTTTTTGCAGGAGCGGTACTGTTTACCCTTCTGTGTGTACTGCCTGTGGAACAGCTTGTAGCTTTGATTCCTTATCATCCGGTTTCATAATGGAATTTTACAGAGCTGTGCTTGTTTCCAGGAGAAAAAAGAGCTAATATGGAACCATAACCAGAAAATTATCTTTTTAGGAGTCTTTTATAATTGTATTTTTTTAAGTACAATCTTTGGGAAAGAATTTTAGAAAGTGTTGACTGAAGAAAGGAAAAGTGATAGGAAAGGAGAAAAACTGTAAGTTTTCTACGTATAAATATGAAGAATAATCGAGTGAAGATCAAGATCCAGCAAATATATGCAGGTCTGAGGCCTTCTGAACAGAAGGTGGCAGATTATATCCTGGAATACGAGGGAAAGGCCAGCAAGCTGCTGATGGAGACCCTGGCACAGGAAACCGGGGTCAGTCAGCCTACAGTCATACGTTTTGTAAAAGCGGCTGGATACGAGGGTTTTAAGGACTTTAAGTATGCCCTTGTACAGGAAGAAGCAAAGGAACAGCCTGAAGACAGTGATAAAATCAGCCTGTATGGTTTTCAACTGTCGAAAAAAGACCGGCTGGAGGATGTTCCGGGAAAGATAGTGACCACCTCTATAGATATGATGGAAGAAACGCTGAAAAATATTTCCATGAAAGAATATAAAAGGGCTGTGGAAGCAGTTCTGGGGGCAGAGAATATTGTGATATACAGCGTAGAAAACTCTGTATGCACCGCCAATGACCTGCTGACAAAGCTTACCTATCTGGGACTGAACTGCAGGATTTACGGAGATTATTATCTTCAGAATGTCAGTGCAGTTAATCTCACCAGAAAGGACCTGGCTATCGGGATTTCTTATTCCGGATGTTCCAGACATACAGTAGAAATGCTGGCACTGGCCCAAAAGGCAGGAGCCACGACCCTGGCGCTGACTAATTTTGAAAATTCTCTTCTGGCAAAATATGCAGACATTGTCCTATGTGCCAGCAACCGGCAGTTTCTATATGGAGATACTATATTTTCCAGGATTACCCAGCTTGCTCTGGTTGACATGATTTATGCAGGAGTCCTGAACAGGGATTATGACAGATGCTCCAAAAAACTGAATAAAACCAGTTCTATTGTGAACAAAAGGGCTTATGGAGAAAATGAAGAAGTCTTGTAGAAAATCTACAGGGCTTCTTTTTTACTTTTACCTGACCTTTACATAGAGTTCACCCTGGCTTGATTGAAAGCCGTTTTTTTTTCACTTTATAATACAAACTGCCAGGGGGAACAAAAACCTGGTCACAAAACGAAATAATTCACTCTCTTTGGGAGTGTCAGGTGGAAACATAGTGGTCAGTGAAGAAAGGAGAAAAGTATCTATGCTGGAACTGAGACATATTAAGAAATCATATGACAATGTAACAATTCTGGAAGACATTAATCTGAAAATACAGGATGGTGAGATCGTATCTATCCTGGGACCTTCCGGATGCGGAAAAACAACTTTACTGAATCTGGTGCTGGGACTTACTCCGGCAGACCAGGGACAGATTCTTTTTGACGGAAAAGATATTACCAAAGTACCTATGGAAGAGAGAGGATTTAATATTGTATTTCAGGACTATGCTCTGTTTCCAAATTTGAACGTATACAAAAATATTACTTATGGACTGCGGAATAAACCGGATATTTCCACAAAAGAAGAAGTTGATGAATTTATCGAACTTCTTGGATTGAAAGAACATCTGAATAAAAAAATCGACCAGCTTTCCGGAGGTCAGAAACAGCGTGTGGCTCTGGCAAGGACTATGGTAATGAAACCAAAGATCCTGCTTCTGGATGAGCCCTTAAGCGCACTGGACGGTGTGATCAAAGAATCTATTAAAGAAAAGATCAAAGAAATCGCCAGAGACTTCCATTTGACTACCATTATTGTAACCCATGATCCTGAAGAGGCTCTTACCTTGTCCGATAAGGTGCTGATCGTAAACCAGGGACATATTTCTCAGTATGGAGCGCCGGAAGAGATCATTACAGCTCCTTCCAATAACTTTGTTAAGGAATTTATCCTGAATCAGCTGGAAATCAAGAGAAACAATATTTTCGCCCTGTTTCATCAGGACCTGACCAGAAACGCACAGGTGGTATAAGAAAATGATCAGAAAAGAAAGAGAAATAAAAGTAATTTATGTTTTGGTACTTGCTATTTTTGCAGTATTTCTTGCCATTCCCATAGTAAGGCTCCTGCTGGAGTCTTTCCTGGGAGAGGCGGGAGCAGGAATCAGCAACTATGTGGAGGTCCTGACAGGACGAGGCTTTCTGCAGGCTCTGGGAAACAGTGTGGCAGTCTCCATTTCCAGTGCTTTGATTGCCACTATACTTGCTTTTTTTATGGCTTATAGTATACAGTATACAAATTTGCCTGGAAAATTTAAAGCAATAATCCGCACTCTGGCAGTGCTGCCCATGCTTCTTCCTACGATTACTTATGGTTTTGCCATTATTTATTCCTTTGGAAAGCAGGGACTGCTTACGAAACTTTTCGGCAGACAGCTATTTGACATCTATGGATTTAACGGACTGCTTTTCGGATATGTGATTTATACCCTGCCTATATCCTTTATGCTGATTTTGAATACCATGGGATTTATTGACAAGAAGTTTATGATCGTATCCAGAGTCATGGGAGACAAGCCTGTTCAGACCTTCTGGCAGACTATTATCCGCCCGCTTCTGGGAACTCTGGCGGCCTCGATGGTACAGTGCTTCTTCCTCTGTTTTACAGACTACGGTATTCCTGCCTCTGTAGGGGGAGAATACGAGGTGGTGGCTACGGTCCTCTATAATGAAATGCTGGGAAGTATCCCTAATTTTAACCGAGGCGCAGTAGTAGCCATGATGATGCTGATTCCTTCGGTTGTGAGTATTGCTCTTCTGAAATATCTGGAGCGGTACAATGTGAGATATACAAAGATTTCTCAGATTGAAATGAAGAAAAACAGACTGAGAGACGGAATCTGCGGTGCAGGCTCAGCATTTATCATCCTGTGTATCCTGGCAATCTTTGCAGTAATCTTTGTGGTGCCTCTGGTTCAGGAATGGCCATACCAGATCAGCTTTACCCTGGAACATGTACAGGCGGTGCTCAATGATCAGAGCCTTTTCGGAGTATATCAGAATTCCCTTTTTGTAGCTTTCTGTACAGCTCTTCTGGGACTGCTGGTTACCTATGGGGCAGCCCTTGCAACAGCCCGAAGCGGACTGAACAGCAAACTGAAAGGTGTCATAGACGCCATTGCTTTGATCACAAATACAATCCCTGGAATGGTTATCGGTATTGCCTTTATGTTTATCTTCTCAGGAACAGCTCTTCAGAATACATTCTTCCTCATCATCTTATGTAATGTGGTACATTTTTTCTCTACCCCTTATCTGATGATGCGGAATTCCCTGTCAAAGCTGAACAGTTCCTGGGAGACTACAGCTTCCTTAATGGGAGACACCTGGATCAAAACTATCGTAAGAATTGTTACGCCTAATATGACCTCTACAATTTTAGAGGTATTCAGCTACTATTTTGTAAACGCCATGGTAACCGTCAGCGCCGTAATCTTTATCGCAGGTGCCAGGACCATGGTTATCACGACTAAGATCAAAGAACTGCAGTATTATACCAAGTTTAACGAAGTGTTTGTACTGTCCCTGTTTATCCTGGGAACAAACTTGATTGTCAAAGGAATTCTGGGATATGTAATAAAAAGAAAAGAAGGAAAAAAGGAGAAATAAAAATATGAAAGCGAAAAAAGTATCAGTAATTCTTATGGCAGCAGCAATTTTAGCAGGAACCCTTTCCATGGCCGGCTGCGGCGGAACCGGAGGCTCAGGCTCTTCAGGCGACGAAGTCGTTATTTATTCCAACGCCGATGACGAGGCTGTGGAAGCTATGAAAAAGACTCTGGATGAAAACGGCTATGAAGGAAAATATCTTTTCCTTTGGAACCTCTGAACTTTGATTATACCCTGCTTAACGAAGCCGACCAGAAAGACTACTGTGCGCCGATCACTTCCCAGGAGGGAACCATCATTGTAAACACTGAGGTGATGGAAGAGAACGGACTGGAAATGCCTGCTTCTTTAAAAGACCTGACAAAGCCTGAGTACAAAGATCTGATATCTGTAACAGATATTAAAAGTTCATCCACAGCATGGCTGCTGATCCAGGCTCTGGTAAGTGAATATGGAGATGACGGAGCCAAAGAAGTTCTGTCCGGCATCTACGAAAACGCAGGCCCTCATATTGAATCCTCTGGCTCAGGAGATGGCAGAATGCATCATTACCAAGGGAAGAGCGGAACTTCAGAAATACTATCCAAACGCGATTTATGAAGGTGAGACCACCGATGAAGCCAACAGCTCTGCAAATCCCAAGACTTTCCCAGAACCACTTACTCTGGATCTTCTGGAAAAACACCAGGAACTGTCTGAGAGCTGCAAATAATTTATAAAAGCTGTTCCATTACTTAAAATCGAGAATATTTATACATTTTATGCGAATTTGTCGAGAATAGCTTAAAAATTTAAAATGTGATATAAGGAGAAGAAAAAAATGCCAAACTATAAACTGCTGACACCGGGTCCTCTGACTACTACGGATACGGTAAAAAAAGAAATGCTTTTTGACCACTGCACATGGGATGATGACTATAAAAAAATCACCCTTTCTATACGAGAAAAACTGTTGAAGCTTGCACATGTCAGCGAACCGGAATACACAGTAGTCCTTATGCAGGGAAGCGGGACTTTCGGTGTGGAGTCAGTGCTTACCAGTGTCATCGGAAAAGAGGATACCCTTCTCATCGCGGCAAACGGAGCTTATGGAGAGAGAATGGGAGATATTGCAGAGCATGCGGGAATTTCTTATCTGATGTATAAGGAAGAGTATGATCAGATTCCTTCCGGAGAAAAAATCGGAGAAATCCTGAAAGAACATCCGGAGATCACCCATGTCTCTATGGTGCACAGTGAGACCACCTCTGGTATTTTAAATGATATTGCATCTGTTGGAAAAGTGGTAAAGGCAGCGGGAAAAACCTTTATTGTAGACGCTATGTCCAGTTTTGG
>UQSX01000117.1 GCA_900543715.1 uncultured Blautia sp. | reverse complement strand
TCTGTTTTTTAGTCTACTACAATCAGATCCGAGAAACAACTGGCAGATTTGCCAAAAATTTCCTGCACTTTTCTGCAAAAGAAAAGAAGCTGTCTCATTTAACATATATCAGGAATATTTATACATTTTATGCGAATTTGTCGGGCACAGCTTTGAGACTATAGGCTCAAAGCTGCGCAGACTGAGCAGCAAAATGTATAAATATTCACGAATTTGATCAATGTGACAGCTCCCTGCTTTTTCCGAAAATACCTTTATTATTTTAATGTAATCTTCCGGAAGTTCTTCTTTCCTTTTTTCAGGACAATTCCCTCTCCCTGAAGTTTTTCTCCTGGAACCAGATATTTGATATCTGTAATTTTTTCTCCGTCAATGGCTACGCCTCCCTGTTCAATAGCTCTTCTGGCCTCTGAACGGGAATTAGCCAGTCCGCTTTTGTGCAGCAGAGAGATCAGGTCGATGTTTCCATCTGTAAGCTCAGACTCCTCAATCTGGGCAGAAGGCATATTTGCTGCATTTCCACTGGTAAACAGGGCCTTTGCCGCTTCCTGGGCCTTCTGGGCTTCTTCGGTTCCGTGAACCAGTTCTGTAAGCTCATAAGCCAGGATTTCTTTTGCCTTATTTAACTGGCTGCCTTCCCATTTATCCATCTCATCGATCTGTTCCAGGGGAAGGAAGGTCAGCATACGGATACATTTCAGCACATCGGCGTCTGCCACATTTCTCCAGTACTGGTAGAAATCAAAAGGTGAGGTCTTGTTTGGATCCAGCCATACAGCCCCGGACTGGGTCTTGCCCATCTTTTTGCCCTCAGAATTCAGAAGAAGGGTAATAGTCATGGCACAGGCGTTCTTGCCCAGCTTTCTCCGGATCAGTTCTGTACCGCCCAGCATATTGCTCCACTGGTCATCTCCCCCGAACTGCATATTGCAGCCATATTTCTGATACAGCATGTAGAAATCATAGCTCTGCATGATCATATAGTTAAACTCCAGAAAGCTCAGGCCCTTCTCCATACGCTGCTTATAGCATTCTGCAGTAAGCATACGGTTTACCGAGAAGTGAGGGCCTACCTCTCTTAAAAAATCAATGTAATTCAGATCTAACAGCCACTCTGCATTATTTACCATAAGGGCTTTTCCATCAGAAAAATCAATGAATCTTTCCATCTGTTTCTTAAAGCAGTCACAGTTGTGCTGAATAGTCTCCGCCGTCATCATAGAACGCATATCCGATCTTCCGGAAGGATCCCCGATATATCCGGTACCTCCACCGATCAGAGCAATCGGCTTATTTCCCGCCATCTGAAGGCGCTTCATCAGACACAGAGCCATAAAATGCCCTACATGAAGGCTGTCCGCCGTAGGGTCAAACCCGATATAAAAAGTAGCCTTTCCGTTGTTGATCAATTCCCTGATCTCTTCCTCATCCGTCACCTGTGCAATCAGCCCCCTGGCCTGCAATTCCTCATAAATTTTCATCTTAGATTCTCCTTTTCTCTTTACTTGACCATGGCAGTATACAAATAACAGCTGCCACAGTTTTTGCTTTTTTCTGAAGGACGCTATCGTCTGTCCGATAAACAGCTCACAAACTTTTATCATTTTCAACTGCCCTCGAAGAATTACAGAGAATATTTGCTATGTTTTCTGCAAATTTGTCGAGCACAGCTTTGAGACTACAGGCTCAAAGCGGCGCAGACTGAGCAATAAAATACATAAATATTCTCGATTTTGTTTAATGCGATAGCTCCCCCAGACTGTTCAAGAAAACATAGTAAATATTCTGCAAAACTTTTACAGGGCAGTCCTCACAATGATAAAAAGCCCCCGTCCTTCCTGTTACAAAAGGACGAGAGCTTATAGATTCCCGTGTTACCACCTTTATTCACAGACAGCTCACACTGCCTGCCTCTGCAAGTACAGCTTACGCGATACTCAAAGTGTTGTAACGTACACCAAAACGTCACAGCCTACTCATTGCTTTTCGGTGTGAAACTCCGGGAGGTATTCGCACTGCAGTTCTCCCGGGCCTCTCATCTGCCGGCTCCTTTCTGTGGGTCTCTCTGCATACTACTTGTTCCCATCTTCGCTTTTCTCATTTACGAAAACCAGTATACAGAAATCTTCCCGGCTTTGTCAAGGGTACTTTAACAACTTGCAATGACGCAGTAATCCAGCTTATCTGCTTATGGCTTTCATTCTCCACTGGTATTCCCCATTATCCTTGATCCCGTAGAAATCTCCGAAGTTCAGGTCAAAGATATCTTTCTGGATCCCGGATATGGAAATCTGATTTTTGATCAGATACTGCCATATTCCGCCGTGGGAAATATCTCCCTGGAGAAGAACGCCAACTACCTTTCCATCCCGAAGGACTACACGTTTGTAGTTTCTGGAATCCTCTCTGGCAATGACCACATCGCCCTCCTGAGGAAGGATCACACCTACACACATAGAAACCAGTCCAAAGAAGTTAATGGTATTCTTAATGGCATAACGGTCTGTGTATTCTACATGAGAACCGCACATATTCAGAGCCGCCGTTTCTCCCTGCTTCTGAGCGTTTGGCCAGATACCAGAAAGGCCGGTTACATCACCTGCCGCATATACTCCTTCGGCTCCTGTCTGAAGATAATCGTCTACCTTGATTCCACGGTCAATGACGATCCCTTCTCCTTCCATTCCCGCAACTGCAGACCGGACGCCGGCAGCCACAATGATCAGGTCACAGGCCAGCTTTTCTCCATTATCCAGGACAATCTCTTGAATGTTCTTATCCTCTCCCATAATGGTATCCGCAGCCTTTCTTCCCAGATAGAACCGGGCTCCCGCCTCTTCAAAGTGTTTCTGGTATTCAAAAGCCGCCGTCTTGTCAAGCTGTACTGGCAGGATCTGGTCTGCCATCTCTACAATGGATACTTTCTTTCCAGTCTCCATCAGACCATAGGCTGCATCCAGGCCAACCAGACCGGAACCGATGATCACAATGTTCTCAGCATTTTTTGCCAGTTCATCAATAGCCTGGGCGTCTCTTAAATGACGGAGTCCGAAAACATTTTCAGCTTCTCTTAAATTTCCCACCGGTGGGATAAAGCTCTCTGCTCCTGTGGCAATGAGAAGACGGTCATAGCTTACTTCATCTCCCTGGTCGGTATAAACCTTTTTCCCCTGGGTATCCAGGCGGTTTACGGTTTTTCCCTGCAGCCAGGTGATCTGATTTTTCTCGAAAAAGTCCGGATCCACAAAGCTGATCCCTGCAGCATCTCTTTCGTGACTCAGATATTTATGAAGCATACATCTGGAATGTACCTGAGTATCTGTAGAGATCACCGTAATCTTTCCATTTTTGTCTGCTTTCCGGATAGTCTTTGCAGCAGTAATGCCTGCTGCTCCTGCTCCTAAAATCACATATTCCATCTCTACACCTCCTCAACCCAGATAGCCTGCTTTGGACAGGCCTTTACGCAGCTGGGATCTTCTCCCTTGTCAATGCAGAAATCACATTTGATCACCTTGCTGCGGGTGCTGTCATCAGGTTTCAGTACGCCGTAAGGACAGTTCATCACGCACATAAAGCAGGAACCGCACTTCTTCTCATCGTACTGCACATGGCCTGTTTCCGGGTCTTTGGCAAGAGCGCCGCTCATACAGGACATGACACACTCCGGCTGGTCACAGTGTCTGCAGAACACCGGAGTATAACTTCCATCAGGATTTTTATAGATAAAATTCCTGGTCTCATTGGCAATGTCTGTGAGATCCAGTGTATAGACATCGCCTTCATCTTTTCTGTGGGCCTGCATACATGCCACGGAGCAGCTCTTGCAGCCGTCGCATTTCGAGGCGTCTATCATTATTCTCTTCATCTTAGGCTCCTGTCTTTTAAATATTTAAACCTGCACGTTTCTCCTCAATGATCTTTTCCAGGATATCTGCACTTGCCTTAGCGTCCGGGTTAATGATCACCTGTCCGCCGGTAAGGCTCTTCATGTCTTCCGTAAGAAGTTTCACTGCCAGATCGCTTCCTGTAACGAAAGGCGGCAGTCCTAAATGAAGGGGCAGTCCCAGGGCCAGGCCGAAGCATCCGTCTGCCAGAGCCTGCTCTTCCAGCCACTGTGCGGCAGAAAGTACCAGCGGAAGCTGAGGAATATCGATTCCCAGAGCTTCTGCCAGCTCTGTGGCAACGATTTCCAGACGTCCGATAGCCAGACATGGACCAAAGTTCAGCACTGGAGGAATATTCAGTTTTTCGCAGACTGCACGGAGCTTTGGTCCTGCCAGTTTTGCTGCTTCCGGCGTCATCAGACCGCAGTTTTCGATTCCCCCTGAAGAACATCCTGCTGTGAGAACGATAATGTCTCTGGAGATCAGTTCTTTTACCAGGTCTACTGTAAGAACGTCATGGCCCCCTGCTGTCAGGTTGGAGCATCCTACCACCCCGGCAACACCTTTAATATCTCCGGATACGATCAGGTCGATAAGAGGTTTCCAGTTTCCTCCCAGGAATTCCTTTAAGGAACCTTCGGAAACACCGGTAAGAGTGTGGTCGTTTCCATGTTCCGGCTGAAGATTCATGGTTACTTTGCCTCTTCTTGCTTTATAAGCTTCTACAATCTCGTCAATAATCTCTTCGCTCTGTTTTTCTCTCTCTTCAAATTTGAAAGGTTTCAGCTCTGCATTGGCCTTCTTTGCTACATCATCCAGACAGATCTGTTTGATCATCAGTTCATCACAGATAGGCTCAATGCCTGGAAGAGTACAGTTAAACTCAGAAAGAACAGCGTCAATGCCGCCTGTGGCAAGAACAGCTTCACTGGTGTAGTTGTTTCCTGCATGGCCGTCAAATACTTCTGTATAATGAGCGCCTCTAAGCTGAAGGTCCTGTCCCACGCAGGTGCAGCCTACCAGCTTAAAGCCCTTTGCGCCTGCTGCCTGAGCTTTTGCAACAGCTTCTTTGGAGGTAAGTCTTTCCTGAAGGTCTACGAAAATCGTATGCTGATGTCCTGTGATCATAATATTGATATAATCTGGGTCAATCACACGAAGACCTACTGGCGCCATGCGAAGTTCCGGTTCTCCTAAAAGTACGTCGTTCAGCAGGTTTGTCAGTGTCAGTCCGTAGATACCTGTGGAAATACCCAGTTTCAGGCAGTCTGTATACATATCTACAGGGTCAGAATTCAGGTTTGTGGAACATTTCACCACGCCATGGAACACTTCGCCTTTGGCTCCTCCGGGAAGGATATTCAGTTCCTGCCATCTCTTAAATCTGGGGCCGTAAGCCATTTTTTCTACCAGTTCCATTTTTTCATATTCTGGTTTGTACAGATCGTCAAGGACTTTCTGGGCTACCTGTTTTGCAGTATCCCATTTGTCTGTACCCTGTACGCCGAAAATCTCTGCCAGTTTTGCCAGGGATTTCTCTCCCTTGATCTCTGCTGTTTTCTTCACGTTCAAAGCTGTATTCTCCACAATGTGGATATAGCAGCCGGAACCGCTGGCAACTGCCCGCAGGAAGTTTCTTGCCACGATAACATCTGCAGTAGCACCGCAGATTCCTCTGGGAGCTTTCGGTGTGATCCGGCATGGGCCGTTGGCGCAGAGACGGCAGCACACGCCCTGAAGGCCGAAGCCGCACTTGGTGCTCTGTCCTTCTACTCTGTGATGAGAAGTTTCCATTGGAAGGCTGCGGATAAATCCCTCCAAAGGCTTGTCCGCACTGGCACAGGTATTGCATCCATAACACTGGTTCATTTCTTAAATTCCTCCTATGTAAATAATTGTATGTTAAAATTATAACGAATCTGGATTAAATTAGTCAAGTATAACTTGACATTTCATGTGGTTTTTTATAAAAGCCAGCAGTTTTTTGTTTGTCCGGGCATTGATCTCCAGATCCTCCCCTGAAACAGCACTGGCTGTATCCGGAGGATTCTCCCCGCAGATATCTACAGCCAGAACCTTTCTTTTCTCAAAAGCCAGCTCCAGCCACTTAAACAGCTGCTCCAGAGAAAGATCTCCCTGGTCCCAGTTGGTCCTGGCCTCACTGGTTCTAAGGACGTCTTTGTCCACAGAGATATACAGAGGCAGTTCCCTGTCCTTTTCCAGAAATTCTAAGAGAAGCTGCTCTCCTTTGTCCAAAAGTTCTTCCCTGCATATCCTGGTCAGCTTCTCCTGGTTTTCCCCTTTATACTCCTGGAAATCCCTGCAGGAAGGTCCTGCCACACAGATCCCTTCAAGCATCGGATGGTTTTCCAGCACCTCTCCTGCCCAGCTTCCGCAGGAAAGCAGACCGAAAAAGGCTGCCTCCTGCATATCTGTATGATTGTCAAATACCAGAAGGGAAAAAGGTGTTTCCATCTTTTCCAGCCAGATTTTTGTAAGATAATGATAGTTTCCGGAATCCAGGAAACGGATCCCCTCCACAGGAAGTTCCCGGATCTTGTCCAGGATTTCCTGTTCCGCCTCCTGACTGCAGTAGCAGTTCACTCCCTGGAGCTTCCTGCAGTCCAGCCAAAAAGCCTCCTCCTCTTTAAGGAAATCTTCCTCCCGGTATATCCCTGAAAAATCCATAACAACAGGCTTCATATCTCTAAAATCCTCATTCCACAAAATGGATCTCTCCTGTTTTTTTCGGATCCTTATCAGCCGGAACCTTCGGATAGCCCAGGGCAGCGATCCCAAAGATCACATGGCTGTCTGGAATCTCCCATTCCTTTAATATGCTCCGTACCTCTGGCGAATCGCAGACATCTCTTACCTGATTGATCCATACAGAACCGATCCCAAAGGAATGCGCCGCCAGCATAATGTTCTCCATAGCGCAGGCATTGTCGTCCTGGGAATGATGATTATCTCTGGCATTAGAAGGGATCACCAGCACCTGAGGACTGTACATATCGTATCCCTCTCTTCCCAGCTTCTCTCCTACGGCCTTTGCCAGTCCCTGGATTTTAGCCCGGTCTGTGACCACGGTTATCTTCCAGGTCTGTTTGTTCTGTCCGCTTGGGGCATAGATGGCCGCCTTTGCAATCTGTTCCAGCTCTTCCCTGGGAATTTCTTTCTCCACGAATGCTCTTACACTTCTTCTTGTAAGAATATTTTCCATAGCTGCGTTCATAATCCATTCCTCCTTATTTGTCATAGTCTATGCTGTCTCTATTTTAACACGGTCACCCGGCAAAGGCCAGCCTCTTTAAAGTCTCTTCCAGACACCAGGAAAAATCGATCTTCTCCACATCGTCTGCAGT
>UQSX01000116.1 GCA_900543715.1 uncultured Blautia sp. | reverse complement strand
TCAGTTTTTCTTCCGGAGCTTTCTTCCTGCCGGACGGGCTTTTCCTCAGAAGCCCTTTCACTCTCCAGCTCTTTTTCCGGCTGTTCTTCATCCGGCATTTCTTCTTTATCCGATATTTCCCTGCTCTCCTTTTGGAGGATTTCCTTTTCTGTTTTCTGTACTTCCTCCAGCCTTTTCTTTTCTTTTCTCTTTGAAAGCGCTTCAAGAAGCTTTAAAAGAGGAATCCCGAAAATACGGATCCCATATCCTGTTTCCCCTTCTCTGCTGTCATACCAGACCGTAAAAGAAATCAGATGACAGAGCCAGGAAACCTTGGCTCTTCCTCCATATTTTTCCTCATCTTTGTATCCCTGAGCACTGTATCTCACCGGACAGAAAAGTACCGCAAGCACTGTCAGTAAGAGAATTCCCAGCAGGATCAGCAGAAGGATTCCTATAATTTTTAAGATCGTTAAAACAATATGTAACACTGCCATTTTGTTACCTGCTGTCCTCCCCTATCTGTCTTTCCAGCCATTTTCTCACTTCTCCGGTTCCGGTTTCTTCATAAGTCCGCTGCACCAGCTCCTCCACCAGCTCCAGGGCCTCCCAGTAGCCGCAGGCAAGCCCTACGATCACCGGACAGTTTTTCCGCCTTGCTTTCTGCAGCAATTCATTGGCAGAAAAAATATCCAATTGATCCCTGGAATTGGAAGCAAGAGTGATCAGATAAACGTCGATCACCCCGGCCCCCTGATTGATCCTGCGGATCAGCTTCTTTTTTTTCTTTTTTGCATTATTGCCAACATACAGCCCCTTATACCAGTTTAACATAAAATTCTCTTCCCATCGGCCTCTTTATTTTTCCAGTCTCTCTTCTATGGCACTGACCACAGACTCCAAGACTTTGATCCTGGCATAGTATTTATTATTTCCTTCCACAATGATCCAAGGTGCATAGGATGTAGAGGTCTTAATGATCATTTCATTGACCGCCTCCTCATACTGATCCCATTTTTCCCGATTACGCCAATCTTCGTCTGTAATCTTCCACTGTTTTTCCGGATTCTCCATCCGTTCTTTAAACCTGCGCTCCTGCTCGTCCTTGTCAATCTGCATCCAGAATTTCAGGACAATCACTCCGGAGTGGGTCAGATGAGCCTCCATATCGTTGATCTCCCGGTAAGCTCTCTGCCATTCTTCTTTTGTGCAAAAGCCCTCGATCCGCTCCACCATCACCCGGCCATACCAGGTCCGGTCAAAAATAGTAATATGTCCGTCTTTTGGCATAGCCTTCCAGAATCTCCAGAGATAGTGGTGGCTCTTCTCCGTAGGAGTAGGAGAAGCCGTAGGACTTACCAGGTAGCCCCTTGGATCCATAGATTCTGTTAAGCGCTTAATGGCGCCGCCTTTTCCTCCTGCATCCCAGCCTTCAAAGCCAAGCACCACCGGTATCCTCTGCCGGTACAATTCGCTGTGGAGGATTTCCATACGGTCCTGAAGCTTTTTCAGCTTTTCCTTATATTCTTCTTTAGTATAAGAGAGAGTGAGATCCACCTTGCTAAGCACTGTGGAGTCCAGCTCCTTGTCCTCCTTGGGCTGCCACTTCTGCAGCTCATCTTCTGTTTTTTTCTTCTCTTCTGCCAAAGCCACCTCCGCTTTTTTCTCCGCCACTTTCTCAGAAAGTTTTTCCACCACTGTGGCATAAATCTTGGCTGTGGCAAAACGTCTGTCCTCCGCCTCAATGATCGTCCATGGAGCGCACTCTGTCTCCGTCTTCTCCAGCATTTCCTCGTTCATCGCCTTATAGCGGTCATATTCCTTATTTCTCTTGATATCTTCTTTGCTGACTCTCCAGGCTGTTTCTTTAGAATTCAGCAGTTTATCAAAACGTTTTTTCTGCTCTTTCTGGCTGATATAAAGGAAAAATTTGATCAGCACTGCTCCATCATCCGTCAGTGTACGTTCAAAAGTATTAATCTCCTGATATGCGTAAATCAATTCTTCCCTGGAAATCTTGTTTTCAAACCTGTCCACAGAAACCTTCCTGTACCAGCTTGTATCAAAAATCGCAATTCGGCCTTTCTCTGGGGTCTTTGTCCAGAACCGCCACAAAAAGGGATGCATCTCCTCTTCCTCCGTTGCCTTTTTAATTGCAAAAACCTGAAATCCTCTTGGATCCAGAGGATAGATCAGTTTACTAATCTGAAGTCCCTTTCCAGCGGCCCCCAGCCCCTCGAAAGCGATGATCACCGGGATTCCAAGAGCCTTGCACTCTCTCTGCAGCTTGGACAGCTGAGGCTCCATAACCTCCATCTTCTCTTGGTATACACTTTTCTCCATTTTCTTCGTAAGATTAATCTGTTCTAACATTTCTTACTGCACCTCCTTTGTTTTATCCGGTCCATACCTTCCATATACGGGGAAACCACTCCTATGATCACAAAAGGGAATATGAAAGAAGCTGCCGCAATAAACAGAATCTATTTGTTTAGTGCGGCAGCCTTCTCTTAAAAGTACTTTCGATTCCCCCAAAGATTGGCCTTTTTCAGATCCAGATATTCACTGTAAGCCCTCTCAAGAATCTGCTTCTCATTGGAAAAACGCAGCAGATGATAGGCCTCATGGAACTTATAAAAGCCGGAATCCACAAAGTATTCCTCCCTCTGCGGTCTGCTGTAATAGCTGTTTGCAGACATAAGATACCAATAAACATTCTTTTCTACAGTATCTTCTGGTATGCAAAAACTATACTGACTCTTCCCTATATATTTTATAATATTTGCGGCAACTCCTGCCTCTTCCTTTACTTCCCGAAGAGCAGTGGTCTTATAATCTTCTCCCTTTTCCACGGTTCCTTTAGGCAGTACCCATCCTTCATATTTATGCTTATAGGACTTATACAAGGTCAGTATTTTTCCCCGATATATTACCACTCCGCCACAGCTTGTTGCTTCGATCATTTTGCGGGTCCTCCTGCTAAAGACATCTAAAGATGCCTGCGTTGTGCTCTTTAAAGTAGTATAACTCTTTTTTGGGAGCGGCGCAATATTTTATTTCCCCATCCAGCAGCCCCGGGAATCATCCATAGTAATAGGCATTAAAAATTTCATGGGCAATAGGCACCGCCGCCTTACTTCCTGTACCGGCGCCCTCGGCGATCACCGCTACTACCAGATCCGGGTCATCCACATTAGAAAAACCGATAAACCAGGAATGGGTTCTGATAGAGCCGTCACTTCCCTCATATTCAGCGGAACCGGTCTTTCCCGCCGCAGTATAGCTCTCTCCTGCAAGCTGAGTGCCGGTACCGGAATTTACCACTTCCGTCATCAGGCTCTTTAACGTCTGAGCTTCACTTTCACTCATCAGCTCTTTATAAGAAGAAGCCTGGGTGGTTTTTATCACATCTCCGCTGTCATTTTCCACATGGTCGATATAATAAGGCTCCATAAGCACTCCTCCATTGGCAATGGCACTGGTGATCATGGCCATATGCATAGGAGATACCAGAGTAGTTCCCTGTCCGATAGAAGACTGCATCAGGAAGGGGATTCCTTCAGATTCTTTTACATCAATGGTACTTTTCCGGTAGTCTAAAGAGATGGGCAGTTCTTTGTTGAACAGCAGGTCCTCCGCTGTCTCCTGGATAGCATCTGCTCCCAGATCCAGTCCCATCTGGACAAAGGCCGTATTACAGGACTCTGCAAATGCAGTGGTAAAATCCACCTGCCCATGAACCTCTCCATAAATACAGGGAATTGTATGTCCGTCCTGGGTAATGCTGCCTGTACAGTTGTAGGAAAAATCCTCCAGCGTACCATGCTCCCTGAGATAGGCAAGGGCCATTACCACCTTAAAAATCGATCCCGGAGGATATGCCCCCTGGGTAGCCCGGTTCAGCAGGCTGCTGTTTGTGGTATCATTGACCAGGGCGTCCCAGTTTGCCTCCACTGTGTTCGGATCAAAATCAGGCTTGCTCACAGAAGCCAGCACTGCTCCTGTCTGAGGATCCATAACAACCACAGCTCCGTCATATCCTCCCAGAGCGTTGTAGGCCACCTCCTGAAGTCTGGTATTTAAGGTCGTCACTACATTGTCTCCCGGATTTTTCTGTTCCAGGATTTCATTTTTTAACCGGTCGATATAATCATGGTGGGTAGACATAAGAGAGGAGTTGGCCAAAGCCTCCAGTCCATTTTTGCCATTGGCTTCATATCCTACCACATGGGCAAACATATTTCCATACGGATAAATTCTGGTCTCGTTTCCTTCGCTGTCCGCCTGGGTATAAGCCAGTGTCTGCCCGTCGGAAGATAAAATGCTTCCCCGCAGGATCCTCTCTTGTGCCTGGTTCTGCCTGCTGTTGTAAGGACTGCTGATGATATCCTCTCTGGCCCAGATATTAAAATATCCCATATAACCAATAAGGGAGACAAAAATCAGCACAAAGAAATAGCTGACAATGGTATACTCTCTGTTTTTCCGCCGTTTTGCCTTTTTTCTTTTTTTCTTCAGCAGCTCCTCTTCTTTTCTAAGCTGTTTCTCATATTTTTTCTTTTTGCCGTTCAAATTCCTCATCCTCATCTTCTCTCAAAATATACAGTCCCTGGATAATGGCCAGCATAATGATCGTAGCCAGCACAGAGCTGCCGCCATAGCTGACCAGAGGCAGTGTGATTCCTGTCATAGGGATAAATTTGCTTACGCCTCCGATTGTCAGGAATACCTGGAAAGCATATTCTGTTCCAAGGCCCAAGGCAATTAATTTATAAAAACGTTTCTTGATCCTCAGAGAAATATTTACAACCAAAAGGAACATACTCATACATACCAGGATCATACAGATAGCAAAGAGACTTCCCAATTCCTCACAGATCGCTGCAAACATATAGTCCTGCTGCACAAAGGGGATCAGCTCCGGAGAACCCTGGCAGAGTCCGACGCCGAACCAGCCTCCTGCACCTATGGCAAAAAGTCCCTGAAGGATCTGGTAGCCTGAAGTCTCCCAGACAGAGAAGGGGTCTCTCCATGCGACTACCCTCTGCCTTACATGAGAAAACAGGAAATAGGCGATAACCGCCGCCAGACAGCCGCTTCCCAGTCCAGCAAAGAGGTACAGAGGCTTCTTAGTAGCCACATAAAGCATTACCACATATGTGATAAAGAACACTACAGCGCTTCCCAGGTCCCTGGAAAGGACTAATACCAGCACATATGCCGCCGCAACTGCAGTGGTGATCACATGGTCCATAAAAGTGGCACTCTTCTTATAGAGCCTGCTGGCCACAAAGAAAACAAAAATAATCTTTACAAATTCTGAAGGCTGGAATGTAAAAGATCCTATGTTGATATTGATCTTGGCCCCATTTACATTTGATCCCACTACCAGGACCACCAGCAGCATAAGCAGTCCCACGGCCGCATAAAGCCATGTTAATTTTTTCAGGAAATACATTTTCCTTATCATTACAGGAATGACCATGGCCAATACTGTTGCGACTACTGCAATGGCCATCTGTCTTAAACCTGAATCCGGGTCGAGTCTGGCCAGCATGATAAATCCGATAGACAGAAGCATACACATATGATTCAGCAGCAATATAGACGAGTTCTTATAGAAGACCCTGTACAAAGCCTGTACAATGATCAGGTACAGGATCAAGGCTCCAAAAATATACAGAACCTTCAGCTCTTCTGTCTGCAGGAAAATTATCAAAAAAGCCGTAAAATCCAAAAATATGATCAGCAAAAGCTGTTTTCTCAAAATATAGCGCTGATCATAATCCTCCTCATACCGGAAGACCAGAAAGCTCTCCAGGGTATATAATAACATAATGATCAGTATCAGATATTTCGATAGTTCAACAATAATGTTCAGCACTTTTTCACCTACTCTACTCCCCGTCTGAAATGCCCTTTTGTAAATTCAGGCATTTTATCCGGAATTTTCTTTTTCTCTGTGTGTTGTTTAAAACCATATGCCTGGGCAAACAGCTCCAGCATCTCCTTTGTCTCCTGATATCCTTCGTCTGTGAAATTCATCCGAAGCACAGGAATATCCATTTCCAGTATTTCTCCGGCTTCCTTCAGAAGTCCCGCAGGAATACTGTTGTAAATCACATTATAGCAGAAGTCACAGCAGCATTTTGTCAGAAAACGCTGTCCATAACGATCTTTTAACAGGACTTTTCCGAATTTGTGATCACAGGATCCGCAGGTCTTTTTCAGACACTGGGCCGAGACCATCATCGGATAATATCCATAGACGATCAATTCACTTTCCCGGCAGTCTTTCCTCCGGATTTCCCTTTCATTCAGCTCCAGGGGAACGGTGGTCCGCTTTACGCCCAGATCATTCAGGAATTCCCTTGCGCTGTCATTAAAATTATAGAGAGAATAATCACAGACCAGTTTTTCTTCCAGCCCCAGTTCTTTTAAGTATCCCAGCTCTTCCAGATTTCTTACCAGAAATCCATGTATATCCTCTCCCAGATTTCTGAAAATATCCTCGCAGCCATCCAGTCTTCCCTCTCTCAGCATGTAGGGCATTGCCAGATAAAATTCCTTTCCCGCCTGCAGGGCTTCTGCTGCGGCCATCCTTGTCCGATGTTCCAGGTCTTTTATCCCCACCATGGAAAACCCGCAGTAAATTCCTGTAATAAAGTCAGCCTCCAAAGCCGCTTTCCACTGTTCCCGTGTCTCCACAAGGACGTACATTCTTTTCTCCTGCCGGGTTTTTCTGCCGGCATGAGTGTTCTCTGGGCCGGTCCCCTGATCCTGAAGTTCCGGATCTTCTCTGATAATGGTTCTTCTGTATTTTTTCAAATATTCTCTCCGCAGCCTTCCAAGACCTTCTCTCCGCAGGGAATTGAGGCTCTGCATTGGAAGAAATCCTTTCTCGTCTGTGAGTATTTCCAGATTTTCAAAGACAAAAGGCGTATCCCCCGTCTTCTCCATCTGGCGTCTCACTCTTTCTGCCGAAAGAGGCTGTTTTAAAGCTTCCTCCACCAGATCTCCCTGAATTTGGACATGGATATCCTGAAAATCCAAATCCAGTATAGCAGGACTGCCGGCAAAGAGGATTAAATTTCCATAAATTTTTTCTTGTGTTTTTGTTTCTAAATATTTCTTTTTTAAACTCTCAAACAGCTCTTCATTGCGATTTTCCGGATTTTTTTTCTTTCTGTTCTGCTCTTTATAATTTACCACCGCCATCATTTCTCTCCCATTATGGCTGTGGTAATAGCCCTGGTTAAAACCGTCCCGGTGATAGAGTTCTAAAAGTATTCTTTTATCTTCTTCTGTTACCTGATAGCTTTCAGGAGATTTTTCGTAGAGATCCAGATACTTCCGGTAAACAGAAGTAACTCC
>UQSX01000115.1 GCA_900543715.1 uncultured Blautia sp. | reverse complement strand
AAGTATCCGCACAGGCATTTGCCGGTTACGGCGGATTCCAGAACCTGATTGTCGGCGGTCAGACCGGCGATGGACTGGACGCAACTAACGATGTCTCCTACATGTGTATGGTGGCGGCAGCCCATGTGCAGCTTCCGCAGCCCTCCTTCTCGATCCGTGTTCACCAGAATACTCCGGAGGAGTTTCTGTACAGAGCATGTGAGGTGGTACGCCTGGGAACCGGCGTGCCGGCCATGTATAATGATGAGACAATTATACCCGCCCTCTGCAACCGCGGTGTATCCCTGGCGGATGCGAGAAATTACGGCATGATCGGCTGTGTGGAGCCGCAGAGCCCGCACAAGACGGACGGCTGGCATGATTCGGCCTTTGTAAATGTGGCGAAAATACTGGAGCTTACATTAAATGGCGGAAAGAACAACGGACACCAGGTGGGGCCGGATACGGGAGATGTTACGTCGTTCAAGAGTATTGAGGATGTGTGGCGCGCATTTGAGAAACAGATCCAGTACTTTGTACATCACGTAGTAGAAGCCTGTAACAGCGTGGATTATGCGCATACAGAGAGAACTCCGCTTCCATTCCTTTCCGGTCTGGTCGATGACTGTATTGGCAAGGGACTCAGCCTGCAGCATGGTGGGGCTGTCTATAATTTTACAGGACCTCAGGCGTTCGGTGTTGCTGACTGCGGTGACTCCATTTATGCGATGCAGACGCATGTCTTTGAGAATAAAGAACTTACCATGGCTCAATTAAAGGATGCGCTGGATCACAATTTCGGCTGCGGCTGCTGTGAGACCGCTTCCGACGATGAGGCCAGGATTTACGAGGCTGTAAAACGGATTCTCAGCAGTAACGGTTCCATTGACGTATCAGCCCTTCAGTCACAGCTTTCTGCATCGCAGACCGCGAATGCAGGGGACGGGGAATACGCGAGGATCAAACGCATTATGGAGAACACCACATGGTACGGAAATGATGTGGATGATGTGGATCTGCTTGCCAGACGATGTGGCCAGATCTACTCACGTGAAGTGGAAAAATATAAAAACCCAAGAGGCGGAGTATACCAGGCAGGATGCTATCCTGTATCGGCTAATGTATTGTTTGGAAAGGATGTTGGAGCTCTGCCTGACGGACGTCTTGCAAAACAGCCGTTGGCGGACGGTGTATCGCCAAGACAGGGCAAGGACACAAACGGTCCGACTGCGGCAGCTATGTCGGTTGCAAAGCTGGATCATGAGAACTACTCCAATGGTACATTGTATAACCAGAAGTTCCTTCCATCTGCCCTGGCAGGCGATGAAGGTCTCAAGCGTTTTTCAGCAGTGGTGCGTTCCTACTTTGACCATAAAGGTATGCATATTCAGTTCAATGTAATTGACAAGAATATTCTGTTGGATGCACAGGCGCATCCAGAACTGTATAAAGACCTTGTGGTGCGTGTGGCTGGATACAGTGCGCAGTTTACGGTTCTTGCTAAAGAAGTACAGGATGATATCATCAGCCGTACAGAACAGGCCCTTTAAACGTTAACCCTAAAAAGCTATCATACCAAAAAGACCGGACTGTAATGCAGACCGGTCTTTTTGAGAACAAAATAGATTGTATTTCATGGAAAACAAGAGTAAAATAATTTATATAATCATTGAAGAGGAAAAATGATGGAAGAACTCGACAGGATATTCGAAGATACAGGCCCGCTTGCATCCACTGACCAGGAAGAAAGGGACACAGGGGAGACCAGCCGCGGAATTGGTTCCATAGATATAATCCGTCTCTTTGGAAGAGACAAGCTGGAACATATACAGGAGAGTCTGTCGAAGGCGACCGGACTTGCGTTTGTTACAGTTGATTATAAAGGGGAACCGGTCACAGACATGACTTTTTTCTCTGATTTTTGCAGAAAATTCAGGGAGGATAAGGAACTGCGCCAGAATTGCCGGACTTCGGATGCCATGGGGTCCATTCAGGCCGCAGTCACAAAGAAAACCCATATTTATTTCTGCCCATGCGGTTTGATTGAGATGGCGATTCCGATTGTGGTGGAGGGCAATTACCTGGGCGGTTTTTTGGGCGGCCAGTTCCGCTGCGAGGACGCCCCGGAGACAGTTAGGCAAATAGAACCGACTGTTGAGACAGAACGTTTCAGACGGCTGCGGGAGGAATCAAGGCAGAGATTTGAAGAACTACCGGTATATTCATATGAAAAGATACTGGATATGGCAAATCTGGTAAGTCTGGTGATCACACAGCTCAGTGAAAACAGGGCCAACCAGTATTATCAGGAGGATATGCTGAAAAAGCGCATTAAGAAAATCCAGGAGACAAACCAGAAGCATTTAAAAGAAAAAGCTGAGCTGGAGGTGCGTTTCCATGAGCTGGAAGCACAGTCCAATCCATACAGCTACCTGAATATGCTGATTGCCCTGCAGAACCTGGGAACCGTGGAACAGGCGGAGAGAACCACTGAGCTGGCGGATCTGTTTATCAGCCATGTCAAATATGGGATTGCGGACAAGGGCACCTTTGTTCATTTTGCAGGCGAACTGGAATATGTAGAACAATACCTTAAATTTCAGAAAATACGGTTAGGTTCTCAGTTTAACTATACCCTTCATTTTCCGCGGGAAATGCAGATGATGAAGCTGCCGGCAGGCGTGCTGTTTCCTTTTGTCCAAAATGCCTTCTATCACGGCGTCATGCTGAGCCCGGAGGGCGGATCGATCAGCTTGAACGGTTATCTGAAACAGGGTAACTTTGTTTTGGAGATCATCAATACAGGCAGCGGTTTCAGTAATGAGGAGCTTAAAATCAGATTTGAACCATACAAAAATAATCATGAGGGATATTATATTCAGCTGGGAATGGAGTGCGCAAAGAGAAAGCTGGCTCAGTTGTTTGGAGATGAGTATACTATTACAGTTGAGATTAACAAAAACAAAGGCTGTAGATGCGAAATTATCTTTCCGGAGTATAAGTAAGAAGGGATTTCAAAATTATGTACAGAATTTTGATTGTTGACAACGATATGCTTTCACAGGAAGCGCTTGAAGCAATGATTGCCGGATATGAACAGTTTGAGATTGTTGATAAGGTGACAACCGGAGAGAAGGCTGTCAAGGTATGCAGGTCATGCGCAGTTGATCTTGTATTTGTGGAAATGCAGCTGCCGGGAATATCAGGCGCGGAAACAGGTCGGCTCATCCGCCAGTTTTGCCCTGATACGGTGATCTATGGAATGACAGTCTGCACTTCGGCCGGCCTGATTGAGAGCATTGTTCCGGGGACGGTAAAGGCAATGATTGAAAAACCGGTTATGGCCAAAAATCTGAATACAATCTTTAGAAACTATAAAACAGAGAAGGAAGATACCTCAAATAAACAGGTGGAGGAGTTGGTGGAGATACTGAAAGAAAGGGACTTTCAGATGTTCTACCAAAGACTTCCGGGGATTATAGACTGTATTTATGAAAATGCCGGCCCTGAGCCGGACCGGCTGGTGAAAGCATTTTCTTACATAGGGCAGCAGCTGACGGACACGCAGAATTTATATGATGAAAAGAATACCATAATTGAACTGTTTCCCATCAATAAGAGTTTGATTTTAGAGAAGAAAACATCTGAGTTGTGGCTGTTCCGCGTGGTCGATTATTTGTTCCAGCAGAGCAGTATGAAACGGTATCCTCTTCTTGACAATATTTTTCTGTATATTGATCAGCATATTAAAGAAGAGATTACGCTCAATAAGATTATTGAGAACTGTGCAGTCAGCCAGGGATATTTAAGCAGGATATTCCGGTCACAGTTCCATGTGAGCGTTACAGAGTATCTTCATATGAAAAAGATGCATCTTGCGAAGGGATATTTTTATTTCACAGAGGACAGTATCGGGGAGGTTGCCTTCCGTCTTGGATACAGCGAAAGCAGCTATTTCAGCAGAGTATTTAAAAAATATGAGAATATGACTGTGAAGGAATATAAGAATAAAATAAAAAAATGAAATCTGTTTGATGTAAATGCGGTCTGCTCTGTGTAATGCATAGAAGGCCGCTTTTCTCTTTATGGGAAAGTATTTATTTTTGATTAAAAATATGAAAATAGCCCGTTAAAAAAGCTGGTATAGAAAGTAAATAATTTGGATTTAGAAGATATAGAGTCCTTCTTCACCGAAATTGTCATTTTCAATATCATCAAATTCATTTAAAAAGTAATCTACATCTCAAAAGTCCTCCTCATCTTCTTCTGTAATACATTAGCTCGAACTGGCTCCATATCATATCAGATACATTGATTGTATCATGAGAACGAAGGATGCGGAAGTACAGAAGCGGGAGAACGACAGCGGTAGTTACGCATGGCTATTTCGTATAATTCATGCAAAGGAATCGGTTTATGGCAAAAGTATAGTTCTAAAAAGAGAATATTAGTGCCACAGTTGTAGGATAAAGATATTATCACCAAACATGTCCAACACAGACTCGAATGGATTTTACAGGTTTATGGTTTTGATTTTGCATATAGAAGAAGAAATAGCTATGGTATAATAAGGATATGTTAAATGAAAGAACAGGAGAAACCATATGACAGACCATAGCCAGATAACAGAATTTGTAGGTACTGCAATAGGAGATACGATCGGTCTGGTGATTCCCGGAATCGATCCTTCCCTTGCACCATTTATGAAGCTGGGAGAATACCGTTCTATTGGCATCTTTGGAGGCCGCGTGGCGGTAGGGCCGCAGGTGATTGCTGTGGATGAGGCTGTAAAGGCGGCTGATGTGGAGCTGATCTCCATGGAGGCATCCAGGGACAGCAAGGGCGGAGCTGGATGCGGTACCCTGTTCTATATTGGAGCCAACGATGTATCGGATGCAAGGCATGCGGTAGAGAACGCTCTGGAACAGCTGCCGAAACAGTTCGGCGAAGTTTATGTAAATGACGCAGGTCATCTTTCCTTTAGCTATACTGCGAGGGCAGTGCTGTGTCAAGACGCTGGGAGCGGTGGAAGGCAAGGCGTTTGGAATCATATGCTGCGGGCCGGCCGCCATAGGATGCCTCGTATCGGATCTGGCGGTGAAGTCTGCCCCGGTGACTGTGATCGGTTATCATCACCCTCTTGACAATTGCTTTGCTAATGAGGTGGTGCTGTGTTTCACAGGGGAATCTGCAGCGGTGCGACAGGCGCTGCGGACAGCGATTCATGCGGGTAAACAACTTCTTGGTTCTTTGGGCGAAGAACCTCATTCTCTGGGAAATCCGTGGATTTAGAAGTTTTTGCAAGAAAATAAAAGATTACCATGGTTAATTATGTGGCCATGCCTATAATGGTTGATGTGGGAGATTCACCTGTTATTGTCATTGATGTGGACCATTATGAGAAAATTTGATTATTAGCGATACTTAGATCTGCGGAGCGGAAGAACGCTCCCTAGATTTTTTGCGTTAATGGATCCCCACAGCCGATAATCCATGGGCTGTGGGGATGAGGTATATTTTTATGTCTGGATTTTTCCAGATCCTAAGAGGGACCAAAGGGAAGCGGTACCATGAAGCCCGGCTTGCCCCAGAAAGCTGGCAGGAAGCAGAGGATGATTCTTGTAAATAAAAACTGATTACGAAGAATACAGCGGGAAGATGGTACTCAGTATAAAATTCAGTAGTGAAGACCAGACTGCATTGGATTATCGTGGGAGCCAGAAATCATTTGGAACAGTCTTTTATTACGCTTATACAAAACTGGAAGATTTTAAGAGATTTTTTCAGGAAATGGAATTAGGCAAAAAGCATGACATGACAAAATTTCCTGTAAAGGCACATTTCAGAGCTGACTGCTATCCCGTTATTATAAAAAGATTGTTTATCCCGGTAAAATGGTTTATAATATGATTAGCAGAAAGGTATGATGTATGAGAATATATTTGGATAATTGTTGTTACAATCGGCCGTTTGATGATCAGACGCAGGAACGTATTCATCTGGAAAGTGAAGCAATCCTTACTATATTGAAACGAGGGCAATTGAACGTATATGAAATTGTCGGAAGCGAAATGCTGGAATTAGAGATGGAACGTATGGGCGATGAGACAAAAAAGCGGAAAGTTAAAGAGCTATATCAGGTTACACATATGCACGTAGCCTATACAGATGAGATAAAAAAACGATCAGAGGATATAATGAAGATATCAAAGATCCGCACATTTGACAGTTTGCATATAGCTGCAGCGGAGAGTGCGAATGCAGATGTGTTGCTTACAACAGATGACAAAATGAGCAACATGGCCTCAAAATTAGAGTTAAAAGTTAAAGTGCAGAATCCACTACAGTTTGCCTGGGAGGTGTTCTAAATGTTAAATGTTGATTTGAATAATCCAGTCGATGTAAGAAATGCCGGGATGAAGGTCCTAAGAGAAGCACTGGGGCCAGTAGGAATGGTCAAATTTATCCAGCAATTTGATCTTGGTTACGGAGACTATACAGAAGAAAAATATGAGAGACCAGATATTAGTCTGGACGAGATTGATGCAATATTAAAAAGATAATATATTTATGGATATACATTTGCAAAGAGAGAGTATAGACGACATATAAATAAGTGGCATCTATTCCACCGCAGCAACACATTAAGCTACGGTAGTTTAGATGCCGAATTGTGGTTTTGGAGAAAAATAGAGGATAAAACCACAAGATGTAGTGGTTTTTGGGGAAAAAATGAGTGGATTTGCGGCCTGAAAATGGGTGTTTTTCAGGGCGTGAGAAATAGATGCCTTGGCCCTGGGAGATGAGTCTTCCAGGGTTTTTGGCTTGTAAAGATTACTTTCTTTTGAGATGTTTGTCGCAAACGCATTCTACGATAAAGGACTATGTACAATATTTTTGAATATGCTGTAAAGTGATAAGTTTTTATTTATGTAATAACCTGAAAAAATATCAGGCACTGTTAGTCATAGAAAATAACCGCAACTTTCCCGTATTACCAGTTCGTATGGTAAATATTCTTGACTGACTGCAATAGGTTCATTCTGCATGAGGGCCAGCAGTTTCTGGAATGCAATCCTTCCCATCATCTCCTTGGGCTGACGGATTGTGGTAATCGCTGGTTCCCATACAGAAGAAAGATCAATATCATCAAAGCCGACAACAGCACAGTCTTCAGGAACACGCAGTCCCTGATCTTTTAATGCTTTCATAGCACCGATTGCCATTGTATCACCTGCGGCAAATACAGCGGTGAATTTTTTTTGTTTTGCAAGTAATGTCCACATCTGATCATAGCCGCCCTTGATGGCGGGTTCTCCGTAACTGATCAGTTCATTATCAACAGGAATTTTGTGTTCTTCAAGAGCAGAAATATAACCGTTGAGACGATCCTGATAAGGCATCTGCAAAGGTGATACAG
>UQSX01000114.1 GCA_900543715.1 uncultured Blautia sp. | reverse complement strand
CGGGCATACTATTGAGGAAATTCTTTCTTATGAGAAAGAAAAAGAAAAAGAACTGGAAAGACTGGAAAATTTTCAGGAAAGAAAAACAGAACTGGAGAAAAACCTGGAAGAACAGGAAAAGCTGCTGGCGGATGCTTCCCAGGAACTTACCAGGGTCAGAAAAGACTGGGCTTTTAAGCTGGAGAAGAAGATCATCCAGAGTCTTCAGGATCTGAACTTTTTAAATGTGGAATTTCATATTTCCTTCAGGGAAAAAGAGGGGTATACGGCCCAGGGAAAAGACAGTGCAGCCTTCATGATCTCCACCAATCCCGGCGAGCCGGTACTGCCTCTGCAGCAGGTGGTGTCGGGAGGAGAGCTTTCCAGGATCATGCTGGCGATAAAAACCCTTCTGGCAGATAAAGACCAGACGGAGACGCTGATCTTTGATGAGATCGACACCGGTATCAGCGGCAGGACGGCCCAGAAAGTAGCGGAAAAAATGAAAGTCATCGGCGAGAGTCATCAGGTTCTTTGCATCACCCATCTTCCACAGATCGCCTCCCAGGCAGATTATCACTATCTTATTGAAAAAAATGTGGAAAATATGGAAACAACTACCAGGATACGCAGGCTTTCTTACGAGGACTCTGTGGAAGAACTGGCCAGAATGCTGGGCGGTGTTAAGATTACCGAGGCGGTTTTGAAAAATGCCGCAGAAATGAAAGATTTGGCACAGCAACAAAAAAATACAAGATTGAAATAGACAAAAGGTCACATAATAAAAAGGGTACACAACAGCGTGTATCCTTTTTCCTTTTTCAGAATAATCGAAAAACGGAAAAGACTGCTTTCAATAATACAAGAGAGGATGTGATTTTTTGTCGAAAAAACGTAATTATCGTCTCTTTCTTTTCGGATTTTTATTAGCAGACCTGATAGCGGCAGGAATTCTTTCTGTAGAGGAATTAAAAGACCGGATACCGGATACGGTTTATATCCGTTACGGGCAGGAGGAAGGCCTGGAGGATTCCCTGGATATTCCACTGGTGACTTATCCGGAGACCATTGATGTATCAGACCGGGGAAGTTATCAGATCCCCTGCTCTCTTCTTGGTATGCTTCCTTTAAAAACAGTTCAGGTAGAAACGGTAGAAGAACAATGGGTATATGCCTCCGGAACTCCTGTAGGCCTGTATATGGAGACCCAGGGAGTGCTGATCGTGGATACAGGAGAGATCACCAATCAAAGCGGCATCACACAGGAGCCGGCAAAAAATATTGTCCAGCCCGGAGATTATATCCTGAAAGTAAACGGAAAAGCGGTTGCCAGAAAAAGAGAACTGATCACAGAGATTGAAAACTGCCGGGGAGAAAACGTAGAATTGCTGGTAAACCGAAAAGGGGAAGAAATCCCTCTCTCCCTCGCTCCGGTCCTGACACAGGAAGAAGAATATAAACTGGGAATCTGGGTCAGAGACAATACCCAGGGAATCGGAACCATGACTTATGTGGATCAGGAGGGAAGATTTGGCGCCTTGGGACATGGTATCAGCGACACAGATACGGGAGATCTTCTGGATGTGTCGGGAGGAGAACTCTATCAGGCTCAGATCATTTCTATCATTCGGGGAACCCAGGGAGTCCCGGGAGAGCTTTCCGGTTATATTGAATACGAAGAAGAGAAAAAGATCGGCACCATAGAACAGAATACGGATATTGGTATTTTTGGACAGATTTTTTCTGACAGCCAATTTTCCAGGGAAAAGATGATGATCGGGTATAAACAGGAAGTAAAAGAGGGAAAGGCTCAGATTTTAATGCAGATAGAAGGAAAGGTGGAATACTATGACATAGAGATCACAGAAATTTACAGCAGTCAGCAGAACACGAACAAATCCTTTCAGATACAGGTGACAGATCCTGACCTTTTGGCAAAGACAGGAGGGATCGTTCAGGGGATGAGCGGCAGCCCCATCCTTCAGAACGGAAAACTTGTGGGTGCGGTGACTCATGTTTTTGTTCAGGATTCTTCAAAAGGGTACGGGATTTTTATTGAAAATATGCTGGGATAAAACTGCCTTCTCTGGAGGGTGGATATGAAAAATGTCGAAAAAGAAGAAAAGTTATCAGAATATATCGCTAATTGTAATATGATTTAGCTTGATTCTGAAAACCACAGATAATATAATACTAATAGTCTTTGGAAATGGCGATTCTACAGGGCGCCCGTCATTTTCTGAGGAATATGGCAACAAATATATGGAGGATAAGTAATGGAGAAGTTAAATGTCGCTATAGCAGATGATAATGAAAAAATGTTAGATTTACTTGGAAACCTGATAAATGAAGACCAGGAGCTGGAATTAGTTGGACATGCCAGCAATGGCGCCGAAATATACGATATTATCAAGGAGAAAGAGCCGGATGTGGTACTTCTGGACATCATCATGCCCAAGGTAGACGGCCTGACCGTTATGGAACGGGTTGGAAAAGATTCCAATCTGAAAAAACATCCGGCATTTATCGTCGTATCTGCAGTAGGACAGGAACAGATCACGGAGGACGCTTTCCAGCTGGGGGCCAATTATTATATCCTCAAGCCCTTTGACAATGAAATGCTTCTGTCCAGGATCAAACATATCCGACAGGAAAAAGAAGGAAGAAAAAAAGATCTGCGAAAGGTCAATGCCTATGAAAACAGTACCAGCTATTACGAGAGAAATCTGGAAGCAGATGTGACCAATATCATACATGAGATCGGTGTTCCCGCCCATATTAAGGGATACCAATATCTGCGGGACGCTATTATCCTTTCTGTAAATGACATGGAAATGCTGAACTCGATCACAAAGATTCTCTATCCGACTATCGCCAAAAAACACCAGACCACACCCAGCAGGGTGGAAAGAGCCATACGCCATGCCATTGAAGTAGCCTGGAGCAGGGGAAAGATGGATACCATCGATGAACTTTTTGGCTATACAGTGAGTACGGGGAAGGGAAAACCTACGAATTCTGAGTTTATCGCTCTGATTGCAGACAAAATCCGGCTGGAATACAAAAAATGACTTTTCTTTGCTAAAAAAATGGGGTATAATACTGGTAGATTTAGTCCTGAATGGGGCAAATAATCAGAAAGTGTGGCAAGGAGGGTTTTTAGGTGAAAAAGATATTATTTGTAGCCTCAGAGGCGGTGCCTTTTATAAAGACCGGGGGATTAGCAGATGTAGTAGGTGCGCTGCCGAAATGTTTTGACAAAAACTATTTTGATGTGAGAGTGATCATTCCGAAATACATGTGCATGAAGGAAGAATACAAAAACCAGCTTCAGTACATTACCCATTTCTATATGGATATCGGCTACCGGAGAGAGTATGTAGGAATCATGCAGATGGAGTACGATGGAATCAAGTTTTACTTCATTGATAATGAATACTATTTCTCAGGTTATCAGCCATATGGAGATATCCGCTTTGACATTGAGAAATTTGCCTTTTTCTCCAAAGCAGCTCTTTCCATCCTGCCGACCATTGATTTCAGGCCTGACCTGATCCACTGTCATGACTGGCAGACAGGACTGATTCCTGTATATTTAAAAGACGGCTTCCAGGACAGCCCCTTCTATCAGGGAATTAAGACGGTTATGACCATACATAACTTAAAATTCCAGGGAACCTGGGACATTAAGACGATCCGTGAGCTGACAGGACTGCCGGCTTACTTCTTCACACCGGATAAGTTAGAGGCATACAAGGATGCCAACCTGTTAAAGGGCGGTCTGGTATATGCAGACGCCATCACCACTGTAAGCAATACCTATGCAGAGGAGATCAAGACAGAATTTTACGGAGAACATCTGGATGGCCTGATGAGAGCCCGCAGCAACGACCTGAGAGGTATTGTCAACGGTCTGGATTATGATGAGTGGAATCCCCAGACGGATCCTATGATCGCAAAGAACTTTAACGCCAAAACCTTCCGGAAGGAAAAGGTAAAGAATAAGACAGCCCTTCAGAGAGAGCTGGGATTAAACGAAGATCCTAAGGCTATGCTGATCGGTGTCGTATCCAGGCTGACAGATCAGAAAGGCTTCGACCTGGTAGCCTATGTAATGGATGAACTGTGCCAGGATAACGTACAGATCGTGGTTCTGGGAACCGGCGAGGAGCGCTATGAGAATATGTTCCGTCATTTTGCATGGAAGTATCAGGGCAAAGTATCGGCAAATATTTTCTACGACAATGCTCTGTCCCACAGGATTTATGCTTCCTGTGACGCATTCCTTATGCCTTCGCTTTTCGAGCCCTGCGGCCTGAGCCAGCTTATGAGCCTGCGCTATGGAACCCTTCCTATCGTAAGAGAGACCGGAGGTCTGAAAGATACCGTAGAGCCTTATAACGAATACGAAAGTACCGGTACCGGCTTCAGCTTTAAAAATTATAATGCCCATGAAATGCTGGCAACGATTCGTTATGCTGAGAGCGTATACTATGATAAGAAGAGAGAATGGAACAAGATGGTCGATCGTGCTATGGCAAAAGACTTCTCCTGGAACAATTCTGCAAAGCAGTATGAGGAGATGTATAACTGGCTAATCGGATATTAAAGATAGAATACGGGGAGCTGCCCATACGTTTCGTGGGACAGCTCCTGGTCATAAATAAAAAGGCTGCTGCGTTTGGCATGAGTTCAGTGTGTTCTGACACGCTGAAATGATGTGAAATGCGGCAGCCTTTTTGGAGGTAAAAAATGAAATTGCTGATTGTAGAAGATGATGACAGACTGCGGACAGAACTGGCCAGATTTTTTTCCATGCATGGCTATGAGACCAAGGAGCTTACTGATTATGAAAACCTGGAAGAAAGTATCCTGGGGGCAGGGGGAGACCTTCTTCTTCTGGATATCGGCCTTCCGGTAACAGATGGAATGTTTCTCTGCCGGAGTCTGAGAAAGAAAACTTCCCTTCCTGTGGTGATCATAACCAGCCAGAATACGGAAATGAATGAGCTTCTCTGCATGAATTACGGAGCCGATGATTTTATAGCAAAGCCCTTTAATCCCCAGATACTTCTGGCTCATGTAGAAGCTGTCCTGAAACGCTCCCGGGGACGGGAACAGGAGGAGGACAGACTGGACTGCGGAGGTTTCTGGCTGAACATCTCCAGAAGTACCATAAGCGACAGTATGCAGGAAATTGAGCTTACCAGAAACGAAAGCAGGATCCTCTTCAGCCTTGCCAGAAACCGGGGAAAGATTTTATCCAGGGACCAGATCATCAATGATCTGTGGGACAGCGAACTGTTTGTGGACGACAATACCCTTACAGTAAATATGACCAGGCTTCGGGCTAAGCTGGAGCTTTTAGGAAAGGCTCAGGCAATAAAAACCAAGAGAGGACAGGGGTATCTGCTGGAATGAGTTACAAAGACTATTTAAAAGACCACTGGATGCCCATGTGCGCCGGTACGGCTCTGCTCATTCTGCTGATTCTATTCGGAAGGCTTACAGAGATTCCCGTTTATTTCCTGGTGATGACAGGATTGAGCATTTTTTTGACCGGGCTGGGAATCCATTTCTGGGATTATGGGAGAAAAAAAGGATTCTATGATCAGATAAGGGAAAAGACCCGGGATCTGGACCAGGCCTATCTGCTGGCGGAAATTTTAGAAGAGCCGGAATTTCTGGAGGGAAAACTTGCCTGTAAAGCCATGAGGGAAATGGGACGGTCCATGGCCGAGCAGGTCAGCAGCTGCCAGCAGAAGCAGAAAGAATATAAAGAGTATATCGAACTGTGGGTCCATGAGATCAAACTGCCTATAGCCACAGGGAAACTGCTGGTAGAGAATAACCGGCAGTTTTATGACGAGAGGATGGCAGAGGAACTTGACAAGATCGACGCTTATGCGGAGCAGGCTCTTTTCTACGCCAGAAGCAGTTATGTGGAGAAGGATTATGTATTGAAAAAAATCTTTTTAAGACAGGTCACTGCGGAAGTGCTGAAAAAGAACCGAAAGATCCTTCTGGAAGAGAAAATCTCCATACAGTGCCACGATCTTGAAGAAACGGTGTATTCAGACAGCAAGTGGCTGGCCTTTATCCTTCAGCAGATCCTTTCCAACAGTGTGAAATATATGGGAGAAGGAGAGCGGGTCCTGGAGTGGTATGCAAAAAAAGAACGGGAACAGGTAAAGCTGTATCTGAGAGATACCGGCATGGGAATTTCTGCCAGGGACCTTCCAAGAGTCTGGGAGAAGGGTTTTACCGGAGAAAACGGAAGGCTTGGAAAGAAGTCTACAGGAATCGGTCTGTATCTGTGCAAAAAGCTCTGTGAGAAAATGGGACACCGGATCGAGATCGTCTCCGCCCAGGGAAAGGGCTGTCTGGTGGTCATCCGCTTTCCTGCAGGGAGCATGACGGAAGAGATTTTTTCCGGGGAGGAGATCCGGGAAGAAAGGTTACAAAAATGAAAGGAAAGTGTAAGGCAAATCAATGGGAAGAAAATGGTCCTTCCTGTAAGATAAGAGTATCAACAGGAAAGGAGCAGGATCATGCATACAGTATTAGAGGTTGCAAATGTAGAGAAATACTATGGAAATAAAGGCAGTTTGACAAAGGCCCTTGATAAGATCAGTTTTGAAGTACAGGAGGGAGAATTCGTAGGGATCATGGGGGCTTCCGGATCTGGAAAGACCACCCTTTTAAACTGTATTTCTACCATTGACCGGGTTACAAGCGGAAAGATCATTATAAATGACGTGGATATCACCAGGCTTAAGGGGAATCATCTGAACAAATTCCGCAGAGAAGAGCTGGGATTTATTTTCCAGGATTTTAATCTGCTGGATACCCTGACTGCCTATGAAAACATTGCGCTGGCTCTCAGCATCCAGCGGGTAAAGCCGGAGAAAATCGTAAAAGAGGTAGAAAAAATCGGAAAAGAGCTGGATATTTCTTCTGTGCTCCATAAATATCCCTATGAGATGTCCGGAGGGCAGAAACAGAGGGTGGCCTGTGCCAGGGCCATGATCACCAGGCCTCAGCTTGTTCTGGCTGATGAGCCTACCGGAGCCCTGGATTCCAAGTCTGCCCGTATGCTCCTGGAAAATTTTCAGTATATGAATCAGAAGCTGGGAGCTACGATCCTTATGGTGACCCATGACGCATTTACGGCCAGCTACACAGACCGTATCCTCTTTATCAAAGACGGAAAGCTGTTTAACGAGCTTCACAGAGGGGAGGATTCCAGAAAGGAATTCTTTGGACGGATTATCGAGGTGGTCACTTTGCTGGGAGGTGAGCTGAACGATGTTCTTTAGGCTTTCTCTGAAAAATATGAAAAAAAGTTTTAAAGACTATGCCATTTACTTCCTTACCTTGATCTTGGGCGTGGCTATTTTCTATATCTTTAATTCCCTGGATTCTCAGCAGGCCATGTCGGTACTGGGAAGCTCCACCTATGAGATCATAGATTTTATGATCCAGATGCTGGGCGGCGTATCGGTTCTGGTCTCCTTTATTCTGGGATTTCTTA
>UQSX01000113.1 GCA_900543715.1 uncultured Blautia sp. | reverse complement strand
GATAAGTACCATTACTAAATAAAAAAGCATACGAAGAAATCAGATTTTTTCCGGAAATAAATAGGCTGACCGGATCAGAGGTAATCGAAAGTGGGATCATGTTATCCGGTGTGGGAGTTCCATTCTGTTCCGGAGTTTTAGCTGTAATCATCAAATTGTAAATTACAGAGGAATCAGCATTTTTCAATTCTATTATATCCGCATCTAATGTGCTTTTAGTCCCTATTCCACTGATAGCTCCAATAATTTTTTTGTCAGTCCCGCTGATCCCGGTAATCCCTTCTAAATTTTCATTAATGGCAATTCCTAAAGCGTTGCAGATCAAGTAAAACATTATAAGATATCCATTATCATTAGGGTGAAGTCCGTCTGATAGCAGAGTATCTATATTAACATTTTTGTATTCGCAATATTCTGTAAATAATTTATACACGCTAATGTATTCCATATGATTTTCATATGAAACTTTCATAATCACATTATCTATGTCTTCCATATGGACCGCTTTGTTTTCCTCGTTAGATGCAGAGGCAGGTATGCTTGACATAAGAATTACTTTTTTATCTTCATCAAGGCAATATTTCACAATGTTACGCAAATTGTTTTCGAAAGTTATTAAATTTCCATGGTTTCTATCGTTTGTTCCAATCATGCAAATTATAATATCATCATCTTCAGAAATTAAGGTATTGATATTGTTAATCAATGTATTTGAGTCAATCCCAGCACACCCATAATTAATAACTGTGCAATTAAATTTTTCTTTAAAATATTGTTTTAGCATATTTGCCCAGCATATTCCTTTAGTGTTAATCTTGAAAGTATATGTTGGATTTTCTCCCCAATTTGTCACTGTCATTATTTCTTCGCCGTCTTGGGAAAATCCGCTTCCACCTTGCCCATGTGTTATAGAATCACCTAATAATTTAATCTTTACTGGTGTGTCAGAATTCACAATCTTTGATATTATAGAGCCAATAGTTTCTGTTATTCGCTCATTTACTTCTGTTACCTGTCCCCTTACAGCTTCACCCGCAGTTTCGTATGTTTTTCCATCAACGCCCACACGTATATCCACCAATTCTGCGTCTGCTGTCGTTGCCCCATCTGGAAGTGCAATAATATTGTCAAACCGGGCATTTAGCGTTCCAATCTGAGACAGAAGTTGTGATACTACAGTCGGATCCTGTAGCTCTTTAACTTCCGGCTCTGAAATGTTTGGTAAACACCAGACCTCAATCAGAAAGCTAAACAGGTTCTTTTTGTTATTTATAATCTGAAACTGCATATAGTTCTTTCCTCTGAGGAAGAAATATGCTCTTGGTGTAATTGATATGGTATTTCCGGATATGCTGCAGAGCTGATTTACAATATTTCCTGTGGGCTGGATATTATATGCTACAGCGCTGCTTCCAGATGGAATATTATAATCAGATATTGTAAATTCAAATTTTACTGCATCTGTTCCTTGAGTTATTGACAGCACCGGAGAAAGTCCTCTATTCGTAACCTTTATTATATTTTTTACGCTCATGTTATTCTCCTTGATATTTTTTTCATTATCTTCCCGTTTTTGGATTTATTAAATTATTCTATGCCGGTATGAATCTTGTGATATACAGCCCGACTGGCTCCGGAGGTGTGCCTCCGCCGCCCTTATAACGTAGCACTACATCCCATGGATAATCATAGTATCCCGTTTCCCATATTTCTGTTCCGGTCTGGTCTCCAGTCTGCGGGTTGCCGCGGTCAGAGGAAGCTTGTACGATCCTTCCATTTCCCAGATAGATTGCCGTATGATGCACTGTATTTAAGAGTACATCTCCACGCATAAGACCTTCCTGGGTAGAGAAATTCACATCATACACTGCCTCAAATCCAACTTCTGTGTAATACTGGAGCATATTTCCGGTATAGACACCGGATCCTCCTCCAATAGCAACTCCTGCTTCCCGGTATGACTGGGTCGCAAAAGATGAGCAGTCGTAGTCTGGCCCCCAGCGGCTTGCCTGCGAATATCCATGCGAATCATCTGCTGCCGTAGCAAGTGCCCAGGCAATGGCCGCTTCGATCACTGTGCTGGCGTCAAACTGGCTTATGTAGTCGTACCATGATCGTGCCTGTGTACGTCTCTCGTTTTCCACTTCCACCCCGGCACGCTCAAAGTTTTTAAGAAAAGCACTGGCTAAATATTCCGGGGATTCTGTACTGTGTTTGAATGTGTCGAAGCTGAAATTATACCCACTGGTAGGAATCCATTGACCGGCGGATACGGTAACTTCATCAATCCAGCGGAGCTGTCCCTCTGGGTCTGTGATGTTGTACCCGTTTGCTGAAGCCCAGTTTGTGTAATTGGTGGCCGGTGTCCATTGGACCAGGCCAAATCCCAGGCTGTAGTTTCCGGAATCCAGATTCTGCCAGGCTCCGGGGTTTATGTTAGATTCACTCTGCATATTTCCCAGAATCCCGGCAATGGCATTTGTAGTCCATCCTCTGTCCGACAAAAAAGAGAATACCTCATAGGCATTCCCTTCCATCTGCTCTTGATTTAAATAAAAATTTCCAATCGTCCAGGCCATTAAAACGCACCTGCCTTTGAATTTCCACCTACCACAGCTCCATTTACAAGATCAAGATAAGTGCCGTCTGAATATTCTACCCTTCCGGTTATAGCGTTCTTCCCTCCGTATTTCACTTGCAGATTTTCTCCGACTCCAAATGTATCTTCTGTTATATAGACTCTGCTTTTTCCTGCTTCGTCTCCAACAAACAGGTTTACAGCGCTGCCTCCCCCTAATTTTGCTGTGCCTGTTTCGGAGTCCATTTGGAGTCTAACAACTTCTCCGCCGGCCATAAGAGTTTTGATTTCAAATTTTCCTTGCCAGCCTCCAGATACTGCGCCACCTGGCGGTGTATCTTCTGGAATGAAATCAGAAATCTGAATTGTTGTCAGCGGATCTCCATTTTGTCTCAACAATTCAAGTTTTCCATCTTTGAAGCGAAATGCACATTTAGACTGTGTGTCATTATTCAAAGATTTAATTATTAATTGTGCTGCTCTTATAATTCCGTTATTTAGATCTAATTCAAATCCTGCCTCTCCATCCTCAAAATTTTGCGACATTAAAACCCCGCCTCTGATACGATCTGCCAACATAGTTCCAGCTACAATTAAATCTGCTAAGAACCCCTGGCCAGTGCCAAAGGTTTTCCAATCCCAGTCAGAATCATCTGTCAGACGTTTAGCTGCTATCATAAATCCCGTAGTTCCTAAAGCCATTGCCCCATAGGTGGGTGATCCCGGCACTTTATCTTCAAACAGAATCGCTTTTTCTTTCTGAAGCACTGCATTTTCTGCTGTAGCCTTCATGGAGGCTTTAAAGAGATCGATCAGGCCGTATATCATTTCGCCTTTAACGCCTGTTTGTGTCAGCGACTGGTTTACCTTCTGTTGAACAGATGCCATTTGACTAAAATAATCTGTCTGGGTTTCTCCCAGCCTTACAGATTTATTCTCTTGCAGGATGCAATCATATACCATTCCTACACATCGATTTTTTGTAGTAATGCCCAATCTTTTATTCTCTGCTGTCACATCATCTCCAAGTCCAATTTTTACAAGGTCTTTAATGTCCTCATATCCTATCACATTTTCAAGATCTGCCACCTCTACTTCGTAAGTGACTGCTGGAAGATCGATTCCGTTATCAAAATCCTGTTGAGCTCTCCGCTTCAGCTCTGCCCTCAGCATAGTCAAATCTGCGTATCCCTTTTCATTTTCATCGCTGACATCTTCCTGGAGTTTTACATCACTATACTCAATCACCTTTGTGTAGATGATCTCATATTTTCCAATATTGGGACTATCCACCCATGGTTTATCTCCTTCCAGCATATAACCGTTATAAGCCATAGGGATAATCCTGGTTACTACTCCCTCCATATTCACTGTCTCGGAAATGCTCTGCAGATTCTTTCCAAAAGTAGCTTTTACCCCTTTATCACTCCCGTATTTTTTATTCATAATCAGATGTTCATTCTGATATATTGGTTCCCCGCCCCATCGGTTGATAAAGCTATTTTCGTCTTCGCCATTGAGTGCTTCGATTAGATTTTTCCGGATATAATACGCTGTATTAAGATCCATGATATCTGTTTCTCCGGTATACCCAGTCCCTTCCATGAGGATATCTAAAGCATCTTTTCCCGTCTTGTTTGTGGGGCGTTTGTCTAATATAAAAGCGTCTTTTGCGGCATCAAAAAAGACAGGGCGTGCTTTTGCGCTTACCCCGTCTTCGCTTTTTTCATAGTCATATATACGGAACCTCTGATCTTTCCCAATAGGCGTATCGCATTTGATCACTGCCTCTTTCGTGATTAAATTTATGTTTTCATCCGCTGGATTCTCTAAAGTAAGCTGCCAATCTCCCTTTAGATGCATCTCAACATCACACTGGGAAGGGTGCAGGACAGCATCGCCGTTTCTGTTATAATTCCGGTTTCCCGGAGAATAGATCTGTATCATGTCTCCCTCCATTTTGGCAAGATCTGCAGGTCAAATCCTGCTGGCTTTATAATTATGTTGTCTCCCGGTATCAAAGCTAGATCTTCATAGTCACAGGTCACGTTTGTATTGGCAGAGGACCTATCTACTTTGTATGCCAATTCTCTACCTGTATCTATTGTCAACTTTTCTGGCACATCTGCTTCCAGGATATTTCCGTTTATTGTAAGTCTGCATGTTCCGCTTCCGGCAATCACAAAAATAGGCATTGAAGCCTCGTATGGATTCCAAATGTGAACGCTTTGTCCTGCTGAGATATTTTCATACATCAGTTCAAGTGGCATATCTCCAGAATTCAAATATTGGTAAGGATCACATACGAACGTTGCTGTAAATCCTCCAATTCTAAGGCTTGCCCTTTCATTTATACCGATTACAACGTATAAGCAGCGATAATAATGATCGCTGTCATCATCAAGGATCAGTTTCTGATTTTTCTGTAACAGCCATTTCTTGGCTTTTCTCCAGATATCATGCCACTTTTCTTTTGGGGCGATATAATTAAAATTAATTTCTATTTGGATAGGCTTCTTCCGTTTTTTATCTTTTACCAGCACACCATCTCTGCCTGGAATCTCAATTGTTTCCAGGTCGTCTTCCGGACATGGAATGTTAATGAGATCTTTTACCTGCAGGTTTAAATTTGTGCAGACAGTTCCAGCATATTCAATCATATCTATCAGTACCCCTTTGCCGCTAAAATAGAAAGCTGGCTGTCACTGATTCCTTTCTTGGCAATCTTAGTTATGTAGGACTTAAATTCAGAATTTCCAACATATACAGCAAAATTGGGATTCAGCTCCAGATTGTCCAAAATTTCTTTGATCATGCCCGCCAGTATTCCATTGTTCTTGGAAATTTCCTCGTCAAGGTATTTTTTCAGAAGTTCAATGGGCAATACTGCTTCAGGTCCAGCTTCGCCCCCTGCCATAAGTCTGTTACCATTTTGAGCAAATACAGTAGGCCTGTTTAAAATTCCTCCATTGGCATACCATTCCACACTGAATTTAGGGATAGACGGTGGGTTCAGCCCAAATTTCCCGGATACGCTAAAATGAGGAAGCTTGATTTTCGGCAATTCCCATTCAAAATCGAAAAATCCTTTAATTTTATTAACAGCACCTTTTATGGTGCTGACTACTTTCCCGAAGACTTCATCTACTTTTCTTCTGAAGTCTTCGTTTGTGTTATATAGATGGACAAATGCGGCGATCAATGTCCCTATTACTGTAACTACAACTCCTATGGGGTTGGCCGATAGAACGGCCCATAAAGCTTTTGCGCCGCCTGATATAGTGGATATCAATTTCGGTGCTTTAGAGGCCACTCCCAGCAGTCCTGATGTTCCTTGCGTTATACTCCCGATAATATTCATTACGGGCGATAGCGCCGCTACAAGCAGGACTGCTTTCATGATGTTTTCCTGTGTGCTTTTTGGCAATTCATTGAATTTCCCAAGCAGTTCTGCGGCAATATCTGTAATCTGTGAAATCACTGGGGCAACAGTGTTCGCCAGTTCTGCAGTTTCTTCCTGAAAGCTTGCTGTGGCATTATTTGCATCAACAATGTTTTTATTGTTCTCCTGCCATTTTACTCCTGCCTGAGTCAATCCTTGATTTGCAAGGAGCTGCATAACAAGATTTACCCTTTCGGATTGTGTGCTGCAATTCTGTAAGGCCAGGTTGAAATAATCTTCTGCCGTAGCAGCACTTTCAACAGCACTGTTCCACTCTTTGTTTGCCTCTGTGTTCTCACGCATTTTTACACCAAAGGTTTCTCCCTGCAAGGCGCCCCAGTTTAATACATCTGCGAAAGTCCCGGTAACTTGTCCTGCTTTTACAGTCTCGTTTATGGATTCTGCCAGTCCATCTATTGGAATACTGTCTCCGTATTTTGCCCATGCTCCAATAGCCCCGTTTGTCAGCTCTGTCAGCTGCTGCTGGGAAAGTCCGAGAGCCTGAAGGTTTGCCGTTGTGGTGGCGGCAGTCTGATCATCCCCCAGCACTCCATATAATTGCCTGTAGGTTTCCTCGGTCTGTTCTGCTGTATAACCTGCAAGTTCACTGGACGATTGAAGTGAGGCCATTATTTTTCGATATTCTTCAGTAGCCGGAACAAGTGCGGTAACTCCTGCCACTACTCCTGCTGCTGCTCCCGAAACACCGCTTAGCTTTTCTCCTGCGCTTTTCGCTTTGTCTCCAAGATTGCTAATCTTTTTTGCGTATTCTTCGGTTTTGTAAGATCCGCTTTCCAGCTTTTTCTCTACATCTTCCAGACCATTCTTATAATTATTCAATGAGGTTTTGGCCTGGTTTAACTGATTCTTTTTCTGTGCAATAGCCTTTTCGTCTCTATTTTCGGCCGTTTCCAGTTCTTCAAGCTGTCTGGAAAGCAACGTTACTTTGTCGGTATAATCTTTCGTCTGATCAGACAAATATTTCTGAGTAGCCTTTAATTTATCAGCAGTTTTTGTGCTTTCGTCCCAGGTAGATTTTACAAGTCCAAAAGCACTTCTATTTTCCTGTATGGAGGCCGTTACTTCTTTTAAACTCTTATTGAAATCTATCGCCCCGTCTGCTTTAAATACTAATCCAACTCTCTGCAGATCATCTGCCATATAATGCCCTCACCTCCTGCCTTTTCTTATTCGTATACACTTCGTAGCACTCGTTGAAGAAAATAGGGTCCGAATTCCAAAATTCTTCTTCCGACATTCCCATTTCTCTGGCGGCAATCATATATTCCGGCCAATTTATTTCTTCGGGGTTCTCATCTGCTTCGATGCTTTTTTTTTAGAATATTTTTCATATTCTTTGCTGAAAGCATCTACTGCTTTTTTTATCTCCTCTGTATCAGGCGGGACCAGGGAAAGAGCTTCATCAAAGCTTACCTGCCTTCCGTTGGAACGTATCATGGCATAGATCATAAAAGCAGTGAAATCCATACTTTCACTGTTTGATAATGATTTTGGATTCTTTTTTGCTTTTTTTGCGATACGCTCATATCCTTTGCATTTCTGCATATAATATAACGTTCCAAAATTTACTTTTACAGGCAGCCTGGTCCCGTCTGTAAGATCAACAAAATATTCAGTCATAATCAACCTCCAGATACCGCAGTGGCCAGTCCTTCTTTTGTCAGTATGGGCTTTGCGAAAAACTGCTCTTCTGTCAGTCCTTCCGGGAAGTTGGCGGAAGAAGAGTCTACATAAGCTTTTACATCTTCGTTCGCATTGAAAGGATATGTGTTTTTTGTCAAGTACTTTTCCCTGAAAAAAGCGTCGGAATTCCCTTTTTTCAG
>UQSX01000112.1 GCA_900543715.1 uncultured Blautia sp. | reverse complement strand
GAAAAAAGGGAATTCCGACGCTTTTTTCAGGGAAAAGTACTTGACAAAAAACAGACAGGCTACCACCACTATGGAAGACCGTCTGGAAAAAGGCGCACAGGCCCAGGTGGATATTTTCGGCGAAGGAATGAGGGAAGCCTGGAAAAATGGCCATATCAACCGCTGGCTGGCGGCTAACTGCTTTGGAGATTACTATACCCGTACTGGTCTCAACCTGGCTCAGAGGGAAATGATCACTTTCTGCTTCCTGGCTGCCCAGGGAGGCTGTGAACCTCAGCTCATCGCCCATGCAGGAGGGAACATGAATCTGGGAAATGACAAAGAATTTCTCACGAAAGTGGTATCTCAATGCCTGCCCTATATAGGATATCCAAGGAGCCTCAACGCTATTACCTGTATTAATAAAGCGGCAGAGGCCAGAAAAGATTCCTAAAGGGACTTTGCAAAAAAAAAATTATAAAATTTTTGAACAGCAGGACAGTGCCTGGAACAAGGAGAGGTTGCCTTGGAACGGGGGCTGTCCTTTTTTTATACCAGAACAGGAAATGCCTCAATGAGGTATGCAGCATCAAAAAGATACAGGATATAGGAACAGGACATTTTATGTCCGGAAGATTTTTCCTCATTTCTCCGTTTATGTCCTGGTTTTTTTTGATTCGGCGATGTATCCTGAAGGCAGAAGAGAAGGTGAAGGCCATGGACATGAAAAAAATCGGAGCATTTCTGAAAGCCCTTCGCAAAGAAAAAGGACTTACCCAGGAACAGGCAGGTGAAATTTTTATGGTAACGGGACGGACAGTTTCCCGCTGGGAAACCGGTGTCAATATGCCGGATTTAGGACTGCTGGTACAGATTGCAGAATTCTATGATGTAGATCTTAATGAAATTTTCAGCGGAGAAAGGAGAAATGAGGATATGGATAAAAAACTGAAGGATACTTTATTAAAAGCAGCGGATTATAGTAAGCTGGAAAAGGAAAAGAAAGCAAAGGCAGGGAATGTAGCCTTTATGCTGATGTTTTCTGCCTGCGTTATTGCCATTGTAATACAGATGGCATTGACTGCAGACCTGGGAAGAGCGGCAGGAGAGACGGCAGCAGTCATTATCGGAGGAATCGTATATCTGGCACTGATCCTATATAATGGGCTGTGGGAGAGAAGAACTGAGAAGAAGCTATGGCTTACAGATTTGGTAGTCAGTATCCTTTGCGGGGGATTTTTTTCAGTATTGTACGGCTGTTGTATACTGAAAATGGGAGCAGAGAGAATAGAGGCAGTACGTCTGGGCACAGGATTTTTTGTAGGAATTACAATTGTTGGATTCCTGGTTCTGAGAGGGCTTGCCTGTATCAATAAAAAGCAGAGGGACAAAGGGAAGAAGGTGGAACTGTGATCTACGAGGAAGAAGCTGATTATATCATGCGTATGATAAAAGAGATGGCCAGAGTTTTGTTTTCTCTTATGTTGGGAAAGAAATATACCCAGGTAGAGCTGCCAAAGGAGAATAAGTTTTCTGTTTCGGAAAAGGGTCTGGAGGATTTTACAGGACTGGTAGACCAGGGGAAGATTAATGAAGCGGAAAACATGCTTTGGGAATCTATAGATTATAAGAACCGGGAAGAACTGGCTGCGGCCATTCTGTTTTATGAATATGTCAGTGAAAAGGGGAAGGAATTTCTGAGAGAACACGGATATTCTCTGGAGGAGGCAGCAGAGGGAATGAGACAGATTGGGGAGCATGCCGGATATGGAGAACTTATAAAGGATTTGGAGCTGTAAATCTGAATCTTTGGGAAAGTCTAGCTTGCTATTATCGATATTCGATGTTATAATGAAATTAAGAAGAATATCGATATTCGATAAAAGGAGCGATGCTATGGCCAGAGCAAAGTTTCAGACTTTAACGGAGCAGATGTTTTATATCCTTCTCTGCCTTCGGCAGGAATGCTGCGGTATGGATATCATGGAGAGAGTCCGTGAGATGACAGAGGGCAGGGTGAACGTGGGACCGGGAACCCTGTATAATCTTCTGGACCAGTTCTCTCAGGCGGAAATGATCGTAGAAACAAAAGTAGAGGGGAGAAGGAAAAGCTATATCCTTACAGAGACGGGAAAAGAAGCACTTCAGGCAGAGTATGAGAGGATATGCGGTCAGGCGGCAGATTACCGCCGCTATATGGAGGTGCAGGAAAATGAGCAGGGGGAAGCTTGAACTCGTATGGACTTATTATTTTGATCATACCACAATGGAACAGCACTTTGAAAAAATGGCCAGGAAAGGCTGGATCCTGGATCGAATGGGAATTTTCTGGCACTACCGCCGGTCAGAACCAAAAGAGCTCCGCTACGCAGTAGGATATTTTCCGGGAAGCGGGGTTTATGCGCCCCCTACCGGAGAAGAGCTGACCTTTGAAGAATACTGCCAGATGGCGGGCTGGGAGCTGGCGGCAGAGCATGGAGCCATGAAGATTTTCTGTAACGAAAGAGAAAATCCCGTTCCTCTGGAAACTCAGGCAGATATTCAGGTGGAAAATATCCGCAAGGGTTCAAGAAGAGTCCGGATCGCAGATGGGATCCTGGGAATAATCGGCTGGCTGCTTACAATTTATTTCTTCTTGAGCCTTTATTTTGACGGAGCAAGGACTCTTTCTGACGGAAGCGGCTTAACTCTGGCCTTTACGGGATTTATGCTGGGAGTGTATGGATTAGTGGAATTTATCACTTTTCGGCGCTGGTATAAGAAGGCAAAAGCAAATGCTAAGAGAGACCAGTCTTTTACACCAACAAAAGGGTATCCGGCGCTTTCAAAAATAATTATGCTTTTGACCATGGCTGCTGTAGTTTTTTATGCCTTTACAGCAGGAGGCGGCCTGGTGCTGGCCGTACTGGCAGGATATTTTATCGTTTATTACTTTCAGGATATTATCAGAAACCGTATGCGGGACAGAGGCTCTGCCACTGCAGCAAACATAGGCGTAAATCTTGTCCTGGCTTTTCTTATTTTCTTTGTGGTATTTAATGGTTATTACTATTTTAGTTCTTTTGAAGCCGGAGACTATTATGAAGAAAGGGGATTTTACTTGCAGGGGCAGGAAAATCCTCTGACTCTTCAGGAACTGGCAGGATCGGAGTTTAATGGGAAGGGGTACATTGATACCGAGAATATCCAAAGCTCGGCTTTCCTTTCCAGATTGGAGATTGAACAGTTTTATGATGAGGCTTTGTCGGGAGCAAAGGGGACTCCGGGATATTATCTGGAATATGTGGTGACAAAGGTAAAGCTGGCTCCTTTTTACGGATTTGTCAGGTCTTCCATGGAAAGAACTTATAGAAGTGGAGAAAATTGGCAGACCATGGATTCCTGGGGAACAGGAGAGCAGGATGAGTTCCAGGCTCTGCAGTCAGCTTTTGACAGAGAAGGACAGAAAATTTTCCGCTATCTCCTCTGTATGGGAGACAGAATATTGAAAGTAGATCTGAGCTTTGAGCCTACAGCCAGCCAGCAGGAGGTGATCCTGGAACGGCTAAGAGAGATTTAACAAGCATTGACAAAGACATGTAAACAAGAGTATTATATAGAAGATAAGCAATGGTGCTTCGGCCTCAGGCTGAGGCACCTGTTTTTTTATTGTTTGCTTTTATATGATAAAAGATTAATGTAATAATACTGTGATTAAAGGGAGAGGTACAGATGAAGAAAAATATGTTCAAAGACATTCTGATCACCGGATTTGCTATGTTTGCCATTTTTTTTGGCTCTGGCAATCTGATATTTCCGCCTCAGGTAGGGCTTCTTTCCGGTGAATATGTATTCTGGGCCATTGGAGGACTGGCCTTATCGGGAATTTTATTTCCCATGCTGGCAGTGGCCGCAGTAGGAAACGTAGGGTACGGACTCCAGGATATGATGAAGCATGTGACCAGCTGGTGGCATTACCTCTACATGGGACTGGGGCTGCTGGTGGTTATCTTCGGAACCATTCCCAGATGCGGAGGGGTGGCTTATGAGACAGGATTTGAGGGCATCTTCGGCTCCCTTCCGGTGTATGCAAGAATTCTCTTTTTGCTGATTTTTTTCGGTGTTTCCTATTACTTTGCCATGAATAAGTCTAATGTTATTGACCGGATCGGGAAGTATCTTACGCCGATCCTTTTGATCACCCTTCTGGTCATTATCCTTCTGGCAATTTTTCTGCCTATGGGAGCCATTGGAGGCGGCCTTCAGGAAAGCGGACAGGAAGCTTTTCTCAGTGCTTTTCTCACAGGATATAATACCGGAGATGTGGGAACGGGAATCATCTGTGCAGGGATTTTTATAGCGGCTTTCCGGGAAAAAGGCTATACTGGAAAAGAAGAATATAAGAAAATGATGTTTGGGATTATTGTAATAGGTTTTCTTCTGCTTTTTATCGTCTACGGAGGTCTGGCTTATCTGGGAGCTCAGGGAGGAAGCGACTATCCTGCAGATGTGGATACCACCTATCTTCTCACAGATCTGGTAAGAAGGCTGGCTGGCTCAGGAGGAAGTATCGTTCTTTCTCTGGCTGTGATTTTTGCCTGTCTGACTACGGCGGTGGGCATGATCGCCACTACAGGACAGTGGGTGGAAGAATGGACAAAGGGGAAAATTCCTTATAAATGGGCTTCTCTGATAATCACCATTGCCATTTTTCTGGTATCTTCCACCGGAGTCAGCAATGTGCTGACCATTTCAGGGCCGATTTTCACCATTCTCTTCCCTATGTCTGTGGTAATGATGATACTGGGGCTGTTTAAGAAATTTGTGCCCAATGACGGAGCATGGAAGGGAGCAGTGATCGTATCTGCAGTTATGTCCCTCTTTGACGCTCTGAATGTGGCCCAGTCTTCCGGCTTGATACCAATAGATGTTTCCGGTATTATGAATATTATCTACAGGATACCTTTTGCCAGACAGGGATTCGCCTGGGCAGTGCCTACGATCATTGGATTTTTTGTGGGGGCAGTGGTTTATAAAGTCAGGGGAAAGGAAAGTATTCCCTATACCATATGATGAGAAGCAGAGTGGGGAGTTTTCCCCGGACTATGGAGGTGCAGTACATAAATGAAAGCTTGTATTTATGAAAATGGAAAAATATTCACATCAGATAAGGAAAATCTGTATGGAGAAGCCATGCTGGTGGAAGATGGTTTTATCCGGAAAGTGGGGAAAGCAGAAGAAATAGAAAAACTGGCTTCCCAGGACTGCCAGAGGGTGGACCTTCAGGGCCATCGTGTGATACCGGGGTTTATAGATGCCCATATGCATCCTATGATGCTGGCAGACTACAGCCGGCAGATTTCTGCTCTGCCGCCGAAAATCCATTCTATTGAGGAACTGATCCAGGCAATACGGGAGAAGAGAGAAGAGCAGGGACCGGGGAAATGGTGCCTGGGATGGGGATATGATGAAGGAAAATTTGCAGAACGCCGTTCTATTAACCGCTGGGACCTGGATAAGGGATGCAGTGATTCTCCTGTGTCCATTATCCGGACCTGCGGACATATCCGCTGTGTAAACAGCAAGGCCCTGGAGATTGCCGGAATAGACAGGAATACCCCGGACCCGGAAGGGGGAGAAATCGAGAGAGATGAAAACGGGGAGCCTACAGGAGTTTTGAAAGAAAACGCCAGAAATCTGGTCACACCTTTTATGTCCGTATCGGAAAAAGAAGAAGCTGTGGAAAATCTTGTAGAGCTGGGGAAACTTCTTACATCCCAGGGAATCGTAGCGGTAACGGACATGGGAAATCTGAATGAGGGAGATAATTATCCGCTGTATCAGGAAGCGGCAGAGAAAGGATTTCTTCAGGAAGTAGGCGTCTACTATATGTGGGATTTTTTCATGGAAAAAGAAGACTTTCAGATTCCTCAGAAGCGTTTTGATAAAAAGCAGCAGATTTTTGTTTCAGGGCTGAAACTTATCGGAGACGGAAGTGTTTCCGGAAGGACCGCCTGGATGGCAGAGCCTTATCTGAATTCTGATTCCTGTGGGATTTCCGTGTGCAGCCAGCGGCAGATGGAGACAGCAGTTGACTTCTGCAAAAAGAACCACTGCCAGCTTTCTATGCATGCCATGGGAACCAAGGCCATTGAGAGAGTAGTGGACCGGGCTGCCAGGGAAGAAAAGTGGAATCTGGGACCAGAGCCTTATGTACGGGTGGAGCACATTACCCTTCCATCTGAGGACAGTATTGAAAAAGCGGCAGGAAAAGGGATCGGATTTGTGACCCAGCCTATTTTCCTGTATGCGGAAATAGAAAGTTATCTGAAAAATCTGGGCACAGAGAGGATGAAGACCTGCTATCCAGTAAGACATCTTTTAGATAAGGGGGTACGGCTCTGCTTTTCTACAGACGCTCCGGCTACTTCCTGGGCAGTTCCCTCTGATCCTTTTCCTAATATCAAGGGCGCTGTTACACGAAAAGCCTATGACGGAACAGACTGCGGCCAAGAACAGGGGGTAGATATAGAAACCGCTTTGATCCTCTATACCAGGGAAGCTGGGGAAATGGCAGGATTTGACCGTCTGGGACAGCTGAAAGAAGGGTACAAAGCCGACTTTCTGATTCTGGACCGGGATATTTTAGAGATACCTGCCAAGGAGATCGATCAGGTCCGGGTAGCTGAAACATATATCGGGGGCCGCCGAGTTTATAAAGAGGGAAAGTTTTTCCCATTCTGAGTCCTATGGACGGATAATTATGAAAATAAAACACAAGGAGAGAAGCCTATGTTTACATTACCAAAATACTATGAACCGGATTTTTCATCAGAAAAGTTAAAAAATGCTCCGGACGTCCGCTGGGAAGAAGCAGAGGCAGACGGAGTGGCACCGGAGAATTACCACAGCACCTCTATGTATCCGGAATATTTTAAGATCCATGGAGAATGGAAACTGCCGGAAAAATCCCGGATGGATTCCAGTGTGGTACTGGAAAAAGATGGGACTTTAAAAGTTGTGGAGAACCGGAATCTGAAAAAAGGGGACCGGGTGATACTGGGAAGGACAGAGAAGGGAGAAGAGGGAATCTACCTTCATACCGGGGGTTTTGAAGATCCTGAAGAGACAGAGAAGGATCAGTTCGTATTCCGTCAGGGAAGAAGCCGGGAGACCTCTTACGCCAGAGATTATGACCGTTTTTTTGAACTGCTGAACTATGAGCGGGAACATGGGAATATCCTCTGGGTCATGGGGCCGGCTTTTGCTTTTGACGCCGACGCCAGAAGGGCCATGGAAGCCATGGTGGAGAATGGATATGTAGACGGACTTATGGCTGGAAATGCCCTGGCTACCCATGATCTGGAAGGGGCTATGTTCCATACGGCCTTGGGACAGGATATTTATACACAGAAATCCCATCCAAACGGCCACTACAACCATCTGGACGTGATCAACCGGGTAAGAAGAAGCGGCTCTATCGCCCAGTTTATTGCGGATTATAAGATTGACAACGGCATTATGTACAGCTGTGTGAAAAATAAGATACCTTTTGTCCTTACCGGTTCTATCCGTGACGACGGTCCGTTGCCGGAGGTTATCGGAAATGCCTATGAGGGACAGACAGCTATGAGGAACATGGTAGAAAAGGCCACTACCGTAGTCTGCCTGGCTACGATGCTCCATACCATTGCCACAGGAAATATGACGCCCTCTTACCGTGTCATGGCAGATGGTACTGTGCGGCAGATTTATTTCTACTGCGTGGATATTTCTGAATTTGCCGTCAATAAACTGGCCGACAGAGGCAGTCTGTCCGCAAGAGGCATCGTTACCAATGTACAGGACTTTATCTGCACCACCGCCAAAGCTTTGGGATTATAAATATTTGCGGCAAAACACACCCTGTTATTCATAAGAAAACGAAGAAAGCTGGATTCCTTACACTGCTAAGGATTCCAGCTTTTTTTATCTGGTATGTTTTCTTATGGGAAATTGACTTTCTCAGTTTTTTGAAATTTCAAATAAATCTGGCACC
>UQSX01000111.1 GCA_900543715.1 uncultured Blautia sp. | reverse complement strand
GACTGAAACTCCATCTTTCTGAGGGGATGAATACATTTCTCATTGGGCTTATCGGAGACACCACAGAGGTAGATGACGAGTGGCTGGGAGCTTTAGAAGTTGTTGAATCTGTAAAAAGAATCAATGAGCCTTATAAAAAGGCAAATAAAGCTATGCATCCTAAAGATACTGTGGTAGAAGCTGGAGGAAAAAAAATAGGAGGAGGATATTTTCAGGTGATTGCAGGGCCTTGTTCTGTGGAAACCAGAGAACAGATGACAGAAGTTGCCTTAGATGTACAGAAGGCTGGAGCAGGGCTCTTAAGAGGCGGCGCCTTTAAGCCAAGAACTTCCCCCTATTCTTTTCAGGGCCTGGGCAGCGAAGGACTGAAAATGCTTCTGGAGGCCAAGAAGGCTACGGGACTTCCCATTGTGACCGAGATCATGAGCGCAGAACATCTGCCCCTTTTTGAAGAGGTGGACGTAATCCAGGTGGGAACCAGGAATATGCAGAATTTTGAGCTTCTTAAAGAGCTGGGGAAAATCCGTAAGCCTATTCTTCTAAAGAGAGGCATGGCAAATACTCTGGAAGAACTGCTCATGAGTGCAGAATATATCATGGCAGGAGGAAATGAGCAGGTGATCCTCTGTGAAAGGGGTATCCGCACTTTTGAGACTTCTATGAGGAATACCCTGGATATATCTGCCATTCCCATGCTGAAGTCTAAGACACACCTTCCGGTGATCGTAGACCCCAGCCATGCGGCAGGCATCCGTTTCATGGTAGAGCCTCTTACCATGGCAGCCATTGCTGCAGGAGCAGACGGGGTCATGATCGAAGTACACAACAATCCGGAAAAAGCCCTCTGTGACGGAAAACAGTCCCTGACACCACAAAGCTTTACTGATTTGATGGAAAAGGTAAAGAAGACAGCGGGATTTTTTGGCAAGATTATGTAAAAATCGGTCTGTCAGCCGCCAAACCAGAAACCGATGTAGTCATACTTGAATACCCGGTACCACCAGGTATCTCCGGTCCCCTTCAGAGTCTGAATGATTTGGTTATTTTGGTCCAGCTCCACGGCGGTGAAGGCACTTCCGCTGTCTATGAGCAGAGTATTGTTCAGCTCCTGGACAGAGCTGACATAGCCGGAATATGTTACAGGAATCCTTTCTATGAGCTGGTAGGTACCCTTTTCTTCATTTACAAGGTACTTGACATAGTAGGATTCCTCCCCTTCGGTGCCGCTGTAAGTCCCGGTATAATTTTCGTCCTGTGAATAATCGTAATCCCGTGTGCTGCAGACGGCATTATTTACCGGTGTATCTGTGCGGAACCGGATGTACAGCGCAGTGGTGTTGGTACCATAGGGGTCTGCCAGAACCAGGGGATTTTCCAGGGTATAATCGGAAGACTCCCAGAGATCCTGGATTTCTTCTTCAATCTGGTCCTGGTATTCCAAAGTGTAGACCTGGGAAATATCTTCCGGATTACCCAGCGATAAAATATTTTCATTTTCGGCGGCCTTGGAATCTTCAGCGGCTTCAGCTGTGGTTTCAACTGTTTTTTCTGCTGAACAGCCTTCCAGAAACAGCAGGGAATATAAAAGCAGAAAAAAAGGAAAGAACTTTATTTTTTGCAATGTTGGATACCTCCTATTCCAATTATTTTCCTGGTCAAGTGTGAAATCTTTGTGAGAATACCGGGAAAATTTTGTGAGCTTTTTGTGAAAATCTTGAAATTTTGAAAAGGTTCACATAGAGGTTCACGTCATAGGCAGACCTATGTTATAATCAGCTATGACTACAAGAATTTTTTGAGAAATGGAGAGTAATATATGAAATCTCTGGTTTTAGCAGAAAAACCTTCAGTAGCCCGGGATATTGCCCGGGTATTAAAATGTGGAAAAAAGCTGAACGGAGCTCTGGAAGGCGATAAATATGTGGTAACCTGGGCCCTGGGACATCTGGTGACTTTAGCGGATCCGGAGGAATACGATAAAAAATACAAAGAGTGGAAGATGGAAGATCTCCCCATGATGCCAAAAAAAATGGAGCTGGTGGTGATCAAACAGACGGCAAAACAGTACCAGACAGTAAAAACTCAGCTTTTCAGAAAGGATGTAGGCGAGATCATCATTGCTACAGACGCAGGCCGGGAAGGAGAGCTGGTGGCCCGGTGGATTCTGGAAAAAGCCAACTGCAGGAAACCGGTGAAGAGGCTTTGGATCTCATCGGTTACTGATAAGGCTATCAAGGACGGATTTTCCCATTTAAGAGACGGAAAAGACTATGAGCCTTTATATGACGCCGCTGTGTCAAGGGCAGAGGCAGACTGGCTGGTGGGTATCAATGCCACCAGGGCTCTCACATGCAGGTATAATGCCCAGCTTTCCTGCGGGCGGGTCCAGACGCCTACTCTTGCCATGATTGCTGCAAGAGAAGAGGAAATCCGGCAGTTTAAACCTCAGGAATATTACGGACTGAATCTTCTGGCAGGAGGAATACGTTTTTCCTGGCAGGAGGAAAAAAGCGGATCCCGCCGTTCTTTTGCCAGGGACAGAATAGAAAATATTAAGGCGGCAGCAGGTAATGGCGTTCTGGAGATTTTGTCAGTGGAAAAGTCCAGCAAGAAAACTTATGCTCCCGGTCTCTATGACCTGACAGAACTTCAGAGAGATGCCAATAAAAAATTCGGATTTTCCGCAAAAGAGACTCTGAATATTATGCAGAGGCTTTATGAAAACCATAAGGTGCTGACTTATCCCAGAACAGATTCCAGATATATCGGCAGCGATATCGTGCCGACGATCAGGGAACGGCTGAAAGCATGTGCTGTGGGACCTTACAGGAAGATCGCCGGCCCCCTGTCCATGAAGCCTGTGAAAGCAAACAAGTCCTTTGTAGATGATAAAAAGGTCAGCGATCACCACGCCATTATTCCTACAGAGCAGTTTGTCCAGCTGGATCATATGACAAATGAAGAGAGGAAGATCTACGACCTGGTAGTGAGACGTTTCTGCAGTGTGCTTTATCCTCCTTTTGAATATGAACAGACTACGATCAGAGGGCAGGCGGCCAAAGAGACCTTTATTGCGAAAGGGAAGATCGTGAAAAGACAGGGCTGGAAAGAAGCCTATGAAGGAGAATGGACAGAAGAGGAAGAAGAGGAATTCCAGACTTTAAAAGAGCTGGGAAAAGGCCAGCACCTGAAAATAGACAGAGCAGAGATCACCACAGGAAAGACCCAGCCGCCGGCCCATTTCAATGAGGCTACCCTGCTTTCTGCTATGGAAAATCCGGTGAAATATATGCAGACAAAGGATGCGAAAGCAGCAAAGACACTGGGAGAGACAGGAGGCCTGGGAACTGTGGCTACCAGGGCGGATATCATTGAGAAACTGTTTAATACCTTTTTGATGGAGAAGAGAGGAAATGATATCTTCATTACTTCTAAGGCGAAGCAGCTGCTGGAGCTGGTGCCGGAGGATCTGAAAAAGCCTGAACTGACTGCTGACTGGGAGATGCGGCTTTCCAGGATCGCCCAGGGAAAATTAAAGAAAAATATCTTTCTGAAAGATATCAAGGGCTATACAGAAGAGCTTATCGGAGAGATCAAATCCGGCGACGGAACTTTCCGCCATGACAATCTAACCAATACCAAATGTCCGGTGTGCGGAAAGAGAATGCTGGCGGTAAATGGCAAGAACAGTAAAATGCTGGTGTGCCAGGATCGGTCCTGCGGACACAGAGAGACCATCTCCCGGCTTACCAATGCCCGGTGTCCCAACTGTCACAGAAAGATGGAATTGTATCTGAAGGGCAAAGAAGACACCTTTATCTGTCCTACCTGCGGCTATAAAGAGAAGCTCTCCAGCTTCCAGGCCAGAAGGGAAAAAGAAGGAGCCGGGGTCAGCAAAAAAGATGTTCAGCGATACCTGAACAAACAGCACAAGGAGGCACAGGAGCCTATCAACAACGCATTTGCCCAGGCTTTGGCCAAGATAAATCTTAAAGATAACTAAAGAATTGACGGAGCTGCCGCATGAAATATTCTTCAATTTGTTTGGTGCGGCAGCTCCTTTCACGTGCAGCTGAACTGGAGTTCATAAATTCTTTAGAAAAAATTAGCTTGTCACCTTATAAGAGGGTGTGATAAGATATTATCGTGCTAAAGTGATGAAAGGTAAAAAGAAAAGGGGGAATCTAAATGTCAGGATTCAATATGAAAGTTACACCTCAGTTAGAAGCTCTTACAGATATCTGTAAAGAAAATAGTAAGATCGACGTAGATTTGTATGGAAAATATGATGTAAAACGGGGACTTAGAGATATAAACGGAAAAGGGGTCCTTGCAGGATTGACACAGATTTCTAACATCGTTTCCAGCAAAATTGTAGATGGAAAGACCGTTCCCTGTGAAGGAGAATTATATTACCGGGGAATTAATATAGAGGAACTTACCCAGGGATTTTTATCAGATAAACGATTTGGATTCGAAGAAACTACATATCTTCTTCTTTTCGGAAAATTGCCCAATAAACAGGAACTGGAAGAATTTAAAGGTATTCTGGCCGCCCAGAGAAGCCTTCCCAGAAACTTTGTAAGGGACGTTATCATGAAGGCACCCAGCAGAGATATGATGAATACTCTTTCCAGAAGTGTCCTTACCCTTTATTCTTATGATGCAGATCCGGAAAATATCGAATTATCCAATGTACTTCGTCAGTGTATCAATCTTATCAGTGTGTTCCCAATGCTTTCCGTATATGGTTATCAGGCTCACAGACATTATAATCAGGGGAAGAGTCTGTACATTCATAATCCGGAAAAACACCTGTCCACTGCAGAAAACATCTTGCTGATGCTCAGGCCGGACAAGAAATATACACCTTTTGAGGCTACCATTCTGGATCTGGCCCTGGTGCTTCATATGGAACATGGAGGCGGTAATAATTCTACTTTTACCACTCACGTTGTTTCTTCCTCAGGTACAGATACTTATTCTACCATTGCGGCAGCTCTGGGTTCTCTGAAAGGGCCGAAACACGGCGGCGCCAATATCAAGGTGGTAAGTATGTTCCATGACATGAAGAAACATATCAAAGACCCAAATGATGAAGATGAGATCAGAGATTATCTGATCAAGCTTCTTCACAAGGAAGCCTTTGACAAAAGAGGACTTATCTATGGTATGGGGCATGCGGTTTACTCTATTTCTGACCCGAGAGCCCAGATCTTTAAGAAATTTGTAAAACGTCTGGCAGAGGAAAAGGGAAGAAAAAGAGACTATGAGCTCTATGCAAAGATTGAGAGACTGGCTCCGGAGGTCATCGCCCAGGAACGCCGGATCTACAAAGGCGTAAGCGCCAATGTGGACTTCTACAGCGGTTTTGTTTACAGTATGCTGGGACTGCCCCTGGAACTGTATACGCCGATGTTTGCCATTGCCCGTATCGTCGGATGGAGCGCACACCGTATGGAAGAGCTGATCAATACAGACAAGATTATTCGTCCTGCATACAAGAATGTTCTGGAAGAACAGCCTTATGTATCCCTGGAAGAACGTTGAGTTTGACAAAAGACTCTGGTGCTGTTACCATAGGTTTTAAATACCAGACAGAAAGGAACCGGGTAATATGCTGGAGAAGTTTTTTCCCGATGAATATCTGGACTCCACTTACAGCATTGATTTTGAAAAGCTGTACAGAAAGGGGTTCAGAGGAATTATTTTTGATATTGACAATACCCTGGTGCCCCACGGGGCACCGGCGGATAAAAGGGCGGAGGAACTGTTTGAACGGCTGAAAAAGATAGGATTTTCCTGTTGCCTTTTATCGAATAACCAGTATGAGAGAGTCAGCTCTTTCAATCAAAATATTCAGGTCCATTTTATTGAGAACGCCCACAAACCGGCAAGAAAGAACTACTTTCGGGCTATGGAGATCATGGGGACAGACCTGAGAAATACGGTCTTTATCGGAGATCAGCTTTTCACAGATGTGTACGGAGCCAAAAGAACAGGAATGTATAATATTCTGGTGAAACCCATCCATCCCAAGGAAGAGATTCAGATCGTATTGAAGAGAAAACTGGAAAAAATCGTCCTGTACTTTTACGGGAAAGAAGTGAGAAAGCGAAAAAACAGTTGAAAAATGCCCGGATGTATTATAGAATAAAGTACAGCGGAAAAATTGCGGTTTTTCCCCAATGGAGGAAATAAGGAGGAATATCATTATGATATCAGCAGGAGATTTTAAAAACGGTCTCACACTGGAAATTGATGGTAATGTAGTACAGATTATGGAATTCCAGCACGTAAAACCGGGAAAAGGTGCTGCATTCGTTAGAACAAAATTAAAAAATGTGATCAGCGGCGGAGTTGTAGAGAAAACTTTCAGACCAACAGAAAAGTTCCCACAGGCTCGTATTGACCGTGTAGATATGCAGTATTTATATAGTGACGGTGACCTGTATAATTTCATGAACAATGAAACATACGATCAGATCGCCATTGACAAAGAGACTGTAGGGGATTCTCTGAAATTTGTTAAGGAGAACGAGAGCGTAAAGGTATGTTCCTATAATGGAAGCGTTTTCGCTATCGAGCCCCCATTATTCGTAGAACTGGAGATCACAGAAACAGAGCCGGGATTTGCCGGAAATACAGCTCAGGGTGCTACAAAACCTGCAACTGTGGAAACCGGTGCAGTCGTATACGTACCGCTGTTTGTAAACCAGGGCGATGTGATCAAAATCGACACCAGAACAGGTGAATACCTGTCCAGAGTATAAAATATCAGAGACCAGGGGAGAAGGATTCCCCCAATAGGGTTTCGGAGCTTACGAATGAGGACTGCTGCAGAAAAGAGAGGATTTCTGCGGCAGTTTTTCTTTCCCAATTCTGTTATCATGCAAATTTCTTTGTCCGCATTCTGCGGAAACCGATTTTCCAACACAATGAGAGACAGTCAGGTATTTCTGCGGGGATTTTGTCTATCTGTCAGGCCCTGCATAAATATAAATAAATGTTTTTAGGAAAGGATGGATGCCTATGGGATATGAGACTTTTAAGGAGGAACTTCTGGATCATCTCCGGCGGATACTGGGAGATGAGAGAAAAATACGTTTTCAGACAGTGGAAAAAAACAATGGAATCCAGGAAGAAGCCGTAGTGCTCCAGGAAGAGGGGAAGCGTATTGCGCCCACGATCTATCTCAGAGAGTTTTTTGAAAGCTGGGAAAATGAAAGCAGAAGTATGGAAGAGATCTCCAGAGAAATTCTTTGGCGGAATGCACATCAGGAAAGGGAGGTTGATTTTTCTTTGGACAGCTTTGAAAATTATGAAAAGGCCAGAGGGCAGGTGTATTTTAAATTGATCAATTATGAAATGAACAAGGTCCTCCTGACAAAAATACCCTATATTGCCTATCTGGATCTGGCCGTGGTATTTTATTACCGGCTGGAGAAAGGCAGATTTCAGGGAGCCACTATGCTGATCCACAATTGCAATCTGGAAGCCTGGAAGATCAATTCCAGACAGCTTTTAGAGGATGCGGTGATGAATACCAGCAGAAAGCTTCCCTATAGTTTTCGAGGGATGGATGCGTTGATCCATGAATTATCCGGAGAGGACGCAGCTGATATGGACAGAGGTGAAGAGATCATGTATGTCCTCACCAACCAGGAAAAATGTTTTGGAGCGGCGGCTCTGCTTTATCCCCATGTCCTCAGCCACATTTCTAAAATTCTCAGACGTAATTTCTATGTACTGCCAAGCAGTGTCCATGAATGTATTCTGGTCCCGGATCAGGGGCAGTATTCCCGTCTCGAACTGGCCCGGATGGTCAGAGAAGTAAACCAGACTCAGGTAGAAGAAGATGAGATACTTTCCTACCAGGTTTATTATTATGATCGACAGAAAGAAACGCTTATGATGTAAAAGGTGGGGAATACTGCCTGATTTTTCAGAGAAATTGGTCAGTATTTCCCAAAATCACCGTTAAAATGACGGAAATGGGGCTAGTGCTTTACAAGTGAGGAAAAATGTGATATGATATCCAAGATGTAATGATTAAGCACCCGTAGCTCAGGGGATAGAGCAGTGGTTTCCGGTACCATGTGTCGGGGGTTCGAAT
>UQSX01000110.1 GCA_900543715.1 uncultured Blautia sp. | reverse complement strand
ATTCCCAGATCCTCCTCGTATTCTTTCTCCACTTCCAGCTCCCACTCTTCACCGTTTGGTTTCTTTACCAACAGCACAATATATTCATCATTTACCAGATAGTGGTAGTCGAAAACATCTTCAATGGCCTTTCCGTTTATGGAAACCAGCTCATCGCCCGGCTCCAGCTCCAGCTCCCAGGCAATGCTTCCCTCTTCCACCTCTCTGATCATATGTCTGGATTTTTTCATATTTACCTCTCTTATATTCCTTTGCAGCTGCCTTCAATACCGGCCGCTCTGCGGCTAGTATACCAACAAAGCCGCAAAAAAGCAATAATTTTTCCTTGACTGGGTATTATGTCGAATGTTATAACTTAATATGTATTGATGTAAAGAAAAAGTAAAATATGAGTTTTTTTCTTGCATCATGGGGATTTTTCCCCTGTAAAATAATATAAGCATTTAATTGGAGGTCTTTATGATTAATATCAGTTTGCTGGAAAAATCCATTCCGGTGGCCCCTATCAAAATAGCGGCTCTGAAAAGCTGTGATCAGCTTGCGTCCCAGGTAGACGCTCACCTGGTCCAGTTCCGAAAAGAGTTAAATTCCCACAATCAATCAGGGCTTAACTTCCGGGGCTATGCGGAAGACAGCTTTCTCATTGACTGTGAGTGCCCCCGTTTTGGTTCCGGAGAAGCCAAAGGCGTGATCAGCGAGTCTATTCGGGGAACCGACATGTTTGTGATGGTAGATGTATGCAATCACAGCCTTACTTACAAGATCTGCGGCCATGAAAACCACATGTCCCCAGATGACCACTATCAGGATCTGAAAAGAATCATTGCAACTGCTGCAGGAAAAGCGCACAGGATCAACGTGATCATGCCTTTCCTCTACGAAAGCCGTCAGCATAAAAGAAGCAAGCGGGAATCCTTAGACTGTGCTCTTGCCCTTCAGGAGCTGGTACAGATGGGCGTCTCCAATATCATTACCTTTGACGCCCACGATCCCCGGATGCAGAATGCCATTCCTCTGTCTGGTTTTGATAACTTCATGCCTACTTATCAGTTTTTGAAAACTATGGTGGCTTCTATCGATAATTTCAAAATCGACAATGAGCATCTGATGATCATCAGCCCTGACGAAGGAGCTATGCAGAGGGCCGTTTACTTCTCCAATATCCTTGGCGTGGACATGGGAATGTTCTACAAACGCCGGGATTATTCCACAATTGTAGGCGGCAAGAATCCGATCGTTGCCCATGAATTTCTGGGAGATTCCGTAGAGGGAAAAGATGTAGTAGTCATCGACGATATGATCTCTTCCGGAGAAAGTATGCTGGATGTGGCAAAAAAACTGAAGGACCGGAAGGCCAGACGTGTGATCGTCTGCACAACCTTCGGGCTTTTCACCGATGGTCTTGATAAATTTGATGAGTATTATGAAAAAGGATACATCCATCGTGTTATAACCACAAATCTCACCTACCGGAATCCGGAGCTTTTAACAAAACCCTATTATCTGGAGGCAGATATGAGCAAATATCTGGCCAGCATCATGGATATCCTGAACCATGATCTTTCCGTGGAAAAAGTCAGAAGCACTACAGAAAAAATCAACCGGCTTCTGAAAAGGAATTCATAAAGGCTGTTCCATAATAAAAAACAGAAGGTTTTCCGCCTTCTGTTTTTTATTATGTATGAAGTTTTAATTTACCTGATATACATCAGCATAGCTGCTTCCAAACTGAAGAGCTTCTGCATGGGTATTAAAGAAAATATCCACATGTCCGTATGAGGTTCCTCTGTCTTCCACAGTATAAACGGTTCCGTTGATCATCAGCTTTGTTCCAAGAGGTACGCCGCCCATGGCAACTGTACGTCCTGCCGTAGCTTTGGTACCGCTGGCAGTAATCCCGTCTGCCTTTCCGCAGCATTTCGCACATGGACAATAAGCTGTCAGGCGGAATCTTCCCAGATATGTATTGCCGGTACTGCTGCTGCCTGAGCTTGTCTCCTGGCCTCCGGAAGAAGGCTGAGAGCCTGTTGATCCTGTCTGTCCGCTGTTCTGACTGTTCCCTGAAGATCCTGAAGATGTCTGCTGCTGATCATCTGCTGCCGCTGCGGCTTCTGCCTGGCGCTGAGCCTGGATCTGTGCAGCTTCCTCATCTTTCTGCTGTTTGATCAGGGAGTTAATGGTGTCTTTCTGGCTTTCTATCTGAGCCATTAATTTTTCTGCATTTCCCTCTTCCTGGGAAATCTGTCCTTCATAATCCTGGATCTGGAGATTGGTAGTCTTTACCACCTCATAGATTTCATCCTGCTTATCCAGGCTTTCCTGCTTTAAGGCTTCCAGTTCCTGCTGTTCCTCCTGGATACTGGCCTCTTTTTCCTGTATCTCTTCAGTCGTCTTCTTATACTCTTCCAGCATATCTCTGTCATAGCTTGTAATCTGAGACATGTTTTCTGCCTGACTCAGAAACTCAGAGATGGATTTGGATTCCAGAAGCATGACAACATAAGAGTTTTCCGCATTTTCATACATATACTGGATACGGAGTTTCATATCGCTGTACTGCTGCGCTTCCTTCTCTTTCGCGGCTTCCAGTTCTTTTTCCAGCTTTTCCAGCTTTTTTTGGGTCTCGTCCGATTTTGTCTGAATCTCCTGGAGATTTTCCTCTAAGTCGCCCAGCTGTTGATTCAACTCCTGCAAGTACCCTTCCAGATCGTCTTTCTTGGCTTCCAGACTGTCGATCCGGCTTTGAGCGCTGTCCAATTTCTGCTGATTTTCCTGCTGCGCATTCTTTGTGTCTGTAATTTTCTGCTGAGTGGAAGCGTAACAGGGAGTTGCAGCCAGACTCACTGCCAACAGCCCCATAAGCAGGCTTGTAGTTGTTTTGTTCTTCATAACCAAAGCTCCTTTTCACTAACGTCTAAGATTATAACATAGAATCTGTAAAATGAACAGTGGTTTTTCATCTTTTTGTAATATTTATGTAATATTACTCTGGACTCTTTGTAAACTTTATGCAACTATTCTATTGACGGACGGATTCCCAGAAAAGCCGACAAGTTTCCTCTTTTTCCCTGACTGGCTCTGTGCGAAAACAGCAGATTGGGATTACAGCAGGTGCAGATTCCTGGAAAAGAAAGCTTCTCCGGTAAAATTCCGGCCTCCTGAAGGACGATTTCATTCGCTCTCCAGAGATTTAACTGGTACTTTCCATTTTCTTTTCTGTAAAGCAGGCTTTTCTCCTCTTTATAAGAAGGAAACTCTTCATAAAAAATTTCCGCCACGTCCTGGCTTACTTCATAACAGTCCTGGCAGATAGACGGGCCGATAGCCGCATACATCTGGGAGGGGTCAGAGCCAAAGGTCTCCTTCATGGCCTGGATCATATGAGCTCCCATTCTGGCAGCAGTTCCTCTCCACCCGGAATGGGCCAGCCCTATGGCGTTATGAGCTGGATCCAGAAAGAACAGAGGTACACAATCTGCAAAAGATGTGGCTAAAGTCATGCCCGGAATATCTGTGATCAGGCCGTCGATGTCCCGATAATCCAGGGGCTTTAAGATCCCTTTGCCTCCGTCCTCTTTTTTTACCCTGCGGATATTGGTGGTATGGGTCTGCTGTGAACAGACAGTTCTTGCCAGGTCAAAACCGATGGCCCGGGCAATACGGCTGTAATTTTCTGCCACATTCTCTTCCCTGTCTCCCCGCTGGAAGCTCAGGTTCATAGTGCTGTAGATCCCCTGGCTCACTCCGCCGAACCTGGTGGAAAAGCCATGGCAGAACTGCGGAAATTTTTTAAAGGCAGGGTAGGCCAGATAGACTACTCCCTCCTTTTCCATGACCTGCATATGTTCTTCTGTATCTTTGTCCCATTTGATATACATAGTCTCACCTCTTAAATGGAAATGCGTTTTTTATCAATGTGATCTTCTCCGGCCGGATCGCCACCACATCGAACCTGCAGGGCGTGGTATCCGCCAGCCCCTTTTTCATAAGATAATAAAGGGCCGCCTTTGAGATCCTCCGCTGCTTCTTTTTGTCCACAGCCTCCTGAGGCGTTCCCCTGTTTTCTTCCTTTCTGAATTTCACTTCCAGAAAGCAAAGATACTCCCCCTCTTGGGCGATTACATCGATCTCCCCGGCCGGACAGCGGAAATTCCGCTCCAGGATCTTAAATCCCTGGGTCTGGAGAAAATCCGCCGCTGTCTGCTCATAGCGGATCCCAGTTTTCTTTGCAGAATCCTCGCCCTTTTTTCCGGCGCTCATGACTGTTCCTCAAAAACATTCCTTATAAAGGTCTTTCTATGTATCGGAGACGGTCCGTATTTTTTCAGGGCTTCAATATGTTCCCTGGATCCATATCCTTTATGAGAAGCAAATCCATACTGGGGCAGGATTTTATCATATTCCCGCATAAGTCTGTCCCTGGTAACTTTTGCCACGATACTGGCAGCGGCGATCGATACGCTTTTGCTGTCTCCCTTAATAATGGGCACCTGGGGAATTTCTGTTCCCGGTATAGTCACCGCATCGTTTAAAAGGATCTGCGGCCTGACGGAAAGCTTTCCTATGGCTTCTCTCATGGCCTCATAGGTGGCCTGGAGAATGTTGATCTCATCGATCCTGGCCGGACTGGCAAAGCCTGTCTCCGCAGCAATGGCTTTATCCAGGATTTCTTCATAGAGTTCTTCTCTTCTTTTCTCAGAAAGCTGTTTCGAGTCATTGAGCCCCTGGATCTCACAGTCCTTTGGAAGGATCACGGCCCCGGCTACCACCGGGCCTGCAAAGGGCCCTCTTCCTGCCTCATCAATGCCGCAGACATATCCCAGGTGCTCGTACTCATGCTCGTACTCTCTCATCCTCTCCAGACGTGCTCTTTCGGCCTCCAGCTTTTCCAGACGCTTTTTGGCCTGTTCCAGAAGACTTTGGACCCCTTTTCTCTGGTCCTCTCCATAGCATTTTATAAAGGCCGGAATCTCTTCTTTGGCAGCCTTTTTCAGTTCTTCCCTGATTTCCTGTACGCTTTTCATTTTTACTACTCCTGTATCAACGGCTTCTCCAGAGTGATCCGGCCGATTTTCCCATTTCGAAATTCCTCCAGAAGAATATTTGCCGCTTTCCCGTAATCCAGCTGTCCGCCCTTCTGGATGCACTTTCTGTTGGCGGCAAGCTGTTCCAGCATAGCCAGGGGCTCTCCGGATTCTTCTATCTCATACCGGGCCGCTAAAAGCCCGGAATAGTCTCTGTAAAGATATCCCAGAAGCTCCAAAGAAAGTTCTTCCAGATTCAGGATCTCATCTTTTATAGATCCGATCATGGCCAGTCTGGCCCCCACCTGCTGGTCCTCAAATTTGGGCCAGAGAATGCCTGGAGTGTCCAGAAGCTCCAGGCTTTTATTGATCCTGATCCATTGCTTTCCTTTGGTGACTCCCGGTTTGTTTCCAGTTTTCGTGCATGCTTTTCCTGCAAAAGCATTGATAAAAGTAGATTTTCCCACATTGGGGATCCCCACCACCATTGCCCGGACAGGCCGGTTTTTTATTCCTCTTCTTCTGTCTCTCTCGATTTTCTCTTTACAGGCCTCCATGACCAGCGGCAGCACTGCTTTCACTCCGCTTCCGGTTCTGGAATTCAGCTTCAGTACATGAAATCCCTTTTCCTGAAAAAAGCGGCTCCAGACCTCGTTCTGCTCCGGATCTGCCAGATCTGATTTATTCAGCAGCAGAAGTCTGGATTTATTTTTTCCCAGCTCATCAATATCCGGATTTCTGCTGGACACAGGGATCCTTGCGTCCACCACCTCAATGATCAGATCAATGAGCTTAATGTTTTCCTCCATCATCCGTTTCGCCTTGGTCATGTGCCCAGGATACCATTGATAATTCATAATCGCCCTCGCTTTTTATTATCGTTTTACAAAGCCTATTTTGTCTGCCGGGTAAACGCAGAACCAGACTTTTCCTTCAATATATTTTTCATTTACATTCTGTACTTCCGCAAACCGGCTGTCCTCACTGTTGTTCCGGTTGTCTCCAAGAACAAAATATTCATCGTTTTCTAAAGTCACTCCGTTCTCTGCCAGTCCCGGATTAGTGATCTTTGGAAGATCCCCCTCTTCTTCATACTCCTCTCCGTTGATATACACCACGCCATCCCGGATCTCTATGGTCTCTCCCGGCAGGCCGATCACTCTCTTGATATGAACCGGAGCGTCATCGCTGCCGTCTTTGGTAAAGGCAATGATATCTCCCCGGTTTGGGCTGGTGAACTTGTAAACCAGTTTATTGACAAAGAATCTCTCCCCGGTTTCTATGGTCGGCTCCATACTGCTTTCCTGCATTACAATGCTCTGGAAAAAGAAGATGGACACCACAGCGGCCAACGCCAAAACCACTGCGATCTGAAATATCCAGGTAAAGACAGGGCGTCCCTTTTCACTTTTGATAAACTCCAGGGCAAGATCTCTTTGAAATTCTATCCTCTGTAATTTTTTCTTTTTTCTCTTTTTCATGCCAACCCCCGAATTCTGTATGAAACGGATCTTCAAAATCCGTTCTGCATGTATTTCTGAGTTTAAGAAACAGGGGACCGCTGAATGCTTTCCACACAGCGGCCCCCTGTTCATCACCATATTATCTTACTAACTCTTTTACCTTTGCAGCTTTACCAACACGCTGTCTTAAGTAGTTCAGTTTTGCACGTCTTACTTTACCACGTCTGATAACCTCTACCTTTTCTACATTTGGGGAATGAAGAGGCCATGTTTTTTCTACGCCGATACCGTTAGAATTTTTTCTTACAGTAAATGTTTCACGGCTGCTTCCGCCCTGCTTCTTTAAAACAACACCTTCAAATACCTGGATTCTCTCACGGTTACCCTCTTTGATCTTTCCGTGTACTCTTACAGTGTCACCTACGTTAAACTGAGGTACTTCTGCTTTCAGCTGAGCAGCTTCAATGTTTTTGATGATTTCGTTCATAATTCTTCTCCTTTATCTCTGGATGTTCTTAATGCAATACGCAGCAGAGGACCATCTCTTTTTTAGGTGAGGGCACACTGCTCCCACCATTCACAACGGATATCATTATACTATGGGGATAATAGCCTGTCAAGTAAAAAGGGTTAAAAAACCTCTATTTTTCTGGGATTGCTGTAATTCGCCTCCAAATACTGCCTTACCTGGGAACAGTCAAATCCTCTGGCACCTGCCCCACAGACTTTTGTACAGCGCATGCAGTTTAAACATCTGTCTTCCCGGATCTCCAGAGTCTCCTGAGAAATAGCGTTTACAGGACATTTCTGGACACAGGCCTGACAGTTGGTGCACAGATTTTTTTCAAAATACTTTTCTACCGGCTTCATCTGTTTAGGAGCAGGCCGGGCATTTCCCGGCACTTCAACAGACGAAAAGCTGTCCCTTTCCAGACGTTTCTTGATCTCTACCGCAAATCTGCGGAGGATCTGCCGGTCTTTTTCATCCGGCCGGTCTTTTCCAAGGACCGGAGAATATATATGGGGAATAACCGGTGCAGCTGCCCCGATGCAGATAAATCCCTGGCTTTCCAGGCGCTCCTTCATCTGCGCCAGCGCATCGTCATAATGCCGGTTTCCATAGGCCGACATGATCACGCAAGGGGTACCTTCCCCCTGAAGATTTGAAAAAAGAGGTTCCTCTGTGACCGGAAGCTGTCCTCCATAGACGGGCGCCGCCGCAATGAGAAGCTCCCTGGAAGAAAATCTTATTTTTTCTTTTCTCAGCTTTCGCCTGGTCAGATCCAAATATCTGGGATTCTGAGTAAGATATTCTGTAAAGACTTCCGCTGCTTTTCTGGTTCCTCCCGTGGGGCTGAAAATAGCTGCAGTCACCGGCCGGTTTTTATCCAGCAGATCCGGCCGCCTCTGCCGGGTCCGTTCCAGAGACTTCTCCATACGCCAGGACTGGATTTTTTTATGATCTCCCTTCAGCAGCACTTCCGGCACCTTTCTGTCCTTCCATACTTCCGGTCTGGTGTAGTGGGGGTATTCCAAAAGATTGTCCTGGATAGATTCAAACTGAGAAGATTCCTCGTTGCTCAGCACACCGGGCACAAATCTGGATACTGCGTCTATGAGTACACAGGCCGCCAGTTCTCCCCCGGTAAGGACATAATCCCCGATAGACACATAGTCTGTGACTACTTCT
>UQSX01000109.1 GCA_900543715.1 uncultured Blautia sp. | reverse complement strand
ATATGCAGCCTGAAGGCTCTTGCTGATGGGATGAGAAGAAGCGCTTTCTGCCAGGGCCGCATACTCTATTAATCTTTCTTCCTCCATCTGGCTGTGATGGATACCATTCACTTCAAATACTCCCTGAGTAAGAGTTCCTGTCTTATCAAATACAACGATTTTCGTCTGAGAAAGAGTCTCCAGATAGTTAGAGCCTTTTACCAGAACGCCGGCCTTGCTGGCCCCTCCGATTCCTGCAAAAAAGCTAAGTGGAATGCTGATAACCAATGCACAGGGGCAGCTGATGACCAGGAAAGTAAGCGCTCTGTAAATCCATGTATGCCAGTCCGGAGACAGCCCCAGACCGATCATCCTCACCAATGGAGGCAGAAGGGCAAGCGCCAGTGCCCCATAGCATACCGCAGGAGTATATACCCGGGCAAATTTGGAAATAAAGTCTTCAGAGCGTGACTTTCTGGAACTGGCGTTTTCCACCAGGTCCAGGATCTTGGATACCGTAGATTCGCCAAATTCTTTGGTAGTCCTGATCTTCAGCACTCCGGTCATGTTAATACATCCGCTGATGATCTCATCTCCGGCACCGGCGTCTCTGGGAAGGCTTTCTCCCGTAAGGGCGCTGGTATTTAAAGTGGAGCTTCCTTCTAAAATAATCCCGTCAATGGGAACTTTTTCTCCGGGCTGTACTACGATCACACTGCCGATCTCCACCTCATCGGGATCTACCTTTTCCAGCTTCCCGTCCCTTTCGATATTGGCATAATCCGGGCGTATATCCATTAATTCGCTGATATTCCGGCGGCTTTTTCCCACTGCATAGCTTTGGAACCATTCACCGATCTGGTAAAACAGCATAACCGCAATGGCTTCTGTATAGTCCCCGCTCTGCTCATAGAGAGCAAGTGCAATCGCTCCGATGGTCGCTGCCGCCATAAGAAAGCATTCGTCAAATACCTGTTTGTTCCGGATCCCCTTAGCGGCCTTTAGCAATATGTCATAGCCAATCACAAGATAAGGAACCAGATACAGCACAAATCTAAGCCAGCCTGTTACCGGTATAAAGTTCAAAACGATCAGCAAAACCGCCGCTATGAGGATACGGACCAGCATTTTCTTCTGTTTCTTATTCATAAGGATTCTCCTTCCTGAAAGAATATATCTGTTGATATTTATTAAACGATTATTTAATCGTTAAACATATAATAATCCCGCAATGCCGCTTCGTCAATACTTTGGAATGAGTTTTTTCCAAATTGGATAAAATCATTTCCGTTTGGGCTAATCTAAAAAAGCTTTGAACCAGCGATATTCTGATTCAAAGCCCATAAAATTTATCTTTTACCACCCACATGCGGAACTGCCCTGTACAGCTTATCTGTACAAGGCAGTATCCTTTTATAAGAAAGAGATTTACCTTATTAAAAATTTACTCTTCTTCAGCTTTCGCTCTTGCTGCGATTTCCTTCTCCTGAATATCGGAAGGCGCCTGCTCATAACGTGCAAATTCATAGGAAAACAGTCCGCTTCCTCCGGTCATAGAACGGAGATCTGTGGAATATCCATAGATAGAAAGCATAGGAACATCTGCTTCGATCACTGTATTTCCCTTATGATCTGTATCAGGATTCATTCCCAGTACCCGGCCTCTTCTCTTATTCAGGTCACCCATAACGTCTCCGGTAAATTTATCGGGAACACTGACCTTCATAGAAACGATTGGCTCAAGAAGAACAGGTGAAGCTTCCATAAAGCCTTTCTTGAAGGCCTGGATAGCTGCAGTCTTAAATGCCATCTCAGAGGAGTCTACCGGATGATAAGAACCATCGTACAGAGTGGCTTTAACACCTACTACCGGATATGCTGCCAGCGGGCCTTTGGCCACAGATTCCTGAACACCTTTTTCAACAGCAGGGAAGTAATTCTTTGGAACTGCTCCGCCTACTACAGTCTGTTCGAAAACATAAGGTGTTTCCAGATCACCTGAAGGCTCAAAGATCATCTTAACGTGACCATACTGGCCGTGACCGCCGGACTGCTTTTTATACTTAGCCTCAACGTCGGCTTTCTTCCTGATGGTTTCTTTAAACGGAACCTTAGGCTCAGAAAGAACAATATCTACTTTATAGCGTTCTTTTAATTTACTTACTACAATATCCAGATGCTGCTCGCCGATTCCATAAAGCAGTGTCTGACGGTTTTGAGAGTCATTCACGATCTTAAGCGTCAGGTCTTCCTGCATCATTCTGTTCAGAGCCTGAGAAACTTTATCCTCATCTCCTTTATTGACGGTCTTGTATCTCTTATAGGTATAAGGAACAGAAATCTCTGTTTTTCCGTAAAGAACCGGCACATTTTTGGTGGCCAGTGTATCGCCGGTAGCAACTGTGCCAAGCTTAGCGATAGCGCCGATATCTCCTGCATGAAGCTCCGGAACCTCTATTGGTTTAGATCCTTCCAGGACATACAGCTTATTCAGTTTCTCTTCTGCTTCCTTGCTGGTATTATAGAGGGTATCGTCACCCTTGATAACACCGGAGCATACCTTGACCAGAGAATATTTTCCAAGGAAAGGATCCACAATGGTCTTAAATACATAAGCAGATTTTCCTTTTGTAAAATCATAGTCTGCCTGATAGATTTCATTAGTCTTAGTATTGATTCCCTTGCAGGATCTCTGATCCGGACTTGGGAAATAGCCGCAGATATCATCCAGCAGGTTTGCTACACCCTGGATATTAATGGTAGAACCCATACATACAGGAATAATGCTTCCGTCAGAAATATTCATCTTCAGAGCAGCGGAAACCTCTGCCACAGAGAACTCTTCGCCGGCGAAATAGCGGTCCATAAATTCCTCGCTGAGTTCTGCCACAGACTCCATAAGGATCTCATGATATTTTTCCAGATATTCCTGAAGATAATCCGGTACCGGGCACTCTTTCTTTTTGCCTCTGTCGATATATTTTCTTCCGGCCTGTTTTACGATATTTACATAGCCTACAAACTTGCCTTCTTCACGGATCGGCATATGGATAGGAGCGATCTTCTTTCCGTACATTTCTGTGAGATCCTCTACTACCTGGCGATAGCTGACATCGTCGATATCCATCTCTGTAACAAAGAACATTCTGGGAAGTTTGTATTTCTCGCAGAGCTCCCAGGCCTTCTGGGTTCCCACCTGAATGCCGTCCTTACCGGAAACCACGATGATCGCCGCATCTGCAGCGGCAACAGCCTCTTCCACTTCCCCCACAAAGTCAAAATAGCCCGGTGTATCCAATACATTAATCTTTACTTTACCCCATACGATCGGCACAAGTGATGTTGAAATTGAAAATTTCCTCTTTATCTCCTCTTTATCATAGTCGCTCACGGTGTTTCCATCTGTCACTTTACCCAAGCGACTTGTAATACCCGATAAATAAGCCATAGCTTCTACCAGACTCGTCTTACCGGCACCGCCATGGCCGAGCAGGACCACATTTCTAATTCTGTCGGTTCTAAAAACGTCCATATGTAATACCTCCCAAACTTAATATGTGTATATTCTACTAAAAATTTCTCAATAATTCAAGTATTTCAATCAAAATATACAAGATTTTTATCCACAAATCTGTTTTTTAAGGAAAAAATGCCTTATCAATATAAGAAGTCCATATACCTCACGCTTTAAAGCACTAAACTGTTGACAATTTTCTACACCTATCATAAAATTAGTATATTGTTTTACAGGACCTGACCAGCCAGGCATGCAGACATGTCCGTTCGGCTGGCTGCCTGCGGTAATATATAAGAAGGAGTATTTATTTATATGGAAACCACTACCATAGGCTTTATCGGACTGGGGCTGATCGGAGGCTCTATTGCAAAAGCGGTCCGTAAATTTCATCCGGACTATCAGATTCTGGCTTACAACAGGACTAAAGAGGTTTTGGAAGACGCTGTTTTCGACGGTATCGTAGATATTCCCTGTACAGAGCGGGATACCCGTTTTGCTCTCTGTGACTATATTTTTCTGTGTGCCACAGTTGACTACAATCTGGAATGTCTCCCCTGGCTGAAAGAAACCATGCGTTCCAGCTGTATCCTCACAGATGTAGGAAGCGTCAAGGGGGAAATCCACCGGCAGATCACCGCTCTTGGCATGGCGGCTAATTTTATCGGCGGGCATCCTATGGCCGGAAGCGAAAAAACCGGCTATGAATACTCCACAGATCATCTGATTGAAAACGCCTATTATATTCTCACTCCCTCAGAGGAAGCAGGGCTTGATAAAATCGGAGCCTACACAGAACTTGTTTCCTCTATCGGCGCCCTGCCCATGATCCTCTCCTGGGACGAACACGATTTCATTACCGCCTCTGTCAGCCATCTGCCCCATATTGTGGCTGCTTCTCTGGTAAACGTAGTGAAGAATCTGGACTCCCCTCAGGAGCATATGAAAACCATCGCCGCAGGAGGATTTAAGGATATCACCAGGATTGCTTCTTCCTCTCCTCATATGTGGCAGCAGATCTGCCTGGAAAATCCGGAATACATCTCCAAAGTGCTGGACGCTTATATCCGTCAGATCGTCCAGGCCAAATATCTGGTAGACCAGCGAGACGGAAAGGGCCTCTATGAAATGTTCGCCCAGTCCCGGGAATACCGAAATTCTTTCAGCGACGCTCCAAGCGGTCCTCTGAAAAAATCTTTTACTTTATACTGTGATGTGGTAGACGAAACGGGCGCTATTGCCACCATCGCCACGATTCTTTCCATGAATAATATAAGTATTAAAAATATCGGCATTGTTCACAACCGGGAATTTGAGGACGGCGTCCTTCGGATTGAATTTTATGAAGAAGAAGCCCAAAAGCTGGCTGCGGAGCAGCTTAAGAAACGAAATTATATCATTTACGAGAGGTAGGAAAATCTATGAAGTTCAGAAAATCAGTCCCCTTAAAAGGGGAAGTCACGGTTCCCGGAGATAAATCCGTTTCCCACCGCAGCGTAATGCTGGGCGCGATTTCCAAAGGAACTACCAGTATCTCCAATTTTCTGGAAGGTGCAGACTGCCTTTCCACTATAGACTGTTTCCGGAAAATGGGAATTGAAATTGAAAGAAATCATGAGGAGATCCTTATCCATGGAAAGGGACTTCACGGTCTTACTGCCCCTTCTGATATACTGGATGTAGGAAACAGCGGCACCACCGTCCGCCTTTTAAGCGGTATCCTGGCAGGTCAGCGTTTTTCAAGCACCCTGACCGGAGATGAATCCATACAGAAACGGCCTATGAAACGGATCATCACTCCTCTTGGCGCCATGGGGGGAGATGTAAAGAGCATCCGGGGCAACGACTGTGTTCCCCTTCAGATCCAGGGCAGGACTTTAAAAGGAATCCATTATGACTCTCCCGTAAGTTCCGCTCAGGTAAAATCCTGTGTACTTCTCGCCGGCCTTTACGCCGATGGGCCCACCAGCGTTACAGAACCCTATCTTTCCAGAAATCACTCCGAGCTGATGCTCCGTTCCTTTGGGGCCACAGTCACCAGCAAAGATACTACTGTTACTATTGAGCCCGGCCCGGAACTTACTGGACAGAAGCTTCAGGTGCCGGGGGACATTTCTTCCGCCGCTTATTTCATAGCTGCAGGCCTTCTGGTACCAGGTTCTGAACTCCTGATCAAAAATGTAGGGACCAATCCCACCAGGGACGGAATCCTCCGAGTATGCCGGCAGATGGGGGCTGATATCCAGCTTTTGAATCAGCGGGAACAGGGACAGGAACCTACAGCAGATCTGCTGGTAAAATACAGCGCCCTGAAAGGTACCGTGATCCAGGGCGGACTGATCCCCACTCTGATCGATGAACTTCCCGTCATAGCAGTAATGGCGGCTTTTGCAGATGGCACTACAGTCATTAAAGACGCCCAGGAGCTAAAGGTAAAAGAATCTAATCGTCTGGACATCATCGTACACCATCTTCAGGCCATGGGAGCTGAGGTAACTCCTACAGAAGACGGCATGATCATCCAGGGCGGCGCTCTTCTTCACGGAGCAGAGCTGGACAGTCACATGGACCACCGGATCGCCATGTCTTTTGCTGTAGCCGGACTGGCCGCTGAGGGCGAAACTACAATTCGCCGGGCTGATTGTGTGAACATTTCTTATCCGAAATTTTATGAAGATCTTCAAAGTCTTCAGCGTTAAAAGAGGACTGCTGTCCCCGGTGAAGGTATTCTTTAATTTTCCGAAACCTTCCCGTCACAGCAGTCCTCTTTTTTTCAGTTCTTTTTCCACACTGGGATAGCGGTGCATATCTGTATGGGGGATTGCCTCTGCCGCCACCATGAGATGTAAAAAATTGTCCACAGCGCCAAACTGGATATAAGCCATGCCATCCAGTACCTCTTCAATTTCCTCCCTGACTTTTCTTTGAAGCAGTATTTTCCTTGCTCCTGCCAAAGAGGTGTTTCCAGGAAGTATGATCTGTTCCCTTGGAATATCCGGATAGAGTCCCAGTGTCACTCCGGCTTCTTTGGAAATATGAGTACCAAAAGCCCCTGCCACATAGAAGCGCCCAATGTCATTCATAGTCAGGCCCACTTCACCCATCATATATTCGACCATTGTGCCCGCTGCGGCCTTTGTCTTGAGAAACTCTTCAATATCTTTCTGAAAGAAGAACAGCTCCGGCCCATACTCTGCCGCCAGCTCCCCGTCTATTTCACGGATCTTTTCCGAAGCTCCCCGGACATAGCGCCCTTTAATATCGATCCAGCCATTTAAAAACATCTCTGCCAAAAGATCCACAATACCAGATCCGCAGATTCCCCTCGGCTTTGCCTCTCCGATTACATGGATCTTTATCTGTCCATCTGATATTTGCACCCGATCTACAGCTCCCGGCTCTGCCCGCATACCTGTCTTCACAGAGCCGCCCTCCAAAGCCGGGCCCGCCGCTCCTGCTCCGGCCACTAAAAATTCTTTATTGCCGATAACGAGTTCTCCATTTGTACCTATATCCAGAAAAACGCAGATTTCTTCCTGTTTATAGAGATCCACCGCTGCAATTCCGCTGACAATATCCCCGCCTAGATAATTAGCCTGACCGGGACAGCAGTATACATAGCCCCTGATCGGAAATCCCAGCTCCTTTGCTCTGCAGCAGTCCGGCGCCAGGGTATGCACTGCATAGGGTGCGGAAAACACACAGAATGCATCCAGACCAAAAAGGAAATGCATCATTGTGGTATTTCCTGCAATGATCATCGAAGAACACTTCCAGGCCGGAATCTCCGTATCCTCCTCCATTTTTTTAAACAGCTCCAGAAAACTCTCTATGGTAGATTTCCGAAGTTCCTCCAGCCTTCCCGGGCAGTCCTTCCCGTAAAAGATCCGGGTCAGTATATCTTCTCCATAGTCAATCTGATGATTGAATACCGATTTCTGACAAAGGACTCTTCCTGTGTTCAGATCCACCAGCTCTCCGACCAAAGTAGTACTTCCCAGGTCCGCACAGACGCCATAATGTTCTTGTGTGGTATCTCCTTCCTCGATGTCCTCCACTTCCCAGTCATTCCCGTTCCACACAAGCAGAAGAGTTATTTTCCAGCCGGTTTTACAGCATAAAGGATATAGCTTTCGAAGGGCCGAAAGGCTGAACCGGATATCTCCATATTCTTTTCTCAGCTCCCTTGCAATCCTCTCCTGATCAGATACATTGTCTTCGGAAGTAGGCGCACTTAATTCCAGATATTTTTTCCGGCTCCAGCCATCTGTCTTCTTTATTTCCATTTTGTTCTCCTTTTCAAGCCTTTTCTCTATATCAGCGGCTGATCAGCCGGAACACCTGCTCTGCGGTATCCTCCAGGTTCTGTCCTGCAGTCTCCGGGTCCATGGCTTCCTCCAAAGTAGAAATTTCACGGATAACAGGGAAGAAGGCATCGATTCCTTTTTCATTGCATTTTACCGCGTCCCGCGTTACGCTTCCTGCAAAGGCGATTACCGTCTTTCCGTACTTCTTCGCCAGCCCAGCCACTCCCACAGGGGCTTTCCCCATGGCTGTCTGACCATCAAGGCGTCCCTCTCCGGTAACCACCACATCTGCTTCCTTTACATACTCCTCCAGCCCGGTCTCTTCCAGAATAATCTGAATCCCAGACTCCAGAACACTGTTGGTAAAAGTCAGAAAAGCAAAACCCAGTCCTCCTGCTGCTCCTGTTCCCGGCTTTTTCGGATC
>UQSX01000108.1 GCA_900543715.1 uncultured Blautia sp. | reverse complement strand
GTATAGAGGCTTCCGGCAAATACCGTCACGATCTGGCAAAGCATATCCAGACTCTGGAAAGACTTTTGGAAGAGCGGGAAGACAAAGGAGAGGTCAGGAGCTATATGGAGGGCCTGAAAGAAGAGTATGCAGACCTCAGAAAAAAGAAATTCTGCCAGGATGAGATCGTAGAGACGATCCTTGACATGAAGACCAGGCAGTGCCAGGAGCTGGAAATTCCTATGGATATATCTGTTGAGGACTGCCTTTATAAGGAAATCGAAGAGGTAGATATGGTAGGGCTTCTGTGCAATCTTCTGGATAATGCCATAGAGGCAAACCAGCGATGCCGGGAGGGTGAGAGAAAAGGAATCTGGTTTTATATGGAAAAGAAAGAGAATAAAATATTGATCAATATACAAAATTGTATCTCCTCAGAGGAAGAATTCAGTTTTGTTACGAAAAAAAGTAAAAAAACGGAACATGGAATCGGTACTAAGATCATTGTTGGTCTTGTAGAGAAATACCAGGGAACCAGGGAAATCCGGGCAGACAGAAAAAAGGGACTGATAACAGACAGAATTCTCCTTTATGGAAAGGAAAAGGTATGAGCATAGAGCTGCTTCCCTGGCAGAGCACTTTTCGGACAGCTCTGATCCTGGGAGCAAATATATCCATTGCTTTTATCATTCAGTTAGCTGCTTTAGAAAGGAAGCGGCCGCCCATGGCTCTTATCCTGGTCCTTCTGGGAAGAGGGATCCTGATAAATCTTCTGGGAGGAGTCCTTTTTCAGGACTATATTTCTCAAAGTCCTTTTTGGAACAGCTGTTATGAAGCCCTCCTTATCGGCCAGTCTGCAGTTTTATGGATTTTCATGTTTTATACCTTTGCAGGCGATGCCTTAAAAATCCTGGTTACCTCCATAGCGGCAGAGATATATACAGTGACTTTAAATGGGATTGTCCTGGCTATGGTAAATTATGTGGAGGGCAGAGAGAACCTGTTTTTTGGCGGAGGACCTTTTCGGTCCCTGGACCTTCTGATCCCGGCGGTGATGTATGCCGTGTTTCTTCCTCTGTATTTCTTTTTCCGGGATAAGCTTAAGGAATACAGGAGTAAAGAGCTGAAACACAGGAAATTCTGGACAGCTTTTGTGGGAATGTATATTTTTCTGGGCATTATATCCTGGTGGAATGGCTATGCAAACGAAATGAGCCATATGTCCTGGTTCATCTGGCTGCTGTTTTTCCTGACAGCAGCAGGTGCAGGAGCGGCGGGAGCAATGAGCTGGATGTTCTATATGAGAAGAGTAGAAACAGAACACAGAGCTTTGAAAAAGCAGCAGGAATTCCTCAGCATTCATAGAAAAGCTATGGATGAGCAGATCCAGAGAATGGAAAAGAATCAGAAACTGATCGATCATCAGATGAAAGAAATAGAAAAACTTGAGGAAAAAGCATTTTCAGAAGAGAGAGCGAAAACCTATCTGAAAAGTCTGAAGCAGGAATATCACAGCATTAAGGCTGGAGTTTACTGCAGCGAATGGGAGATTGACGCCGTCTTGTATTATTATGCCAGAAGAGCCGGTCAAAACGGGATTTCCTGCAATTTTTTCTTTGGAAATTACAGGAAAGGATCTGTAAAGCCTGAAGTGTTAAGTGAGTTTTTAGTGCTTTTGCTGGAAGAGGCCATAGAGAAAAGCCTGTCTGTGGAGCAGGAGAAAAGAATGATTTCCCTTACAGCCGGGACAGTGAGAAACCAGGTGGTGATGGTGCTGGAAACAGTCTGTAAAGGAAGATATAGGAGCGGTAAACTGAGACTTCTGGCTAAGAAGCGGCAGGGAATGATGGAGTCTGAGAAAAAAGAAGGAAAACACTGCGTAAAAGTTATGATCCCCTGCGCAGTACATTGCGGCATCAATTTGTAATATACTGCATTTTTTCCTTTACAACCCAATCTCCTTATGCTATACTCAAAACGTTGGAAACAGCCGTGGTTCAGGAATAGGAATCTCCAACCGTTTCTTAATCACCGGCGATCATGAAAAATATTATGGAGGAAAACAAAATGATTTCTAAAGAAAAGAAACAGGCTATCATGGCAGAATATGCAAGAACACCTGGAGACACAGGTTCACCTGAGGTACAGGTTGCAGTTCTTACAGCAAGAATCAATGAGCTGACAGAGCATTTAAAGGTGAATCACAAAGATCATCATTCCAGAAGAGGTCTTCTGAAAATGGTAGGTCAGAGACGTGGTTTACTTGCATACCTGAAGAAAAAAGATATCGAGAGATACCGTTCTTTAATTGAAAGGTTAGGTCTCAGAAAGTAATCAGATCAGGGTTGACGGGGCGGGAGAAATTCCGCCCTGTTTTACGCCATGAATGACAGCGGTCCGTATGTCCTGTGCCGAGACCACTGAAAAGCGCATTTGTCAAAAGTGTTTTTTTCAGTTGTTTCGGAGAGAGATTCAGGACCGCAATAAGTAAAAGGAGAAAAGACATGTATAAAAGTTTTTCAATGGAGCTTGCAGGCAGAACATTGACAGTAGACGTTGGTCGTGTGGCTAAGCAGGCAAATGGTGCTGCATTTATGCACTATGGAGATACTACGGTATTATCTACAGCTACAGCTTCCGATAAGCCGAGAGAAGGAATCGACTTCTTCCCGTTAAGCGTAGAATATGAAGAAAAGATGTACGCAGTAGGAAAAATCCCCGGAGGCTTCAATAAGAGAGAGGGAAAGGCCAGCGAGCATGCCATCCTGACTTCCCGTGTGATCGACCGTCCTATGCGTCCTCTGTTTCCAAAGGATTACAGAAACGATGTGACACTGAACAACATGGTCATGTCTGTGGATCCGGAGTGTAATCCGGAGGTTGTGGCGATGCTGGGTTCTTCTATTGCTACCTGTATTTCCGACATTCCTTTTGACGGACCCTGCGCTGCTACACAGATGGGTCTGATCAATGGAGAATTCGTAGTAAATCCGTCTCTGGCACAGAAGGAGATTTCTGATCTTCAGCTTACCGTAGCTTCTACCAGAGAAAAGGTGATCATGATCGAAGCCGGCGCCAACGAAGTGCCGGAAGCTCAGATGATCGAGGCTATTTTCAAAGCTCATGAAGTGAACCAGGAGATCATTGCCTTTATTGACAAGATCGTTGCAGAGTGCGGAAAAGAAAAACATTCTTATGAGAGCTGTGCAGTTCCGGAAGAATTGTTTGCCGCTATCAAAGAGATCGTAACTCCAGAAGAGATGGAAGAGGCTGTCTTCACAGATGAAAAACAGGTGAGAGAGGAAAATATCCGTCAGATCACTGAGAAGCTGGAGGAGGCTTTTGCAGACAATGAAGAATGGCTGGCTGTTTTAGGAGATGCTATTTATCAGTACCAGAAAAAGACTGTCCGGAAAATGATCTTAAAAGACCACAAACGTCCGGACGGAAGAGATATCCGTCAGATCCGTCCTCTGGCAGCAGAGGTAGATATTGTACCAAGAGTACACGGTTCTGCTATGTTTACAAGAGGACAGACTCAGATCTGTACAGTTACAACTCTGGCTCCTCTTTCTGAGGCTCAGAGACTGGACGGACTGGACGAGTTTGAAGTGAGCAAGCGCTATATGCACCACTATAATTTCCCGTCCTACTCTGTAGGAGAGACAAAACCTTCCAGAGGCCCGGGACGCCGTGAGATCGGACATGGAGCTCTGGCAGAGAGAGCCCTGGTTCCGGTACTGCCCGGTGTAGAGGAATTTCCTTATGCTATCCGTACCGTTTCCGAGACTTTTGAGTCTAACGGTTCTACTTCCCAGGCAAGTATCTGCGCTTCCACCATGTCTCTGATGGCAGCAGGCGTTCCTATCAAGAAACCGGTTGCCGGTATTTCCTGCGGTCTGGTAACAGGAGAGACAGATGATGATTATATTGTACTGACAGATATTCAGGGTCTGGAAGACTTCTTCGGAGATATGGACTTTAAGGTTGCAGGAACTCATGAAGGAATTACTGCTATTCAGATGGATATTAAGATCCACGGTCTTACAAGACAGATTATCGAGGAGGCCATTGCCCGCACCAGAGAGGCAAGAGAATACATTCTGGATGAAGTTATGGCAAAATGCATTGACAAGCCTAGAGAGACTGTAAGCAAATATGCGCCTAAGATCATTCAGATCCAGATCGATCCGGAGAAGATCGGCGATGTTGTAGGTCAGAGAGGAAAGACCATTAACGCCATTATTGATGAGACTGGCGTGAAGATTGATATTGATGACAACGGCGGCGTTTCTATCTGCGGCACAGACCAGGCCATGATGGATAAGGCTGTAAAATATATCAATATCATTACTACAGATTTTGAGGAAGGTCAGATCCTTACAGGAAAGGTTGTGAGTATTAAAGACTTCGGTGCATTTCTGGAGTTTGCTCCGGGCAAAGAAGGAATGGTCCACATTTCCAAGATCGCAAAAGAGCGGATTGACAAGGTAGAGGATGTACTTTCTTTAGGAGATGTTGTGAAGGTAGTCTGCCTGGGTAAAGACAGACAGGGCCGTATCAGCTTCAGTATCAAAGACGTACCAAAAGAGAACTAAAAGAAAGCAAAAGAGGGGCTGCTGCAATTACAAAAAATGCGGCAGCCCCTTTATCAGATCATATGAGGAGAAAGCTATGAGGAGAATTGCAAAATTTCAGAAAGTAAGCTGGGAACAGTTCCTGGAAGGCTGGAAGGATACATTTCCAGAGACAGAAGAAGAGAAGATCCGGGCGATTTATGAGGAGATCCGGCTCCCCAGAAGAGCTACTGCAGGAAGTGCAGGCTATGATTTTTTCAGCCCTGTGGATTTTGAACTGAATCCCGGCGAAACCCTGAAAGTGCCTACAGGGATCCGGGCCTGGATGGAGCCGGACTGGGTGCTGAAGATCTATCCCCGCAGCGGTCTTGGTTTTAAATACCGTCTTCAGTTAAACAATACAGTAGGGATCATCGACAGTGATTATTATAATTCCGACAATGAAGGACATATTTTTATTAAGATCACCAATGACTCCAAAGAGGGAAAAATTGTCTGTGTTGAGGCCGGCACAGGTTTTGCACAGGGAATTTTTCTGGAGTATGGAATTACGGTAGACGATGACGCCACAGCAGTGCGCAATGGCGGTATGGGAAGCACTACAGGAAAATAAAAACAAAAATCTTGCATAATATTTTTGGGTGTGTTAGAATATTTTGAGACTCAAAGTAATATGCAGAAAAGATTGAGAAGTTATTATAGAAATCCAGGAGGAGCATATCATGATTGTTGAACCTAAGGTCAGAGAGTTTATTTGTACTACTGCCCATCCCCAGGGCTGCAAAGAGAGTGTCAGAGAGCAGATTGCATATGTAAAGGCTCAGAACATTACAGGAGGACCAAAGAAAGTCCTGGTAATCGGGGCTTCCACAGGATATGGACTGGCAAGCAGGATCACAGCCGCTTTCGGATGTCATGCAGCTACACTGGGAATCATGTTTGAAAAACCTTCCAACGGAAAGAGGACAGCTACTCCGGGCTGGTATAATACAGCTGCTTTTGAGGAAGAGGCTGCAAAGGAAGGATTATATGCAAAATCTATCAATGGAGACGCATTTTCAAAGGAAGTAAAGGAACAGGCTGTTTCTATGATAAAGGAAGACCTTGGAAAGATAGACATGGTCATTTACAGCCTGGCAGCACCCAGAAGAACAGATGCTCAGGGCAAAATGTGGGTATCTTCTCTGAAGACTACGGATAAGCCTTTTACTGAGAAAAGCCTGGATCTGCGCACCAATACCATTGTTACCAAAACAGTAGAGCCGGCAGAAGAGGGAGAACTGGAAGGTACAGTAAAGGTTATGGGCGGAGAGGACTGGATGGACTGGATCGATGCCCTGAAAGCAGCCGATGTACTGGAAAAGGATGCAGTCACAGTTGCTTATTCTTATATTGGTCCGGAACTTACATATCCCATCTATTATGACGGGACCATCGGGCAGGCAAAGCGTCATCTGACGAAAACCGCAGGAGAGATCAATGAGAAATATCAGGATGTGAAAGCCTATATTTCCGTAAATAAGGCTCTGGTTACTCAGGCCAGCGCAGCAATTCCCATTGTGCCTCTGTATTTTGCCATTTTGTATAGGGTTATGAAAGAACAGGGTACTCACGAGGGCTGTATCCAGCAGATCGCAAGACTTTTCAAAGACAAGCTGCTGGCTGACCAGGTGCCTGCAGATGAGAAATATCAGATCCGCATGGACGACTGGGAACTGGATGACAAAGTTCAGGACCAGGTAATGGAGAGCTGGAAAAATGTGACTACTGAAAATGTGGAGGAAATTTCTGATATTGAGGGATACTGGGAAGACTTTTACCATATGTTCGGCTTTCACTATGATAATATTGATTATTCCAAAGATGTTGAAGTCCAGGTAGATATTCCCAGTCTGAGCTAGCAGATTTCCATAAAGAAACAAAAGAAAAGAGGCTGCCTTACGGCAGTCTCTTTTGGACAGGAGAGAAATCAGTTTTCCTCCAGTTCCTTTTCACTTTTTAAATTTGCGATGAAATCATGGAAAGCTTCGGCGGCCGCCATGTATTCATCTTCCCGCTCGATATTACTCACAACGGGGTTATCCCCTTCTTCAGAAAAGCGGAATAAATAGGTTTCTCCCTCAGGACTCTTGCCATCTTTGTTCAGGGGGACCAGAGCGATGTATTCTCCGAAGCCTTCTACAGGGAAGGTAGTGAGAACGGCACATTCCAGTACCGTATCATCTTCCAGTGTCAGTTTGATGGTCGGGTTGGGAACTCTGGGGATGGTGCCTGAGCTGCCGCCGGCGCTGGAACAGTCAGCGGTGCAGGAGGCACAGTCGCTGGGCTTGCATGCCCCAATATCTGTTGTATAGGTTTCTTCACTCATGTTTGGACCTCTCTCTTTTGAACTTCTATAATATTTTATCAGATACTTTCTGAGAATGCAATGGCGCCCCGGCTTAAAAGAATTTGCATTTTCACAGGGGGACACGTATAATGGAAATGATTACAGATCAGATACAGGGGGCAAAAGAAGTGAGAAAAGATACCAGCCATACTATACGCAGGGCAGAACATTTTAAGACTATACTGACTGGAGAAGGATTTCTGGTAGGCGTGATCGCCGGTCTGGTGGTACTTCTGTACAGGGTTCTGCTGGAATATGCAGGAAAGGCCATGATAGCGATCCTTCAGTATGCCAGAGAGACTCCGGCTATGGCGGCGGCCTGGTTTATCCTTCTGTTTGTTATGGCCTGTATTGTGGGAAAACTCGTGAAGTGGGAACCCATGATATCAGGCAGCGGTATCCCGCAGGTGGAAGGCGAAATGATGGGAAAACTGGAACAGGTCTGGTGGCGGGTGCTGCCTGCCAAGTTCCTGGGAGGCTTTCTCTCTCTTCTGGCAGGGCTTTCCCTGGGCAGAGAAGGCCCGTCTATTCAGATTGGAGCCATGACAGGCAAGGCAGTGTCAAAGGCCTTGGACAGAGGAAAAACAGAGGAAAAATATCTGATCACCTGTGGGGCCAGCGCCGGCCTGGCAGCTGCCTTCCATGCGCCTTTGGCCGGAGTGATGTTTTCTTTGGAAGAAATACATAAAAATTTTTCCGTTTCCGTTTTGGTATCAGTAATGACCGCCTCAATTACGGCGGACTACATTTCCAGTCAGTTTTTAGGCTTTCACTCTGTATTCCAGTTTGATATCGGTCTGGAGATACAGCCAAGGTATTATTGGCACATTCTGATCCTTGGAGTGATTTTAGGGCTTCTGGGAGCTTTTTATAATAAGATGACCATATGGGTACAGAGTTTATATTATAAGGCCAGAGGACTTAATGAGACTACCCGTCTTCTGATCCCTTTTCTTTTGGCCGGAGTTCTGGGGCTTTTCGTGCCTCAGGTTCTGGGCAGCGGCCATGAACTGATCGAGAACGCAGCCGAAGGAGAGATGCTTCTGGGAACACTTCTGGGCCTGCTGGCACTGAAATTTGTGTTTTCACTGATTTCCTTTGGTTCCGGGGCACCGGGAGGGATTTTCTTCCCGCTGCTGGTTCTGGGAGCCTTGATCGGAGGCAGCTATGGAACCTTTGCCGCTCAGTATATGGGACTGGATCCTTCTTACATCAGCAACTTTGTCCTTCTGGCCATGGCAGGATATTTTACCGCCATTGTAAGAGCGCCTATTACCGGGATCATACTGATATTTGAAATGACCGGCCAGGTCAGCCAGATGCTATCTATGTCCCTGATCTCCATTACCGCCTATCTGGTGGCTTCCTGGGTAAAGTCAGAACCTATTTATGAGAGTCTTCTTAACAGTCTGCTGAGAAGGCGGGGACAGAAGGTAACAGAAAAGACGGGAGAAAAAATTTTACAGGAATTTGTAGTCTGCTATAACAGTTCTCTGCACAACAAAATG
>UQSX01000107.1 GCA_900543715.1 uncultured Blautia sp. | reverse complement strand
GAAGATGGGGAACTGGATACGGAACGAATCAAATCTGTTTATTATGCCATGTATTTTGGCAGCGCACAGCCGTCACTTCTGGCACAGAAAGAGTTTGTGGACTGCTTCGTGGAGTACGAGGAGCGGGAAGATGAGGACGGGGATGCCTACACGGCGGCTATCCCTATCACAGACCTTAACACTGTTTATGCTAACATCAGGCAGCGGCTGGGGCTGGAAATCGGGGCAGAGCAGGAGGCAAATGCCCAGAGAATCTATACCGTTGCAGTCTATGGTCCAGCTGTTCCGGGAGGGATGATGGCCGGAGCTGCCATGGGAGACGGCAGCTACCAGGCACTGTTTACAGAGGCAAGCAAGTACATTGGATTTCCTTACCAGTGGGGCGGTTCAAGTCCTCAGACTTCCTTTGACTGCAGCGGTTATATCTGTTGGATTTATACCCAGTCCGGGGCGTACCAGCTGCCACGGACATCGGCCCAGGGAATCTTTGACCAGTGCGCTGTGATTCCAAGGGAGGAAGCGAAGCCGGGGGATCTGGTGTTCTTCACAAAGACCTATGCTTCCTCTACTCCGGTCAGTCATGTCGGGCTGTATGTTGGCGGGAACCAAATGTTGCACTGCGGGGATCCCATCGGTTATGCGAACATTGATTCCAGCTATTGGCGCAGCCATTTTTATGCATTTGGCAGGCTTCCGGCCGATTAGGTGTCTAATCATAATAAAGTTTAATAATTTGATAAAAAAGAGTGACATAGATATAAAAAAGTTATACAATAAAATCAAAGGAAGGAAATGATAAAAAAGTATGACATCGGGGTGGTGGATATGGCAAAGAGGACACGAATATGGAATGAGGCCAAATACCGCAAATATCTTGCTGAAGGGAGAGGACAGGGAGAACTTATGAAATATAAGCCTTGGGTTCAGGTTCAGGATTTCCCTTCCAAGGGGATAGTTTCGCGTGTAAAAGGCCGCACTACGGGAAGAATTCATCACCTGATGTCAAACTTGGAATTACGGTATTTTCTTCTACTGGATTGGTCTGAGAAAACAATAGATATCCGGGAACAGTTCCCTCTTGATGAAATATCAGATGCTATTGGGATTGCAGATGCCTGTGGCATCCGGTATCCTTATGATAACGTCAGCGGCTTCCCATATGTATTGACAACAGATTTTCTGATTACAGTAAATGGCGGTTATGTGGCAAGGGCAATAAAACCCAAAGCAGAACTTCAGAAGCTGAGGGTAAGGGAGAAACTTGAGATAGAGAGGCGTTACTGGTTAAAGAGGAATGTTGAGTGGCGAATTATAACAGAGGATGAAATTCCCAATACAAAGATACGGAACATTGAGTGGCTGTGTAGCGGAAATGATTTTAGAGTATTGGTTGTTAACGGAGATTTAGCTCGAAGGTGTGAAAAATCATTTATGGAAATGTATGGCAGTAAAGAATATTCTGTTATTGAGATAATCCACAATGTTGAGGAAACCTATGGACTGTGTGGAGGCGTAGGTATTGCATTGTTTAAACATCTGGTATGCAGTAAAAGGATTGAGCTGGATTTGAATAAGCAGATCAATCTGTCAGAATAAAGGTGTGAGGTTGGCAATGGAGCATAATATTTTTATCAATGAAGTTGTTCATGTTGAAAAAGAAGAACAGTTATATAGAGTACTTTGGGTTTCTCCAGAACAGGAATATGGATACTGGATATCATTGGAGAAGCAGAACCGGGTTCCAGAACGATTTGTTTGTCCCCAAATACTTGAAGGTATATCTACAGGGGCGATTACTGTTGTGGAAGATCCTGTTGTGATTTCTAAAAGAAATGTGACTGAAACAGCAAAAGAAAAAAGGGATGAATGGTGGCATATCCTAAAGTCAGTTCTTGAATGTGAACCGGATATATATGAGCGCAGGCGTAGGGGTGAATTGTTATCAGAAGTCGCAAAAAGGAACAACAGGGATAAGGCAAACTTATACCGTTATCTTGTAAGATACTGGAAAAGGGGAAAGACGCCGAACGCTTTTTTACCGGACTATAGGAATTGTGGAAAAGGCGATAAAACACAGAAAGATAAAAAACTTGGCCGTCCAGTAAAGTATGATGGGAGTTTTGGTAAGGTTATTACAAAAGAAGATGTTGGATATTTTGAAGCTGCAATCAGGAAGTATTATTTGAAGCGCAAAGACGTTACCATAAAAAGCACCTATGAGAAAATGCTTGGTGACTTTTATTCAGTGACAGCTCAAGACCAAGATGGAAATAAATACCTGCAGTTGTTACCAGAGAATCAGATTCCTTCCATTACTCAGTTCCGTTATTGGTATAAAAAGAATCAAAATATAAAAACAGAAATCCAGAAACGAAAAGGTGATGCAAAATTTGAACTGACAGGACGGGCAATCACTGGAAGGTCAGACTACCAACTGATGGGGCCAGGGGCAAAGTACCAGATTGATGCAACTATCGGCGACATTTATCTTGTTTCACAATTTGACCGGGGCGACATTATAGGCCGCCCTGTCATGTATTTTGTTATGGACAGTTACAGCCGGATGGTGACTGGGATGTATGTCGGGCTGGAAGGCCCATCATGGGCAGGGGCAATGATGGCGATTGAAAACGCAGCCAGTGATAAGGTTGCTTATTGTTCGTCATATGGGGTTACGATTACAGAGGATGAATGGCCATGCCACCATATCCCCACAGCTATCCTTGGCGACAGGGGCGAGATGGAGAGCAAACTTGCTGACAATCTTGTCCAGATGCTCGGGATACGGATTGAGAACGCACCGCCCTACAGGGCAGATCTGAAAGGTATTATTGAGCAGCATTTCCGGACAATCAATACAAATGCGCTGCCATTCCTTCCGGGAAAAGTCCTTCCGGATATGAGCGAGCGTGGAGGTCATGACTACCGCCTGGACGCAAAACTTGACATCCGGCAGTTCACAGAGATCATTATCCGCTGTGTACTTTATTATAATAACAGCCACTGCATGGATTATTTTGAGAAAAGTGAGCAAATGATGCAGGTGGGTGTCGATGCGGTACCATTAGAACTTTGGAATTTTGGTATCCGCTACTGTTCCGGCTGTCTTAGGACGGTGCCGAAAGATACGCTTCGTCTGGCGCTCATGCCTGCAGATAAAGCATCTGTGACAGAACGAGGCATTCGTTTTAAAGGTATGTATTATTTGTGCGAAAAAGCACTCAAAGGTTTGTGGTTTGAAAAGGCAAGGGCAAAAGGGGCATATCGGGTGAAAATCTATTATGATCCCCGTGATATGGGGACAATCCTAGCAGAATCTCCTAACAGTGCCGAAATAGTCAGGTGTGATCTAGTAGACTGGGAAGCGAAATATGCCGGGAAACAGCTGGATGAAGTCAGGTATGAGCAGGAGAAGGAAAAAATCCGCAGCAAAAAAGTCAAAGCGAAAGAAATGGAAGCAAAGATCAATCTGGGGAAGCAGATAGAAAATATCGTTGATTTCGCAGAGAAAAAATCCAGCGGCAACAACGGAATCCCAAAGGCAGAGCGGATTAGGAATATCCGCGGCAACCGCAGGAATGAAAGGGAAGAAATCCGTAAGCAGGAAGCTTTTACAGGAAATGAAACCGATCAGGAAGAAAAAAGGGGCATGCATGCAGCCGGAGAACCCGAAGTATCGCCAATCATGCGGCTGATACAGCAACAGGTGGAGGAAGAGATTAAAGATGACGCCTTATACGGACAAAGCAGAGTACCGGGAACAGGTGATACCGGAGTACCGGGGGAATCCTCTGATTGAAGCATTGCCGGATATATGGTCAGGCGGGCAGGTAATTCAGATGCTGTCAGAGAAAGCAGCCTATAATAATGGGGAGCGGAAACTGGATATGCAGTACCGGATGCATTGTATCTATAGGTTATTCCGGTATTTCCAGCCATTGGAGCAGCACATTGATATCGAACAGCGGATATCCAGAAGCATCCGTCAGGGTTATCTATATAGAAATCCATTAACGCCAGAATATGCGGCAGGACTTGCGGACGGATATTCTGCCATGAAAGAGAAGGCCAGTTACCATGTGCTGTATGGGGTGAAATCGACAACATCCGGCTTTACGATCATTGGAGTGTCCGGGGTCGGAAAAAGCACGGCAGTAGAAAAAATCCTTTCTCTGTATCCGCAGCGGATCGTCCATACAAGATACCGGGAAAGGCCATTGGCATTCACACAGCTGGTATGGCTGAAGATGGACTGTCCGCATGATGGATCATTAAAACAACTGTGCTACCAGTTCTTTTATGCACTGGATCTGGCGGCAGGAACGGATTATTTTCAGCAGTATACCAAGGGGAGATATTCCCTGGATATGCTCCTGATTATCATGACACAGCTTGTAAGGCAGTTCCAGATAGGCATCCTTGTGATTGATGAGATACAGCATCTGAGCGAAGCAAAGGGGGGAGGCTCTGATAAGATGCTGAACTTCTTTGTGACGCTTGTCAATACCATAGGCCTGCCGGTTGTCATGATTGGCACAACAAAAGCAATGTCAATACTGCAAGGAGAGTTCCGGCAGGCAAGGCGAGGAAGCGGGCAGGGAGACTTGATTTGGGACAGGATGAAAAATGACGCAGCGTGGCAGGTGTTTGTGAAATCCATGTGGCGTTACCAGTGGACAAAGAACTGTGTCCCTTATTCCGATGAGATGGTCAACATGCTTTATGATGAAAGCCAGGGGATCATTGACATTGCCGTAAAACTTTATGCGATTGTACAGATCGAGGCAATCACAAACGGAGTGGAAAGTTTTTCCGCTTCAGACATACATAAGGTGGCAGAGAAAAAACTTGGCCTTGTTAAGCCGATGCTGGATGCCTTGCGGAGCGGGGACAGGAAAAAGATACTGAGATATGAGGATATCACGCCAGTTAGCATTGAGGATTATTTGTCCGTATACCAGGCAGTGAAGCCGGAAATTCATGAAAAGACTACGGAAAAGAAACTTACCGTGCTTGAACTGACAGTAGTAAAACTGCTGGAAGTGGATGTGGACCCGCCTGTGGCAAAACGCCTTGCAGGGAAAGTGATTGCATCCCATAAAAATCCAGTCAGTGTTAGTGAAGCTTTCAAAGAAGCTTACCGGCTGTATATTTCAGAAGTGCCAGATATGTCGGAAACAGGGGAAGCCAGAGAAGATTTGAGGAAAAGTGACGGTTATGAAGACATAAAAAGGAAAGAGCTTGTTGATGAAACGGAGTGGTGAGGGTGGCGCAAAAACTTAACTTTTTTCCAACACCATACCCGGATGAATGCTTTTACAGTATTTTTTGCCGCTATTATGTCCGGAGCGGAATTAGTTCTCCAATGGCGGCGACAAAGCTGTTTTTTGGATGTGACAGATCATTGCTGGTATCGATGGTTTATTTTCCAAGAAAGCTGGAACGTCTTGATTATTGGGTCAATCTGGACAGTGGCATTACCGGAAGACAGCTAATTTGTGAGCATACAGCGTATCCTTACCACTCTATCTCATATGTGAATGATGTATACCAGCAGATGGAAGAAGCGATTCAGGATGGAATACCGGAGAATGGCATTGAAGATTTGACACGCAGAATGATAGGAAAGTGTAAATATGTTTCAGCAGGGCAATATCTCCGTTATTGCCCCGAATGTGCCAAAGAGGACATAAAAAAATATGGTGAAACTTATTGGCACAGGCTACCACAGCTGCCGGGAGTAAAAATTTGTCCGAAGCATGGATGTGGCGTTAAAAACAGTAGCGCTCCCTTTGAGGGGATGAGGGTGAGGATATATCCTGCATCTTATATCCTGCGTAATATGGAAAACAAGACGGAATGGCAGGAATTACGGTATGAGTATAGGGAAGAATACCTAGCCATTGCACAGGAGACAGCCTGGCTGTTGGAACATGGGAGAAAATTTGGCGGGCATCAGCCAATCAGCAGTAAATACAGGGAACTCATGAAAGCAAGGGATTACGTTGACTTCCATGGGACAAGCACAAACAGGGATGGCCTGAGGCACGATTTCATGGCGAAATATGATGAGGCATTCATTACAGAGCTGCTTCCATATGACGGAGATCCTTTGTATTGGCTGAGATACCTGCAGGAAAGTATTGGATTCAATCTCCGCCCGCTCCACCATATCCTGCTGATGCGGTTCTTTGCAGGCACAGTGGAAAACTTCTTTAATATAGAAGTAAAAGCAGAACTTCCATATGGGAGTGGCCCTTGGCCGTGTGCGAATAAACTATGCAGCCATTATCGGAAAGATGGTGCAATACAGGTAGAAATCTGTAAAAAACGGGACGAGATATGGGCATGGTTTGAATGCCCGCACTGCGGGATGCGCTACCGCAGGTCAGATCCAGGACAGAGTTTTGAGGAATACCTGAAAAATCCATGTATTTCTAATAGAGGTTTTATATATGAACAGCATTTGAAAGAATATCTTTCCGATCCTGGATTGTCATTGAATGCAATTGCTGATATGCTGGGCGTTGGAGCCAATACCGTAGGACAGTATGCCAAAAAGAATGGGATTGATGTAAAGAAAAGGCGTAAAGCGAGTTATTATTCTTGCAGCGTTGATAAGAGTGAGGAGAAAACGGATTATTACAAACGGTGTGTCCAGGAAGAATTACAAAAGACACCTATAATGTCCTGCCGGGATTTGAAAGAGAGTGTTCCCGGAGCGTATGAATGGCTGATCCGTAAAGAACCGGATTGGATACATACCAGGCTGATCCATGAGTATGACAAGCCAAGATGGAACGAATGGGGAGAAGCAGCTCTTGCAGAATTAAAGGCGGCATATGCAGAAATACAGTCATCCGGGGATAAACGGAAACGTGTGACTATCAGCTGGCTGGCGAGGGCGGCTGGAATAAACAGGGATGATATATACGGCAGACTTCGCTACCTGCCAGAGATGCAGAAGTTTTTTGATGAAGTCTGTGAAACACAGGAGGAATGGATCCGGCGGCGGTATACAGAAATCGCCCTTGAAAAGAAAAAAGCAGGAGGAAAGGAATTTACTTATGATGATGTAAAACGGAAGGTACAGGTCAGGAGGGGATCTTATGAGAGAAACAAGGAATTGATTGAAAATTTGATTGAAGAATTGAATGGCATTTTTCAATGAAAGGTTAAAAATACAAACTGTAGTTTTGGGAGTCAAAGCATTGCAGAGAAACATAGAGGAGATGGATTATGCCGGGAAAAGCTAAGAGAAAATATGAGGGTGAGCTGGTTAGGTTTGCCAAACGCTTGAGGTGGCCTTTAGAGCTTGTGGTCGAGACTCTAAAACCAGGTTATACTGGAAATGATTTTTTGCAAGCATTTAAAGACTACTATCCTTTTGAGTGGGAGGAAATCTGTGAAAGATGGAAGGTTTATTCTGAGAAAGATAAATTTTTAAAACAGAAAAGGGGCAAGACAAGATATAATCCGTTGAAACCGGAAGAATATTTTTTTTCACTTATGAAGGTTAAATACCTTTTAAGCAAAGGATTTCGTGAAAAACATAAACAGAATTATAATGAACAACTTAGAATGGAAAAAGCGAATGCATTAAGGGCACGAAGGGATGGGAAGATAAAAAAGAGACAGCAGCGTATTGAGGCGTATACAGAAGATTCTCAAAGAGTTGCTCCAGAATTTCTTGATGCACTGATTTATGCATACCATGATCACCATAATAGTACAAACGATAAAATGGAGATTTTCAAAGAAATCCAAAAATTTGAATGTGAAAAGGCAATACAATTCTTTTGGCGTCTAAACGACAGCGAACGAAATAATCAAATCCGAAAACTTGCATTTATGCATTTACAAACAAGTGGGCATTATGTCAAGTTGAGAAAAGGATTTAAAGGAAAAAAGAAATCCTATCAGATAGAGAAAAGCACTTTCTATGGAACACCGCAAGCGCTTGCGGAGAAATTACAAGATAATAAATCTGTTCAGGGTGTAAAATGTTATGATTTGTTCATATCTCACAGCAGTAAGGATAGAGAATTTGTCCGGTCAGTAGTGACAAAAGCTAATAGCCAGGGGCTGAGTTGTTATGTTGACTGGACTTCGGATAATGAATTTCTAAAACGGTCAATGGTTTCTGATTATACAAAGGAAGTATTGAAGGTAAGAATGAAACAATCCAAATATCTTTTGTATTTGAGTTCTGATAGATCCAGAAGTTCAGAATGGGTGTCGTTCGAACTAGACTATTATAAAAATCATTTGCACCGTGAAATACTCATGATAGTTCTTGATGGAGATGACGGACATGATTTTAAACGTATTGATTTGGAAGAAATAGGGAAAAGACTGTTAAAGGATTTGCCGAATTAGATTAGACACTTTGGCGAAGTAATTGCGAATAACCAAAAGAGGTGATACAATAGCAACTAGAGATACATATAAGCAAGATTTGGAAGATAAATGCGCGATGTATGAATATGTTGAGCTGGGAGGAAAAAGATGGAAGTATTAAGAGAGGTATTGATCAATAAATTTACCCAGGCAATACGGGAAGGGAATGCGGGGATATTTGCTGGAGCGGTTATGTGGATTGGAAAAATCTTTTGGGACCACTGGCTAAAAATGTGAAACTTGATATTGAAAAAGAAAAGGATTATCTGTCAGTTGCCCAGTATTATAGAAACGAATCAGGATCCAGAGGAAGTATAAATCAGGAAATCTTAAATGCTTTTAATGCTGAAGTTGGCGAAAATGAGAATGTAGAAATAATTGCTCGGTTGCCGATATCAACTTATTGGACTACGAATTA
>UQSX01000106.1 GCA_900543715.1 uncultured Blautia sp. | reverse complement strand
GCTTGGTCACCAGGTCTTTCTGGGTATCTGTCAGTTTGTCATAGGCATCTCTGGCCGCCTGGATGGCTTCTCCACTGTCCAGGGTCACCTCGCCGATGCTGTCGATCAAGGCATCTACATCTGCGGCTGCATTCTTATCCTCCTCAGAAGGTCCTTCCGGCTCCTCTGGTTCTTCGCCGCCCATAACGTCGGTCATATCATAGATATCATTTTCTCCTGCCGCAAATCTCTCCCAGGCCGCCACGGCCAGAAGGGTCTGCTGCGTAGCCATTTCATTTACGGCACCGCCCTTCGTATGGGCGAAACCGCCGCTTTCGATTCTGTACTCATCTGTTGCGGTAAAAATATTCGCACCCCAGGACGTAAATCCACTGTCCTCATCCGAGGGGTCAATACCCAGCATCAGCAGCGTTACGATCACCTGATCGTTAGATTCCACTGTACCATAGTCGCCCATGTTGATATTTCGCTTCAGGTAGTCCAGCCCTTTATCGACAGCTGCCTGTACATCTTCCCGGTCTGTATATCTGGACAGAGCCTGGAGGGACATGGCCGTCATATCTATGGATCCTGTTCCGGACACCGGTTTGGAAAGCACAAAGCTTCCGTCATCTGCCTGGAAGGATAAGAGTTCCTCTACCAGAGTATCCCGGTTCCATCTGCTTCCCTCTGGAATATTTGCTGCATTTGCATCTACCGCCAGCAATGCGTAAGCCACCTCATTGGCGCCTTCGCTGATCCTCTCGCTGTCCAGTATCCACTGGATTAGGTCTACCGCACTTCCGTCCTCCATCTCAATGTTTCTGGGGTCAAGTCCCAGGGCATACATAGCCAGGGCTGTTCTTTCCAGATCCGTGGGCTTTCCGTCAGCCGTCAGATCACCGTACTCGTCTGCCAGCTCCTCCTTTACAGAAGCAAGATAAGCCTCTTTATCCACTCCCATGTGGATACCGGCACGCTCCAGAGCGATGATGTTCCACTCCATCCCATATGTCCAGGATGGTTCAGAGCCTTCGTAGTACTGCTGGATAGACTCCTTCCAGGTGCTTACAAGTTCTGTGGTATCCGGAAGCACCGGTTTCTCTCCGCCGCTTCCCACATGAATGGTAAATGTTACGGACGGGCTTGTACCCTCTGCAGCCGCAGCCGGGGTTCCTGTAATAGTAACGGTTCCTTCCTTTACGCCTGTCACATAATAGTTGGTATTGGAGAACCAGTCATACTCGCTATTCACCCCACGGGTAACTTCCACTTCTCCGTCACCTTCCTGGGTCCAAGTGATCAGGGCCTGGGACGGCTGCTGCGGGGTATAAACGATAGGCAGGGACGCCTGTTCCCCTACCTGGATCGTCAGCTCATCTTCTCCGGCTTCCAGTTTTTCAATAGGATGTTCCCAGTAAAAAGTCACATCGTCACTTGCGGAAACAAGGTTATCTCCATCCTGCACAGAGGCGGTGACCGTTATCGTTCCTGCATTATGGCCGATGATTCCATTCTCATAAGTATTCCACCACTCTCCTATCGTTTCGTCGCTGCTGCTCCACTGTACGTCGTGGATATAGCTTGCATTTGCGGGAGTGACGGTCAGAGCCGCATTCAGTATATTCTGCTGAAGTCCCTGATAATTATCGCCGTTTCCAAGGGCATAATTCAGCCGATGCAGCGGGAAGGTTTCCGGAAGCTCCAGCTCCATGCTTTCTATCGGGACATATGTAGATTCCATATGGATCGTGTACGTTTGCCCCTCACCATATGTTATTGTTAGATCTCCTTCTCCAGGCTCGGCAAATTCAACGTATGTACCATTGTCATAGATGGAAACTACCATCTGATCATTGCCCTGGATCTCATAATCTGCTCTGGAAAGACTGACAAATTCCTCTGCTCCCTGATATTTTCCGTAAAGCCGGAGTTCTATGGATTCGCTGCCATTCATGGTCCAGCTGCCTCCGTCTTCTACAGTCTCACCATTGATCTCCGCCCGGAGTTCCTCTATCTCATAGGTGACGGCCTGCAGTTTAAAACGGAACAGGATAAAATCATAGGTGCCGATCAGATATGGGGCTTTACTGCCTTTTAAGGCCACCTCTACTGTATCTGGAGATGTCACTGTCACACTGCCGTTATATGATACTGCGACACCTTTATTCCAGCTTTCCTCATCCAGCACATCCCATACCGTTGTTTTTCCAGCTCCCGGCGTATAGCCTTCCATCACGATTTTCCCGTTTCCGGAAGTGGGGATGGTAAATGTAGAGCCGTTCTCTATTTCCGTCCTTTCACCGGTAGCACCGTTTTCATAATAAACTTTCAGATCTGCGACTTCTACAGTATAACTGTAAATAGCCTCTCCTTCTGCGTTATTCAGAGAAACCGTCGTTTCACCTGCGCCTGCTGCTGTCAGCGTGCCATCCGGCTGTACAGCTGCCACCTCCGGGTTGGAAGAAACCCATTCACTGGCGTCTGCCACGTTCTGGTAGCTGAATTTTCCGGTATCTCCTGCAGGAATGGCAAAGCGGTACCCGTTATCCAGGGTAATGCTTCTGTTCCCCGAGTTCTGATGGTAGGTTACAGACGGCTCCTTCGCAATATCCGGGTCTTCCCGGGTCAGCGAAAAGCTGAAATATACTTTATCTACCTGATAGCTGCTGTTGTAATGTACAACATCTACTTTAGAGGAAACCGCCGCATCCGTAAAGTACAGGCTGTTTCCCACCCGGTAGAAATTACTATCTCCAAAGCGCATACCGCTCATACTGGACTCTTCCGCCGGCACGCCCTCATAATACAGCTGTACCTGTCCGCTTGCATATTCCGGGGCGATATAGACGGTATCGCCCGCCTGGACTTCCTGCGGATCCCCGCCGGGCAGTACATAATATACTTTCACGGAAGACTGGGGTTCCTCGTCCAGGGCTGCGTAGGCCTCCTCCGCCGCAGTCAGCGTTTCATAATTTGAAACCAGCGCTTTCTGTCCGTCTGTCAGGGCGTCGTACGCTTCACGTGCCGCTGCGATTGCATCCCCGCTCTCCGTTGTCACTTCTCCGATGGCATCGATCAGCGCTTCCACTGCCGCTGCCGCCGCTTCATCATCTGAAACTTCTGTTCTCTGCCAGGATAATACCGGATAGCCGAGACCGCCGGCATTTCCCGCTTTATAGGCATCTCCTCCGTTATTCAGAGCGCTTAAAAATTCATCCATATCCTCCGGGATCTGTGACGCATATGCATCGTCTCCGGATGTGCAGTAGTTGTTGCTTCCCGGTGCGGCATCGGAATATCCCACCGCTTTAGCTGCAGTGGTATAGCAGTTGCTGACTGTTGTTTCCGTGCTTCCGTTTCTTCCGATAATTCCTCCAGCGTAAGCAAAGCTGGTTCCTCCTGTCAATGTTCCCAGGGAATAACAGTTTTCGATTATGCAGGCTGCCTTGGCTTCGCCTACGATTCCGCCCACATTTTCCATGGAATCTGCTGTTACCGCCACATTCGTATAACACCCGGTGATGGTAGTGGTGCCGTTTACCCGTCCCACCAGGGCGCCTGCCGGGCTGAATCCCGTATGGTTCACGGAACCTTCCAGTCCCAGGTTCCGTATCACGGCTCCTTCTTCTGTGGTAGAGAAGAACCCTGCTCCGGAAATCTGAATCCCACTGATGATATGGCCGTTTCCGTCCAGGGTTCCGGCAAAAGAGCCGACAGGCGTCCACGGTATTGTCAGTTCGATGTCAGACATAAGACGGTAATTTCCGTCAGCTCCTATTTTCCGCAGCCCTTCTTCGTCATAAATTTCTGTTACGTCTTCCGGCGACAGATTTTTATAGGCCTCTTCTGCCGCCTCCAGAACATCGTAATTAGAAACCTGTTCCTGCTCCTCTGCAGTCAGGGCATCGTAAGCTGCACGGGCTGCGTTAATGGCATCGCCGCTTTCCTCAGTTACCTCTCCGATGGCATTGATGAGATCTATAACATGCTGTACAGCCTCTGTCTGATCAGGTCCTTCCGGCTGATCTCCCTGATCATGCTCGTTCAAAAGGCGTACGGTATAGGTTGCGCCCTTATACTCAATTTTGAACTCTGCAGATCCCTGCTGGCTGAGCGCACTGTCCAGAGCGGCTTTCAGATCAGCAGAAATGCCAAAGGTGCCGTACTCCGTTGTGCTGTAATCATAATCGCTGCCTTCCCGGATGCCGTTAAAATCCAGATACAGGTTCCATTCATCCAGTCCATCCACATCCTTCAGAGCTATGCCGTATTCCGTATAGCTCTGAAGAGGGCTGTTGTTTTTCGTTGTCCGGTCCAGAAGTGGTACTTCAATCAACCCGCTTTCATCCGGATACCAGGCCTTGTCGGTCTCCTGACCGCTATTCAGATCATATTCCTGCAGCCAGAATGACTGGCCGTTGTCTGTCGCCTGATTTTCTCCATTTTCAGCATATACCGGCAAAACTCCGGCAAGCATGACAAAAGTCATGACTATCGTTAGAATACGCTTCCATTTTTTCTTCATCTTCTTCCTCCTATGTTCATTATTATGCCTGTTTTTTCTGCTATCCTCCCCTGAATCGTCTCATACATGCTCACCCCTTCTTCAGATTTCAGAAGCCTGTCCATACCGCAAAAAAAAGCCTTTCTACGAATCCGTAGAAAGGCTTTGATCAACCGTCAAATTTCTTACCGATACCTGCACTCTTCCCACGGTTCTGACGATTTTCACGTCATATTCCATAAGACAGCAGGTATGATGGGCTATTCCACACATCAGGATGCTTCTCCTGTTTGGCTCCGGAATTCCACCGGATTCCCTATTATCGCTTCATGCGGCTGTTTCACGTTATGAAATTATATCTTTTCAATACTTCTGTTCGTTTGAACAGATCTTATATTATCTATATGCCTCAAAAATCCTGTCGATATTTTATAAGTTTAAAACATCATAAAACATAAGCGGATAATTGTCAATCCCTGATATTTTTACAGTACTTTGTTATATATTCTTACGGGAGCAAGATAATCTTCATTCCATATTTTTCTGCATATGCTTCCGCTTTACTTCCCTTTCTGCACCTAATCGTACAGTTTTTATTCGTTATCCATTCGCCGATCACCTCTGGATCATGGGTTATTTCAAGGCACTCTAACTCCCCGCATCCATGAAAAGCCCATTTGCCGATTTCCCTGACGCTGGATGGGATACGGATATATTTTAATTTCTTACATTTTAAAAAGGCACTGTCCCCTATTTTTTCAAGTCCATCCGGAAGCTCTATTTCTTTTAATCCACACTGATAAAAAGCCTTGCTCTCCACAACCTTCAGCGAATCCGGAAGAATAATTTTTTCCAAAGCCTCGCACTTATAAAATGCCTGCTCTTCGATGGACGCAAGTTGGTTTGGAAGCTGCAAAACCTTCAGCTGCCTGCATTCGGCAAATGACTGGGACGGAATCTTTTTACAGTTTCTGTTGTTTTGAAAAATCGCTTTCCCCAGTCTCTTGCATTTTAAAAAAACTCCTTTTCCCAAAAGCGAAAATACTTCCGGGAAAACTGCTGACCGGAGATTACTGCACCCGGCAAATGCTCCTTTACCTATCCTGGATGTTTTGGGCATATCTACTGTCAGCAAAGAAGTGCAGCCCCAGAATGCTTCTGTTTCTATTTTTCGGATATTGCTCAGATAAACCCGCCTTACTTTTATGCTGTTTTTAAAAGCTTCTTTTCCTACCGTATCATAGGCTTCATCTACATAGAATTCCTCTGTTATCTGTCCACATACATTCTTCCTGGTCAGTGTGCTGTATACCATATCTCCCGTCCCCTTCTTTAATCGTATTCTGCATTTGTGATACTTCCAGAATGGAACGACAGACAGTTTCTTCATCGCCTTATTTTTACCGAACACAGCAAAAGAGCCTGCAAAAACAAGCCTAGCAGTATGTTAAGATGTTTGCTCTACCTGGAAGCTTCATCTTTTTGTCAAGCAGGTTTCCTGGCTTATACATCCCTGCCTGCTTTCGCCTTCTCACATATTCTGCAATGGCCTTCAAAAGCAGACTCCATATTTACAGTGACCGGATCGCCGAAGATTTGCACTTCGTTCCCTTTTCAAGCGTACTCACATACCGCTCACTTGACAAAATATCCTATGCATATTTTAAAAATAATCTATCATATCTTATTTGTTATTGCAAGAAAATTTTCTGTATGTGTTTTCAGTTTTCTGATTTTCTCCCAAGACTTCAGAACCGCCTCCTTTTCCCCACATTCTATGGCAAAAGTAGCGGACGGGTTTTCCAGAAGCAACGGCAGCAAGGTCTTTTCCAGAGGGATATTTCCCTGTCCCAACGCCATATGAGAATCCCTGTCTCCCAGATTGTCATGTACATGAATATGGGAAATATGTTCCTTCAATCCATTTACCCAATCTTCTGTTGGTTTCGGAGAATAGCAATGGGCATGTCCGATGTCCAGACAAATATCAAAGTCCGGTGATTTCACCAGGAGAACTGCTTCCAGCATCGGCTCCCAGGTTCTGTCAAAAACGTTTTCCAAGACCACTTTAATCCCTTTTCTGTTTTCCAGAAACTCCTGATAAAACTCTGCCGTACGCTGGGCCCAGCCTGTAAGAAGATAAATATCCGGGTGATAACAGGTATGGTAAACGATTTTTTCTGCTCCCAGTTCTGCCGCCGCCTCGTATGCCTGTGCGTAGCGCAGCATAGTCGCCTGACGTATCCGTGAATCAAAGGTCATGGGATTCAGATCCAGAAACGGGCCATGGATGGTAAGATGTTCTGCCCCCATGGCCCTCAGTCTCCCTCTGTAGTCCAAAATATTCTCTTTCAGGTTATCCAGATTTTCCGCAATAGAAAAATCTATACTTTCTATTCCTGCTCCCGTTTGTTCCAGGACTTCTGCCATTTCTCTGTCAGGCAGAAGATGACTGACGTATATCATTTTGTTTCCTCTTTTCTCAAAATCATCATACCGTCATTATATCTTTCCTGTCTCTGTAAAGCAAGAAGCCCCTAATTTTCGTCTGCCGGGAAAACAATTCTCTGCTGTCTTCGCACTTCATCCATCAGCTCCATCTCCAGACGGAAATTTTCCAGGTATTTATGGTTATAGTCCTTTTCTTCTATAAGTCTCAGAAATTCCCGGGCCTCATAGACCATGTTATTCTCCGTCCCGGGGATTTCCAGAAGTTCTGTTTTTCCGTTTCTATAATAAATCCTAACCTCCTGTGGGACCTGGATGCTCATTTCATATTCCACCCGGAACTCATGGATCTCTATACCCACCGGGAAAATGGTGCCCGGTCCGAACATATTCAGAGACTTTCTTCCCTGCTCATGCCCAGGGACAGATGGATGATCCCTTTCTTCACATAATAGGCAGTGTTATTGATTACACCATACTGGGTCAGGTAGCTTCCCTTTTCGATCTTCTTTTCCCGGGCTCCATATTTTACCATCAGTTCTTCAAAATCATTCAGATAATTGTCCAGGTAAATACTGGGGATAATATGAAGCTGCGTCCCTTCCATCTCTTCACCTCCCGCAGCCCTGCCTTTTTCACAAGACTGTCATACTATCTCCATCTTACCTTTGGATTCCCGGGGATGTCAATTATTTACCTGTATGGTAAAGCTTTCGCCTATAGGTGTGCCGTCCTCAGGAAGGGACTCTCCTGGTTCTCCCAGAGGAATTACGCCCGGAGTAATGGCAATACTTCTGGTATCACTATCAATACTTCGATCTATAAGATAGACGTCCCCTGCTTCATGCTCAAACTTTACTTTCCGGTATTTATCCGTCACTCCTGTTAAGTCTAAAATTCCGCTCCAGTCTTCATTTGGATCCCAGCCCTCTGGCTTTTCTGTTTTCACATAGAGCTTTCTGCCCCCTTCGTTCTCAGCATATTTATAAATGTGAATGATCCTTCCATCAGGCATTGTATAGGTTTCATCTAATTCTTGTTCCCTAGTTGTATTTTTCAAGTTCCGTTTCTGTAAATTCAGATGAAATCTCCACTCTTCCGTATCTGGATAATATCTTTCTTTTAAAATCAGTTCCGCCTCTTCCACCTCGGACAGGTCACAGCCATAATCTCCTGTATAAATAGAAAAGGTATTATCAATAGCGTTTGTATTAAACCGCAGACTATAAGAATTAATCCATCCCTCTCCTACAATCTCTCCGTCTACCAAAAGCTGGGCGTCTAAAGAATATTTCGTACTGTCCGTCCTTTTTTCCATATCCTCATCGAGATATCCCGCTGCCTCGAAATTTTCTATAGTCAGGTCCCGATCCTTATAAGAAATCTGGAGCAAATCCTCATCTGCGATCATATCTACGATAGTTACTTCTCTCCCGTTAGCCGTATCTTTTCCGTAAACTTCCTGAACATAGTCATTCTCCCTAGGCGTCCCAATAATCCAAATAGCAATGCTCCGATAGCTGTCCTCTACAGCCTTTCTCGCCTTTGCCATCACTTCAGAATCTGACATTGTGAAAAACAACCCTGCGGCGATTCCCAGACAGCCTGCGCTGACAGCTACTTTTCTTCCCGTTTTCACCGGCTTTTTAATCTCTTTTCTCAGCTTTTTCTTCCACTTCTGCTTTTCCAGATCATTCATAACTTCCAGATCTTTTTCTTCTTCCAGATTAAAATCGTTAAATACCTCATATAAATCTCTCATAATCAGCGCCTCCTTTCTCCTGGCCTGTTTGGGGAAAGTGTCTGCGGATCTTCTTCTTTCCTCTGGAGATCCGGTTGTAAAGGTTTTCCCTTTTGATCCCGTTTTTCCGGGCTACTTCATCCGGCTCCATTTCCTCTATGAAAAGCTGGCGGAAGAGAAAA
>UQSX01000105.1 GCA_900543715.1 uncultured Blautia sp. | reverse complement strand
ACTTTGCACAGGGCGGGGATATTATGTCCGTCCACCGGCCCCAGATAGGTAATGCCCATATTTTCAAAAAGCATGCCTGGTATGAACAGCTGTTTGATGCTGTTCTTGGTGCGCTTGATCTTATCTATCATCACAGATCCCACCACCGGTATCCGGTCCAGGGCATCTGCCACATTCTTCTTTAAGTCATTGTATCCGCTGCCTGTACGCAGACCGTTTAAGTAACGGGACATGCCCCCTACATTCTCCGATATGGACATTTTGTTGTCATTGAGGACAATGATGAAATTCCTCTTCATCCTTGCGGCATTATTAAGCGCCTCATAGGCCATCCCGCCTGTAAGCGCCCCGTCGCCGATAACGGACACCACCTTATAATCAAGCCCTTTTAAATCCCTGCCCAGGGCAATCCCCAGCCCTGCGGATATGGACGTGGAACTGTGCCCTGTATCAAATGAATCATACGGGCTTTCCTTGCGTTTGGGAAAGCCGCTTAAGCCCCCATACTGCCTGAGCTCATCAAAATCAGCCATCCTGCCGGTCAGTATCTTGTGGGTATAGGACTGGTGGCCCACATCCCAGATCAGCTTATCTTCCGGCAGGTTAAAGGTAGTATGAAGGGCAATGGTCAGCTCCACCACGCCCAGGTTTGAGGCCAGATGGCCCCCTGTATGGCTGATTTTCTCTATCAGGAATTCACGTATCTCCTGAGCCAGCGTTTTTAAATCCCCGGGCGGAAGGGCTTTCAGCTCCTCCGGCCCTTTAATCTGTTCCAATATCATATTGATGGTTCTCCAAATAGTTGCACCGGCTTATTTCTGCCTGTTAATCAGCACATGGATTAACTGCTCCAGGAACTCGTTGTTGCCCGGAAGTTTACCCAGCTCCTCAATGGCCTCCGCGGATATCTGTTCCACGTCCTTCTTTGCCTTGTCCAGACCCTCCAGGGTCACATAGGTGGTCTTCTTGTTCTTCTCATCACTGTTCACCGGCTTGCCGATTACTTCCTGGCTGCCGGTCACATCCAGGATATCATCCTGGATCTGAAAGGCCAGGCCGACATATCTTCCGATGGCTTCAATGCTGTCCAGGTCTTCCTCCCCTGCCAGAGCGGCTCCTGCCATAAGGGAGGCCTCGATAAGAGCTGAAGTCTTATTGATATAAATATAATCCAGCATCTCCCTTTTCAAGGGCTTTCCATCATTTTCCACGTCTACGCCCTGGCCGCCCAGCATTCCCCGGATTCCGGTCTTTCTCCCCAGAATCTCTAAAGCCCTGGCCGTCCTTTGGAGGTCTTTATCATCTTTTGCCATGGCAAAAGCCTGAAAGGCTGTTTCATAGGCGTAATTTAAAAGCGCATCTCCCGCCAGGATAGCCGCAGATTCTCCAAACACCACATGGGTGGTCTTTTTCCCCCGGCGGTATTCATCATTATCAATGGCAGGGAGATCATCATGGATCAGGGAATGGGTGTGTATCATCTCAATAGCTGCCATAAAAGGCTCTGCCAGTTCTCCCTGTCCGCCGCAGACCTGATACATCTCTCCCAGAAAAATAGGTCTGAGTCTTTTTCCTCCTGCCTCCATGCTGTAATTCATGGCTTTTATGAGATTTTTTGAAAATCCCTCTTCCGCAGGAAGAAATTTCCGGATGATCTGCTCTGCCCTCTCCGTTCTTCTTTCCAACTCTTCTCTAAAATTCACTGAATTCACCATCTTCATTTACTTTCAACATTTTTTTCTCAACAGTATCGATCTTTTTGCTGCACTGTTTTAAAAGATCCATGCCTTTCTGATACATGGCAAAGGATTCTTCCAGAGAAATATCCCTGCTTTCCAGCTTTTCCACAATGCCGTCCAGCTCTTTTAAGGATTCCTCAATGGTGGTTTCCTGTCTGCTGTTTTCTGTCCGGTCCATCTCCTGTATTCCTCTCTTCTCTTTTTTTTCTCTTTACCTCTGTCTCAAAAGTTCCGTCTGTGACACGGATCATCAGTCTGTCCCCGATCTGAGCCTGGGAAATGCTGTTGACCCCATGGCCCTGGCTGTCCTCCACAAAGGAAAAGCCCTGGTTCAGCTTATCCAAAGGGGAGAGTCCCTTCATCCGCTCAATATAGATATTCAGTCTCTGCCTTGCCAGGTAGATCTGATTTCTCATAGCGCTGTCCAGTTTTCCTTCGCAGTCCATCAGATGGGTACGCATTTCCTGGATCCTGTAGCCGGGACTGCCGTGTCTTAGACGGAGCTGATAATTCTTCAGATCCTGCCGCAGAAGCAGCAATCGATTTTCCATTGCCCGGTCCATTTTCTTCCGGTAATTTTCCAGGGTATCAAAAAGAGTCCGGATATCTGCCACAGCCAGCTCCGCTGCTCCGGAAGGAGTTGGTGCCCGCAGGTCTGACACATAATCCGCTATAGTTGTGTCTGTCTCATGTCCTACAGCGGAGATCACCGGAGTCCTGCAGTCAAAAATCGCTCTGGCTACCGCTTCTTCGTTAAAGGCCCACAGATCTTCTATAGAGCCTCCTCCTCTTCCTACAATTATAACATCTACGCCCAGTCTGTCCAGGGTCTGGATGCCTTTTACAATGCTCTGGACGGCGCCTTCTCCCTGGACAAGAGCCGGATAAAGGATCAGCTGTACATAGGGATTCCGCCTTCCCGCAATATTCCGGATGTCCTGGATGGCGGCACCGGTAGGGGCAGTGACCACCCCTACTTTCCGGGCATATTTGGGAATAGGCTGTTTGTACTCCTGGGCAAACATTCCCATCTCTTCCAGTTCTTTTTTCAGGGCCAGAAATCTCTCATAGAGAAGCCCCGCACCCTCCAGGGTAATCTCTTTGGCGTAAAGCTGGTATTTTCCGTCTCTTTCATAGACGCTGACACTGCCTCCCGCCACAACCCGGTCTCCGTTTTTCATAGGAAAGGCCAGGCCTTTTCTCTGGCCGGCGAACATTACGCAGGATATGGTTCCCGTTTCATCTTTCAGGGAGAAATAAATGTGCCCCGAGGTATGATACTTACAGTTGGACACTTCCCCCTTAATATAGATCCGGTTCAGCATAAAATCCTGATTAAACATGTTCTTAATATAAGTATTGACCTGTCCTACGGAATAGATGCTGTTCATAACGCCTCTCTTGCTACTTTTCCCAGAATTCCGTTAATAAAGGAAGCGGAATCCTCTCCTCCAAAGGTCTTGCTGATCTCCACAGCTTCATTGATGGCAACTTTCACCGGAACATCTTCGTCATATTTCATTTCATACACGGCCAGACGAAGGATATTTAAATCCACTTTGCTCATTCTCTTTGTTTTCCATCCTGTGGATTTTTCATTTAAGAGATTGTCGATCTCTTCCAGATGTTCCCGTACCTTTCCGTATTTGTCCTCCATGTAAGCCTGCTCTGTGGGACCCAGGTCCTCCATGGCATCAAAATACAGCTTTATCTGCTGAGGCATTTCCTCCGCTTCATTAAACTCCCTTAAAAACAGAAGCTTAAAGATATGTTCTCTCATTTCTCTTCTTCCCATGGTTTCCTCCTTCAAAAAGAAAAAGGTGCCTCTAAAAAAGACACCTTACTTCTCTGCTCTTTTAGATGTTTACTTGTCAATCAACAACCCCGCTTGGCTCGCTGCCTGGGAAAATGAACTACTATTTTGTCTTTTCGATTTCCACGCTGGCAATGCGCACGTTTACATCGGAAACAGTCAGCCCTGTCATGTTCTCAATGGCTGCCTTTACTCTTTCCTGGACAGTCTTGCTGGTCTCCAGGATATTGTATCCATATTTAATATTCAAAGCCAGGTCTACGCATACCACATCCTCCAGCACGTCTACCTTCACGCCTTTGGAAAGGTTCTTCATACCCAGCTTTCCTACCAGTTCGTTGGTAATATTTCCAGCCATGGAATCCACGCCCTCTACCTCTGTAGCAGCCAGTCCGGCGATGATGGCCACTACCTCATCGGCGATCTGTACTTCTCCAAGAGAGCCGTTGTCATGTATCTTATATACGTTTCTGTCTTCCGCCATATTTTTCTACCTCCTAACAGGAAATATCCTGTGATTTATTATACCAAAAGCCTTACAAAATTAAAAGCGGTTTTTTGCTTTTCCCGCAAAAAACCGCTTTTCCTTCCCATTCTCAGTTCTTGGAAAATTCTGCAAGCTTTAAACCTTCATTTCTGTCTAAAGTCATTCCAATGCTCCAGCTGTTGATAAACAGAAGCAGCGGATTTCCTTTCAGATCCATAACCTTCTTCATATCAGAAGTTCCCGTCAGCTTCTTCACATCCACTTCTTCCTTGTTCTCGATCCAGCGGATGTGCTCATAAGGCAGAGACTCCAGACGGATATCCACATTGTATTCATTTTCCAGACGGTATTTCAGCACGTCGAACTGGAGCACACCTACTACTCCTACGATGATCTCTTCCATGCCTCCCATGATCTCCTGGAAAATCTGGATAGCACCTTCCTGGGCGATCTGGTTGATGCCTTTTACAAACTGTTTTCTCTTCATACTGTCTAAAAGCCGCACCCTGGCGAAATGTTCCGGGGCAAAGGTAGGAATTCCCTCATACCGGATCTTTCTTCCCGGAGCGCAGACGGTGTCGCCGATAGAAAAGATCCCCGGGTCAAAGACGCCGATGATGTCTCCTGCATAGGCTTCATCTACCACATGGCGGTCCTGAGCCATCATCTGCTGAGGCTGGGACAGGCGCATTTTCTTATTCCCCTGGACATGATAAACTTCTGCAGAGGCTTCAAACTTTCCGGAACAGATCCGCATAAATGCGATCCTGTCTCTGTGGTTCTTGTTCATGTTCGCCTGGATCTTAAAAACAAAGGCAGAGAAATCTGAATCCATGGGATCGATCTCTCCTTCATCTGACATTCTGGGCAGAGGAGAGGAGGTCATCTTCAGGAAATGTTTCAGAAAGGTCTCTACGCCGAAGTTGGTAAGAGCGGAACCAAAAAACACCGGAGACAGTTCTCCTTTGTCTACTTTCTCCTGGTCAAACTCTGCACTGGCTCCGTCCAGCAGTTCGATCTCTTCTAAAAGCTGCTCTTTCTGATCCGGATCAATGACTTCGTCCAGACGGGCTTCTTCAATCCCCACTTCTTCCTCGATACCTTCCTTGGTGCCTTTCATCGTATCAGAAAAGGTCAGGACCTTTCTGGTCTCTCTGTCATAAACTCCCCGAAACTTCTTTCCGGAGCCGATAGGCCAGTTTACCGGACAGGTAGGGATTCCCAGTTCTTTTTCGATATCGTCTAAAAGGTCAAAGGTGTCGTTGGCATCCCTATCCATCTTATTAATAAAAGTAAAGATAGGAATATGCCGCATAGCACATACTTTAAAAAGCTTTCTGGTCTGGGCCTCCACACCTTTGGATGCGTCAATGACCATGACTGCAGAGTCTGCAGCCATAAGAGTACGGTAGGTATCCTCTGAAAAGTCCTGATGTCCCGGAGTATCCAATATGTTTATGCAGTAACCATCATAGTTAAACTGCAGCACAGAGGAGGTTACGGAAATACCTCTCTCCTTTTCAATCTCCATCCAGTCTGAAACCGCATGACGGGCGGTAGCCTTTCCCTTAACGCTTCCCGCCAGATTAATGGCTCCTCCGTAGAGGAGGAATTTTTCTGTCAAAGTGGTCTTTCCGGCATCCGGATGAGAAATAATTGCAAATGTACGTCTTTTTGATATTTCTTTGGTATAGTCAGCCACTGTTGGCCCTCCTTCTCTATTTAAAGGTGTTGTTTTTCTCCAAAAATGCACACTGACGCTATTGTAGTATACCCTTACAGAGGTGTCAAGGGCCTTTTATTCATTTCCCTCAGTTCCTTCTTCCAATGGAGTGATCACAATATTCTCCACGGGAACACTGGTTTTCCGCTTTACGATATCTTCGATCTGAGCTCTGCTGGCGTCTTCCATATAGGCCTGGGGCACAATTACATCAGCGCTTTCCCCGGTAAGATTTACGACTACATCTGTAAAGCCCTGGGCCTCTAAAAGCAGTTCTGCCGCCTCTTCCTGCTCTGCCAGGTCTGTCATGTTTACCATGGAATTTACTGCTTCCTGCTTCTGTTCGTCACCCAAGTTTTCGTTATTGATGATTTCTAAAAGAGTCTCCTTATTGGCGGAACGTACCTGCTCTCTGCTTATCTTTGCCTGGGCGGCAAAAATAGAGGCGCCGGTAAGCACTGCCTCTCCGGGAGTCTCTGTCTGGGCAGCATCTCCTCCTGAGGCGTCTGCAGTATCCGTTCCCTCCTGGGCTTCTATCTCCTGATTTTCCGTGTCCTGTGTATCCTCAGACTGGGCCTGTGTATCCTGGCCCTGGGCGTCTTCTTCCTGGGCTGCCTGACTGTTTTCTTCCAGCAGAGCAGTCTCATCTGTCAGATCATAGTCCAGGCTTTCAATCTCCTCTACGATCCCATCGGTGTCGGAGGCTGTCTGGGCGGCGTCCCCATCCCCGCTGCTTCCCAGGCTTTCCAAGGTGCTGTCCATTCCCAGATGATCGTCTGAGTAATTAATGTATCCCGCCACAGCGATCATAATAGCCAGGGCCGTAATGATAACCTGATTTTTCTTGAAGATTTTTTTCATACACATTCTCCTCTAATTCATTTTCATTACTTTAATTTTATGGGCTTCCACCTGAAATAATACCTGTACAGCCTCCTGAATATTCTGGATCACCACCGGATCATCCCCTCCCTGGGCCACCACCAGAACTCCTGTAACTTTAGGATAGATCTCTGAAGACACATAGGGGGTCTGATTTCCTCTGGAGTCCCGTTCATAGACGGTCTCTGTCTCATCTTTTTCCACCACCTTTTCCTGGGTGCCCTCACAGGTAAGGAACACTTCTGCTTTTCCCACTCCCTGAACCTGTTCCAGCACCTCCACCAGCCGTTCCTCCATCTTTGTCTGCCAGTCCTGATCCTGAAGGTTCTGGTCCCTTTCCTGATCCTCCGCCTCTGTTTCTGTGTTTTCTTCATTACTTTTCGTTGGAAGGGCAATGACAAGGAGCAGAAGCCCCACTAAAAGCAGGACTCCCAGATTTTCCTTTTTCATCCATTTTTCCAAAGACTTCATGGAACCACCTCCTGCCCTTTTATGGCTTCCCCTTCCCTGCTTTCATTCCAGGACTCCTCCCATTCCCGGGCCTTTCTCTGCCACTCTTCTCTCTCCGTCTGGGTATCCTGAAATTCTTTCACAAAGCCGTCAATCTCCTCCTCCAGGCCGGTGAACTGAAAAACCGGGGAAAGGATCACCAGGATTAGCAGAAGCCCCATATAAAACTGTACATACTTTTTGTAGCTGTTTTCCGGCAGAAAATGCATCACTGCAGAGGCCAGTATAAAAAAGCAGGACAGATTCTGTATCCAGGAATAAATGCTTTCCGCCATCTTCACTCCTCCTTAATGAGATATGAAAGATACCGACAAAATGGCAATGGTGATCAACAGAAGGAGCTCCACGGTAAGCAGCACCTTTAAAAGCAGCCTGCAGCCTTCTCCCATAGCCAAAAGACAGCCTGTCATCCTTCTGTCAGAAACCGGCTGGAGCAGGGCTGCCAGAAGTTTATAGGCGAGGACATTCACTGCCAGCTTTATGACAGGGGGAAGACCCAGGATCACCAAGATCACGATCCCTGTAACCCCCAGACAATTGCGGATCAGCACTGCGGTCCCAAGGGCTACTTCCGTAGCCCCGTCGATCACATTCCCTATACCGGGAATGGAGGCCGCTGTCTTTCCCAGGGCGTCCCGCTTCAGGGAATCCAGAGCCGGACTGACCATGTTCTGGATCAGTTCCATACCGATGACCACCGCTGTAATGGTCCTCATCGTCCATTCCAGAATAGTCTTCAGCAGATCCGCCAGCTTAGACAAAAAGTCTTCTTTATGCAGATAGTTGATCAGCTGTATGATCACATAAGCCTGGATACCGGGGATCACGGCTTGTAAAAGAAGCACCTGTATCAGATAGATGACCCCAAGGACCATTTCGTAAAAGACCATGGCAGTGGCTGCGCCGGAGGCCGCCGTTACTGCCAGGAAATAGGAAGGCATAAGGGCCTGCATAAAAGCGGTCAGATCTTCCAGGCTTCCAGACAGATCTGCACTAAGCGTTCCAAAGGAATGGATCAAAAGATCCAGGAGAAGCATATATACAATATAAAAACTGGCCTCTCCCGCCTGGCTGCCGGAAAATACATTGGTAAAATTGGTAAACAGAGCAGCCAGAAGCACCAGCAGGACTACCTGAAAAAGCACTTCCCGGTCTGCCAGAAAATGCTCATATAAAAATCCCCGGACAGTTTCCAGAAGAAAATCTAAGGAAAAGACTTCCTCTCCGGAAAGTATCCGCTCCAGGGCTTCCCGGACACTGAAGGTCTCCTCCCCCAGCAGCTCGTTTACCGCTTCCTGCATCTTCCCCAGCTCCAGTCCCTCCAGAAGGGCCTCCTGGCTTTCCTCCTGTTCCCGGAGCAGCTCTTCTTCTGTCTGAGACTTTTCACTCTGTTCTTCTGCGGCTGAAACAAGCACAGGAGAAAAAAAGAAGGCCAGAAGGCCCAAAAGGATCCCTGCTGTAAGCGCCCTTCTCTTTTGTCTCTTTTTCCTTCTCATGACAGGAAGCCGTGAATGGCTTCCATAAGAGCCAGGAGCACCGGCATAGACAGGACCATGATATAAAGTTTGGTAAAAATCTCAATCTGGGTTCCTATGGAACCGTAGCCTGCGTCTTTGCAGATTCCCGAGGAAAACTGGCCGATATAGGTGATTCCTATGATTTTCAGAAGTGTGGTAAGATATTTGATGTCTAATGGGAGGTAATCCTGTATTTTCATCACAGAAGAAAAAAGATAGGAAAGCTTATCTATCATATAGAAGAATATCAGGATCCCTGCTGCCAGGCTGAGGTAGACCGAATATTCCGGTCTTGTTCCTTTCAGAAAAAGTCCCAGAAGCACCCCTGTCATCCCCAGCATAACGATTCTTACCACTTCCATCCTCAGTCCCCCTTACAATGCGAATAATTCCTGGATCGTCCGAAACAGATCATAAATATAAGGCAGGATCCAGAACAGTACCAGCACCAGACCTGCCAGACTGGTGAGAAAGGCCAGTTCCTCTCTCTGGCTGTGCTTCAGGATCTGGCACAGCACAGACACCAGAATTCCCACCGCTCCTATTTTAAACAGTAAACTAACCTCCACGCGCTTTCCTCCCTGTTCTCACTTCCTTTGATCCTATG
>UQSX01000104.1 GCA_900543715.1 uncultured Blautia sp. | reverse complement strand
TTGTTACGGTGTGTTATAGATAGAATAAGAGTTAAACTTTGGTATTATTATAAGTGAAAATCCGGACTTAGGCAACAAAAGTATTTTACTTAGAACCAAATATGGATAAAAATTTTACAAAACCTCTGTTGACACACAGGCATTATCTCAATATAATATAGATAAAAGTAAAATAATTAAGAAAAATATAAAAATATATAAGGAGGAAATACACATGAGCAGAAGAGCAAAAATGGTTCTGGATAAAGAGTTCCAGATCTCCAAAGTTGACGAGAGGATTTACGGTTCTTTTATCGAACATCTGGGAAGGGCCGTATATGAGGGCATCTATCAGCCGGGACATCCTGCAGCAGATGCCGACGGATTCCGTCAGGACGTAGTACAGCTGGTAAAAGAGCTGAATGTGCCCATCATCCGTTATCCGGGAGGAAACTTTGTATCTAATTTCTACTGGGAAGATTCTGTTGGACCAGTGGAAGAGAGACCTCACAGACTGGAACTGGCCTGGAGAAGCCTGGAGAAAAATGAGATCGGTTTAAATGAATTTTCCAAATGGGCAAAACAGGTAAATTCTCAGGTGATGATGGCTGTAAACCTGGGAACCAGAGGAATCTCAGATGCCTGCAACCTGCTGGAATACTGCAATCATCCATCAGGAACCAAATACAGTGACCTGCGTATTAAACACGGTGTAAAAGACCCTCACAACATTAAAGTATGGTGCCTGGGAAATGAGATGGACGGTCCATGGCAGATCGGCCATAAGACTATGGAAGAGTACGGACGTCTGGCAGAGGAAACTGCAAAGGCTATGCGTCTCATCGATCCTACGATCGAACTGGTTTCCTGCGGAAGCTCCAACAGAGATATGCCTACTTTCCCGGATTGGGAAGCAGTTACACTGTCCCATACCTATGACTATGTAGATTACATTTCCATGCATCAGTACTATGGAAACAGAGATAACGACAGCAACGATTATCTGGCTCAGTCTGATGATATGGACGACTTTATCCGCACCATTATCGCTACCTGCGATTATGTAAAAGCGAAAAAACGCAGCAAAAAGACCATGAACTTAAGTTTTGACGAGTGGAATGTATGGTTCCATTCCAACGCGGCAGATGATGACATTACAGAGAATCATCCATGGCAGGTGGCTCCGCCCATGCTGGAAGATATCTATAACTTTGAGGATGCGCTTCTGGTAGGACTTATGCTGATCACTCTGCTGAAACATGCAGACCGTGTAAAGATGGCCTGCCTGGCACAGCTGGTAAATGTTATTGCTCCTATTATGACAGACGCTGCAGGGGGCGCATGGAAGCAGACCATCTTCTATCCGTTTATGCATGCTTCCAAATACGGAAGAGGCATTGCTCTTCAGCCGGTAGTTTCCGGAACAAAGCATGCTACAGCAAAACATGATGAGATCACAGACGTAGAGTCTATCGCTGTATACAACGAAGAAAAAGATGAAGTGACCATCTTTGCTGTAAACCGTAATCTGGAGGAAGATGTAGAGCTGACAACAGATGTGAGAAGCTTTGAAGGATACAGAGTATTAGAACACATTGTTATGGAGAACGAAGACTTGAAGGCAGTGAACAGCCTGACTGAGCAGAAGGTTTACCCTGTAAACGCTGACGACAGAACAAAACTGGACGGCGGTATTGCCACAAGCGTTCTGAAGAAAGCTTCATGGAATGTGATCCGTCTGGGAAAATAAATAGATAGGCAGAAATACGGAATATTATATGGGCAGTCATTTTGGATTGTCTTATGAAAGAGGAGAAAATATATGACAAAATTTGTGATCAATCCAAATGTAAAGAAAAGTAAGATCCACAAGGAAATCTACGGACATTTTTCCGAACACCTGGGAAGATGTATCTATGAGGGAATGTATGTAGGAGAAGACTCTCCGATCCCTAATGTAAACGGTATGCGTACCGACGTAGTGGAAGCTTTAAAGGAAATGAAAATTCCTGTACTTCGCTGGCCGGGAGGCTGCTTCGCTGATGAGTACCACTGGAAAGACGGAGTAGGCCCAAAAGAAAACAGAAAGAAGATCATCAATACCCACTGGGGCGGTGTTGTAGAAGACAACAGCTTTGGTACCCATGAGTTCTTTGAACTGTGCCGTCAGTTAGGCTGCGAGGCTTATGTAAATGGAAACGTAGGCAGCGGAACTGTACAGGAAATGTCAGAGTGGGTAGAATATATGACCTTTGACGGAGTATCTCCTATGGCTGACTGGAGAAAAGAAAACGGTCAGGAAAATTCCTGGGATGTGGCTTTCTTTGGTGTAGGCAATGAGAACTGGGGATGCGGCGGAAATATGACGCCGGAATTTTATGCCAACGAGTACCGGAGATATCAGACCTATGTGAGAGACTATAAAGCAGATAAGAAAATTTACAAGATCGCCTGCGGTCCAAACGTAGATGACTATGAGTGGACAGAAGGAGTTATGTCAACTTGCTTCCGCCACAGCCAGCCTTTCCAGCATGGATTTATGGATGGCCTTTCTCTTCATTATTATACCCATCCAGAAGGCTGGGAGATCAAGGGAAGCGCCACAGACTTTGATGATAAGGTATGGTATAAGACCCTCAGCAAAACTCTCTATATGGATGAGCTGATCCGCCGTCATGGAGCCATCATGGACAAGTATGATCCTAAAAAAGAAATCGGCCTGATCGTTGACGAGTGGGGAACCTGGTTCACCGTAGAGCCGGGAACCAATCCAGGATTCCTTTATCAGCAGAACACTATGAGAGACGCTCTGGTAGCTGGTATTAACCTGAACATCTTTAACAAACACAGCGACCGTGTACGGATGGCCAATATCGCTCAGATCGTCAATGTACTTCAGTCTGTAATCCTTACAGAAGGAGAAAAGATGATCAAGACTCCTACCTATCATGTATTTAATATGTACAAATACCATCAGGACGCTATGCTGGTGGACAGCTATATAGATACAGAAACCATAGGCGTGGAAGAAGAATATCAGGTACCGAATCTTACCGAGTCTGTTTCTGTAGACGAAAATGGCGTTCTGCATATTACAGTTACCAACCTTTCTCTTACAGAGGACTATGAGATTGATACTACGATTCTGGAAAAGAATATTTCTGAAGTAAAGGGTGAGATCCTTACAGAAGAAATGCATGCCATGAATACTTTTGAGGAACCGGAAACTGTCTGCACAAAAGAATTTACAGACGTGAAGATCACAGATAAAGGCCTGGCCTTTACCATTCCGGCCTGCAGTGTCCTGCATTTATCTGTAAAGTAAAAAAGATAAGAAAGGAAGTATAAGATGAGAGTAACAAATCCGATCATGGAGATCGATATGCCGGATATTGATATTATACGTGTAAATGATATGTACTATATGGTGTCTACAACTATGTTTGTGACGCCAGGAGCGCCTGTTTTAAGATCCGGGGATTTGGTACACTGGGAAATTACTTCTTATATCTTTAACGTCATCGAAGATAATCCCGGTTATAGGCTGGAAGAGGGAAAAAATGCCTATGGGCAGGGACAGTGGGCCACCAGTCTGAAATACTATGAAGGTAAATTCTACGCCTGCTTTGCATGTAATGATCTGCAGAAAACATATATATACAGCACAGATGATATAGAAAAAACAGGCTGGGAACGTATAACCCTAGATGGTATTTATCATGATATGTCCTTTGTCTTTGAGGACGGACATATTTATCTGGTTTACGGCAATGGGGAAATAAGAATTGTGGAACTGGAGAGTGATCTGTCGGGAATAAAGCGCGGAGGCGTACAGCGTCTTTTGTTTTCTACCCCAAAAGAGGGGATAGGATTGAGATGTGAAGGCTGCCGCTGGATTGCAAAGGATAATTTCCATTATTTTTTCTTTATTGACTGGCCGACTGTCGGCAGGAAGAGGAGACGGGTGATCTGTTATCGCTCTGCCCAGCTTTTAGGGGATTATGAGTGTAAAGTGCTGGTTGATGATGATATGGGATTCTTCAACAACGGAATCGCTCAAGGGACTCTTATTGACACAAAAGAGGGAGAGTGGTATGCTATGCTGTTCCAGGATCATGGAGCAGTAGGAAGGATTCCATATCTGATGCCTGTTACATGGGAGGAGAACTGGCCGGTACTGGCGCCGGGAGGAAAGATTCCCCGAAGTTTTGAAACGTCTTTTGAAGAGTATAAGGCAGACCCCCTTATTATCAGCGATAGCTTTTCCTATGAGAAAGATTGTTTAAAACCTCAGTGGGAATGGAACCATAATCCTGTACCCGGCGGCTGGTCCCTCACGAAAAGAACCGGATACCTGAGACTGTTTTCCAAAGTTCCAGCAGCAAATCTTATGGAAGCTCGTGGAACACTGACCCAAAAAACAGAGAGTCCATATTCTTCTTTTACGATAGAAATAGACGCTTCAGGTATGAAGCCTCAGGAATTTGCCGGCCTTACGGCGTTTCAGGGGACTTATGGGTCTGTAGGAATAAGAGCACAGGAGAACGGTGCTTTTGCGGTAGAAGTAGTCAAGGGAAAACTGGGGCAGGGAGAAACGGTAGAAATTTCTGTTCCTATAAAGTCCGATCAGTGTTTTCTTAGAATTGATTTCAATTATTATGAACTTAAGGATAGAGCAGCTTTCTACTGGTCGTATGATGGAGAAAAATGGGAGATGATCGGAACACAGCTTCAGATGAAATATACTCTGGATTTATTTATCGGCTACAGAATCGGTATCTTTTGCTATGGGAATAAGACTGGAGGATTCGCAGATTTCAGAAATTTTATTTTTCAAAATAAGATATCCGGGAAGGGGGCGCTTTCCGACAGCGCTTCAGGTGTGAAATAGACCATGGATCAGCCCAAAAGATTTTGTAAAAAATGTCTTCTGGAAGATATCGCAGAAGAAGATTTTCTGAGGAACATGAGACAGTATATCCAGGGATTGGATGAGGAGATAAAAACAGAAAGCCAGGAATATCAAAGACGCCTGGCTTTTTGCAAAGAATGTGATAATCTTATAAATGGGATGTGCCGTATATGTGGCTGCTTTGTGGAGTACCGGGCGGCGGTAGAGAAAAATCACTGTCCGGGAACAGAAAAAAAGTGGTGAAGTATAAATATGTATAAACCAGAAAATTTATTGTATACAGGAGAAACAGATATGGGAGCATATCCTAAATTTACCATGTCCTTTAGTATTGGACCATCTAATAAAGAGCGGATCGAGGCTTTTGAATTGTATCAAAGAGCTTTTAAAGCAAAAAAATTATTGGAAAGCACACCGCCGGATAACGATGATATTCATATTATGATGGAAATTTATGGACAAGAGATTTTGATCGGCCCAGGAAAAAGTATGGGTACTGGATTTCAGGGAGTTCTATGCTGTGAGGTCCGTTATGATAAGAAAGAAGATTTTTGGGAAGCTTACAATGAAATAGGCAAAGAAGCCCAAAGTTATCATACGGAAGGTCCATATCCTTGGGCAGCAATACTGGGACTTGTAGTTGATAAATTCGGGATAGGATGGGCTTTATACTATAACGAATAAATTTATTTCATCTGGAAAAGAACCGCACGGAGATGAAAAGAATGAGCAAAGAATAACCTCGTTGTAGAAAAAACTTGACAAAGACCTGCTTCTATGATACGCTTGTGTAGCGACACTGGAAGTAGGTCTTTTTTTTGTGCCTAAATTTACAGTGAAAACTGAAGTTTATAATAAGGAAAAGATCTTTGTCGCAGTAGCAAGATGTTGCGTAGACGGCAGTAACGTGAGCTGCCGGCGATAAAAGACACATGGAGGTGGAGAAGTCGTGCGCGTAAAGATCACATTGGCATGTACGGAATGCAAACAGCGTAACTACAACATGACAAAGGAAAAAAAGAATCATCCAGAACGTTTGGAGACAAAGAAGTACTGTAAATTCTGCAGAACTCATACATTGCACAAAGAAACCAAGTAATCAGGTTTAAGAGGGTGAAATATATGAAGGCAGAAAAGAAGCAGAAATCTTCAAAAGCCAGCCAATGGATACAGGGACTTCAGGCTGAATTTAAGAAGATCGTCTGGCCTGATAAGCCGACACTGGTTAAGCAGACCGTTGCGGTTGTGTGTATTACTGCAGTTTTAGGTGTTATCATTGCGGTAATCGACAGCGGAGTGCTGCAGCTGCTGAACCTGATCATTAAGTAAGGACAAGGTGAGTAAAATGTCAGAAGCAAATTGGTATGTTGTTCACACCTATTCCGGGTATGAGAACAAGGTAAAAGCCAACATTGACAAGACAATTGAGAACAGACACCTGGAGGACCAGATCTTAGAAGTCCGTGTACCCATGGAAGACGTAGTGGAACTGAAGAACGGCGAGAAAAAGCAGGTTCAGAGAAAGATGTTCCCGGGATACGTTCTGATCCATATGGTGATGAACGATGACACCTGGTATGTCGTAAGAAATACCAGAGGCGTCACAGGCTTTGTTGGTCCGGGTTCCAAGGCGGTTCCCCTTACCGAGCAGGAGATCGATGCTCTGGGCATCGCTTCTGTAAGAGACGTGGAAGTAGACTTTGGAGTGGGCGACAGTGTTGTTGTCACAGGAGGCGTGTGGAAGGATACTGTGGGTGTTGTTCAGAGTATCAATGAAGCAAAGCAGATCGTGACGATCAATGTTGAGCTGTTCGGCCGCGAAACGCCGGTAGAGATAAGTTTCGCAGAAGTTAAGAGTCTTTCATAAGACAAAAAAGCAACAGTGAGAAAGGGCCATAATGTCACATGGCTCGTGGGAGGGACATCCCCGCAATTACCACATTATAGGAGGTGCCGAAAATGGCAAAGAAAGTTACAGGTTATATTAAATTACAGATTCCTGCTGGAAAGGCTACACCAGCTCCACCAGTTGGTCCTGCATTAGGACAGCACGGTGTAAACATCGTACAGTTTACAAAGGAATTCAACGCAAGAACAGCAGACAAGGGTGACCTGATCATCCCGGTTGTTATTACAGTATATGCGGACAGAAGCTTCAGCTTCATCACAAAAACTCCGCCGGCTGCAGTTTTATTAAAGAAAGCTTGCAACATTAAATCAGGTTCAGGCGTTCCAAATAAAAACAAAGTCGCTACAATTTCCAAAGCTAAGATCCAGGAAATCGCAGAGATGAAGATGCCAGACTTAAATGCAGCAACCTTAGAGGCAGCTATGAGCATGATCGCCGGTACTGCAAGAAGTATGGGTATCACTGTAGAAGAGTAATTTATCAACAAACGTGGGAGGGACATTCCCGCAATTACCACTAGGAGGTTATTTTATATGAAACGCGGAAAGAAATACACAGAAGCTGCGAAAGCAGTAAATCGTGGAAACTTATATGACCCGGAAGAGGCCATTTCTTTAGTAAAGAAAACAGCTGTAGCAAAATTTGACGAGACAATCGAAGCTCATATCAGAACAGGCTGTGACGGACGTCACGCAGAGCAGCAGATCCGTGGAGCTGTTGTACTGCCTCACGGAACAGGTAAGACTGTACGTGTACTGGTATTTGCAAAGAATGCAAAGGCAGACGAAGCACAGGCAGCAGGAGCAGACTACGTAGGAGCAGAAGAACTGATTCCAAAGATCCAGAACGAAGGATGGCTGGACTTTGACGTAGTAGTTGCAACTCCGGATATGATGGGTGTTGTTGGACGTCTGGGACGTGTTCTCGGACCAAAAGGCTTAATGCCAAACCCAAAAGCTGGTACAGTAACTATGGACGTTACAAAAGCTGTTCAGGATATCAAAGCTGGTAAGATTGAGTATCGTCTTGACAAGACAAACATCATTCACGTGCCAATTGGTAAAGCTTCCTTCACAGAGGAGCAGTTAGCGGACAACTTCCAGACGCTTATGGGAGCTATCATCAAGGCAAGACCAAGCGCATTAAAGGGTGTGTTCTTAAAGAGCGTATCCCTGGCTTCCACTATGGGACCAAGCGTAAAGGTTAACCCGGTTAAGTTAGCTCAGTAATAGATGAAAAATAACAGGCGGCTCGCTTTGCGGGCCGCCTGTTGTCATGAATGGAGACCGTTATGCGGTGCATTGAAGAATGCCTTGCATAACGGTTTTTTCAGAAAAGTCCTCCGGACTGCACTATAGAATAAAAGCCCTCCGGGCGGAAGACTAGGCATAGAAAACTCTCAGTGAGAAAACTGGGCGTATTTCTTCGGCGGGAGTCCGGTAGCTTTGGTGAAAGCCCGGAAGGAAGCTGTAGAAGGAATTGTCAAGTCTCTGGTGACAGGGGCTGCTTACGGAATTGGATTTGCCGTCGCAGAAGCTTATGCAAAAGCTGGAGCTAAAATCGCATTTAACTGACGGAGCCAGAAACATCTAGATACTGCTAAAACTACAGGGAAAAGGGAATCCAGGTTAAAGGTTATATCTGCGATGTGACAGATGAAGATCAGGTAAATGTAATGGTGGCAGATATTGAGAAAGAGCTGGGAGTCATTGGCATTCTGGTAAATAATGAGGGAATTATATTGCTTCTGAATACAGCGAGTACAACATCCTGTGCAACAGCATTGGACCAGGATACATCGCTACACCTCAGACAGAGCCTCTCAGGGAGACTCAGCCGGACGGCTCCAGACATCTTTTTGATCAGTTCATCATCGGCAAGACATCGGCAGCCCGCTGGGGTGATCCGGAAGACATGATGGGACCGTCACGGACATGGAGTCTTAAAGTATTAAAAGAAATCCGTAACAAAGCAAAATGTCGAAAAGTTTTGCGGTTATAAACCGCAAAACTAATTGATTTTCTATATATTTTGCGATATACTTTCCTATAAATGGGAGGTGGTCACGATGATTTACAGGCCGTTATATGTAGATAAGATCATGGCTTATGCCGATACTCCTTTTGTAAAGATACTCACAGGGGTACGCCGCTGCGGAAAATCCACAATATTGAAGATGATTATGGAACGGTTAAAGACCGAGGGGAATATCCCGGCTGAACGCATAATAAGCTGCCGCTATGATTCTATGGAATTTGATGATATGACGGCAAAGCAAATGTACACACAGTTAAAGGAGCGCCTTTGCCCGGAGGGAAAGACTTATCTGTTTCTGGATGAGGTACAGGAGATCAAGGGCTGGGAAAAGGTTGTAAATTCTCTGGCCTCAGACTTTGATGTTGACCTGTATATTACAGGCTCCAACTCTCGAATGATGTCCTCAGAAATATCCACCTACCTTACTGGAAGATATGTGTCTTTCCGCATTTTTACGCTGTCCTTCAGCGAATATCTGATGTT
>UQSX01000103.1 GCA_900543715.1 uncultured Blautia sp. | reverse complement strand
CAGCAGGTAAAATGGCCCAGAAATTGTCTGATTGTGGCTGTAAAGAGAAACGAGGCAGAACTGATTCCAAGAGGGAGGACCATACTCATGGCGGGAGACACTATTGTCACCATGACCGATGAGATGGATGCGCCGGCTGTATATGATTATATGGAAAAGGCATGTACAGAAAATGAGAGCAAGACTGAATAGAGATCCATTGAGAAAAAGAAATGAGGTGCCGGTTTGAATATTACAGGAAGAGAGAAAAAAGAAAAAGTACAGACAGCCTGGGGATGCTCCTGTTATCCGGGAGTACATAAATTTTCGGAAGGATATGAATTTGCCCTGGAGGTTCCCAGAGGAATGAAGGCTTCCCTGATTTTATACAGACAGGGAGAAGAGGATCTGGAAATTCCCTTTCCTGAAGAAAGCAGAGAGGGGGAACTGATTTCTGTACGGGTAAAAGGAATCCGTGAAGAAATAAAGTATAATTTTCGGATCGGGGAGGAAGTGATCCAGGATCCCAGAGCCAGATATCTGTGCCATGTCCAGGGATTTGGAGAGGAGATCTCAGAGGACTTGTGCTGCGGCTGGAAAACGGACCGCTATGTGTGGAAGGCCCAGAAAAGAGAGCCCAGAGCCTTGTCAGATTCTGTACTGTATAAGCTCCAGGTCAGAAGCTTTACCATGCATAAAAGCTCCGGCGTAAGGAAGAAAGGGACCTTTCAGGCCCTGGAACAGAAGATTCCTTACCTCAGGGAGCTGGGAGTTACGGCAGTACTTTTAATGCCGGCCTATGAATATCGGGAACGGCTGAGGATAAAGAAGAGAGACCGGCTGTATTCTTATACAGAGGAGAAGAGAAAAAAGGAAGAAAAGCCCAGGATAAACTGCTGGGGCTATACAGGGGACGCCTGCTATTACGCGCCCAAGTCTGCCTTCTGTGCTACAAAAAATCCCGTGCAGGAATTTAAACACATGGTAGATGCCCTCCACCAGGGAGATCTGGAATGTCTTATGGAGTTTTATTTTGAGGAGGATATGCCTCCTTCAGAAATGCTGGAGATCATAAAATACTGGAAAAGAGAATATCATATCGATGGTTTCCATCTTATGGGAAAGAGGATCTCTCCGGAAATCTTCATAGAAGATCCTTATCTGTCCGGAACAAAACTGTTCTTCCACGATGTAGACGGAGAAAACATACTGGGCGGGAAAAAACTGTCTTACAGAAATGCAGGAGAGTACAACGAAGGCTTTCTCTATTGTATGCGCCATATGCTGAAAGGCGACGAAAATATGATGGGAGAGTTTTTATTCCGGCTCAGAAGAAATCCTCCTTACAATGGAGTGATCAACTATCTGGCAGATCAGGACGGATTTACCATGGGAGATATGGTGTCCTACGAAGAGCGGCATAATGAGGAAAACGGAGAGAATAATCAGGATGGGCTGGAATATAACTGTACCTGGAACTGCGGTGTGGAAGGCCCCACCAGAAAGCAAAATGTCCGGCAGCTCCGTTTCCGCCAGATGAAGAATGCATTTGCCATGCTGCTGTTTTCCCAGGGAACGCCTATGATCTTCCAGGGAGACGAATGGGGAAATTCTCAGAAGGGAAATAATAACGCCTGGTGCCAGGATAATGAGATTGGCTGGGTGGACTGGAGAGGAGTCAAGAAAAACGGAAAGCTTCTGGAGTTTGTAAAAGAGGCCATTGCCTTCCGAAAGAAAAATTCTCTTCTTCATATGGAAACAGAGCCTAAGGGAACAGATTATAAAGCACTGGGCTATCCGGATATATCCTATCACGGAGAACAGGCCTGGTATCTGGACAGAGGCAGCAGTCAGAGATACCTGGGAGTCATGTACTGCGGAGACTATGCGGGACAGGACCGGGATTTTATTTTCCTGGCCTGCAATTTCCACTGGATGTCTCATGAGATAGCTCTGCCTGGAGCAGGAGGAGAGATTTCCTGGAGACTGGTTATGGCTACGGACCAGGAAGAGAACAGGGAATTCGAACCGTCAGGAGAGATCCTGAAGGAAAAAACCATAGAAATACCACCAAGGACGATCATAATTTTAGCAGGAAAGCAGGATGAGAAAGCATGCGGGTCTGGCAACATTTTAAGACGATTACAAGGCACAAGCTTTTAGTAATGAAATATTGTTTTAAAATAGGGCTTTATAAACAGGGGCTTCTTCACGATCTGTCTAAATATTCCTGGACAGAATTCTCTGTGGGATGCAGATACTACCAGGGAAACAGAAGCCCCAATAATGCGGAGAGAGAGGCCACGGGCCTTTCTACTTCATGGATTCACCATTATGGGAGAAATAAACATCACTTTGAACACTGGGTTGACTACGGCATTGACTGTGATACAGTGATCCGGGGAGTGCCTATGCCCAGAAAATACATTGCGGAAATGGTCATGGACCGGATCAGCGCATCCAGAAACTATCACCCGGATATTTATACAGATGCAGCACCCCTGGAATATTTCCTGAAAAGTAAGGACAAGCTGTGGTTTGTCCATGAAAAAACCAATGAAGATCTGGAAATGCTCCTCCGGATGCTGGCCGAGAGAGGGGAAAAAGAGACTCTGAAATATATCAAGCATGTATATTTGAAAGGAAAGTAGAAAAATTATGACAATGCAGTTAGAACAGGTTTTGGGAATTTTATATAACCTGTGGGAGCAGATACCTCAAGAATATATGATTGTGTTTACCTTTGGCGGAGCAGTTTTTGCTCTCCTCAACTGTTTCATGGGATACCGCCTGCGAAAAGTCTGGGGATGTCTTCTGGGACTGGTGACAGGAGGCGCAGGAGGCACCGCATTAGGCTACTATGTTCTGAACGACTGGATGCTGGCTCTGGCAGCAGGGGCGGGCTGCGCTCTAATCGTTTGCTTTCTTGCATGGGTGTTTTATAAGCTGGGGGTATTTGTCATGTGTACCGGCCTTGTATATTTTATGATCATTTCCATGATGGACAGCCCTTCCGCAGGGAACCATCTGATCGTACTTGTGATCGGTATTTTTGCCGGAACTCTGGCTTTAGGATATGAGCGTCAGCTTGTGATCGCTATTACGGCTATTTGCGGAGGGATCGGCGGAATGGGACTGCTTCTGTCTATGACAGGCGTTGATTCCAGTGCAGCGCAGCTTTTGCTGGGACTGGTGCTGGCAGCCTTTGGTGCTTTTGTCCAGGCAATGCCTTATATGAACCGGAAAAAAGCCGATATGTCCCTGCCGGGAAGAAGAGGAAGAGGTCTGCCGGGACGAAGGAAAAAAGTGGTAAAGAAAACAGTACACCACAGAAACGGAGGCGGCAGAAGATCCAGGGATCCAGAAGAAGATTCCAAAGCAGCAAATCCGAAAAAAACAGATCCCAAAAAGACAAAGCCTAAAAAGGATCATTTCGATGCAGAGGATTATGATGATGAAGACCTGGAGGAAATCTATGAGGCCAGAGAGAAAGAGCGGCAGAAGCTGAATATGGACAGGACCCAGGAATATGTGGTTGGCCAGAAACAGTATGAAAGACCAAAACCTTCCAATAATTATGGGGGACAGCAGGGCGTGGGGATCGATCTGGATGATCTGAACCGGGAGTTGTCCCGGGAAATCCAGAAAATATATAATGACGAGAATTCCTGACTGGATAATTGACAAAGTACAGGAAGTCCTGTATACTTAGGAAAAGAATATTTTGTATATCAAAATATTTGAGATGAAAAATAAATATACAGAGGTAAAGCTATGACAGCTAAAATTATCGGAACAGGAAGCGCTGTTCCTGCCCATAAGATAACAAATGACGATCTGGCCAAAGTGGTGGAAACCAACGATGAATGGATTTCCAGCCGTACAGGGATAAAGGAGAGAAGGATCGCCGAAGAAGAGACGACAGTTTCCATGTCTGTTTTGGCCGCAAAAAAGGCTTTGGAGGATGCGGGAACAGATCCTCTGGAGCTGGACCTGATCATCGTGGCGACCTGTTCTCCGGATTATTTCTTTCCGAATACGGCCTGCTGTGTGCAGGATGCCATCGGAGCGGTAAACGCGGCAGCCTTTGATTTAAGTGCTGCCTGTTCAGGATTTCTGTTTGGACTGAATACTATACAGGCTTATATGAAAGCTGGGATTTATAAGAAAGCACTGCTGATCGGGGCGGAAACCATGTCAAAGCTTATTAACTGGGAAGACAGAAGCACCTGCGTACTTTTTGGAGACGGTGCAGGAGCTGCTGTGATACAGGCAGAAGAGAAGGGCATGATCGGCATGATCCAGTATTCCGATGGACATCAGGGACCGGTGCTTACCTGTAAAGCCAGAGAGACCAGTAATTTTCTGGCTGCCAGGGAGCAGAACACCGATTATATCTATATGGAAGGACAGCCGGTATTTAAATTTGCAGTAAAAAAAGTACCGGAATGCATCCAGGCTCTTCTGGAAAAGACAGGAATCAAAAAAGAAGAGATTAAGTATTATGTTCTCCATCAGGCAAACAGCAGGATCATTGACAGTGTTGCAAGGAGAATGAAAGAGCCGGAAGAGAAATTTCCTATGAACCTCCATTTTTATGGAAATACTTCAGCAGCCAGCATTCCCATCCTTTTAGATGAGATGAACAGGAAAGGCATGCTGAACAGAGGGGATAAAATTGTCCTCTCCGGTTTCGGGGCAGGACTTACCTGGGGAGCTTCTCTGCTGGAATGGTAGAAAAGATCCTGAAGATAAAACAGGGCGTCATAAAACAGATTTATGAAAAATTTCAATTATCTGTTTTATGACGCCTTTGTTTTTATACTATAGGAAATTTATGGGAAGAGGCATTTCAAGGCTTTCTAGAGGATGACCTCCATTCCCACCTTCTGAGGCTTCAGACCACAGGACTGATAAAATTTCATGGCGCTTTCGTTGCAGCTCCAAACATTCAGGGTCAGGTTATAGCAGCCCTGTTCTCTGGCATAATCGAGAGCGGCATCATAGAGCAGTCTGCCGATATGCTTTCCCCGCATAGATTCATCCACACAGAGATCATCGATATACAGGGTCTTGATGTCCGTCATGATATTGTGATCTTTATACTGCTGAAAGATGCAGAAGGCATATCCCTGCATACAGTCTTCCTCATCTACTGCGGCCAGAATAGGACGGCTGCTGTCTTTTAAAAGGTCTTTTAATTCTTCATCCGTATACTTGCTTTTACCGGGTTTAAATAAATCCGGCCTTCCTTTGTGGTGGACCATAGCCACCTGAGCCAGAAGGATGTGGATCCGTTCGATATCTTTTTCTTGAGCCATACGTACTTTCATGGTCTTCTACCTCTTTTCCTCAGATTCTTTCTTTCCTATTCTAACATTTTTCTTTACTGAAGAAAAGTCATGAAATTACAGACATTTTTTCATCTCTTCATAGGTTCCACCTGCCTGGATATCCTCCAGGATCCTGGCTACTTCTTCCTCAAATCCAGGAAGCTCTGTTAAATCCCTGCCCCAGAAATCTTTATTTGTGCAGACTGCATGTACCAGGTCTTTGACACTGCTGTCTTTGTGCTGGTAGTAAAATTCCAGAACAGAGCGGTCATCAGAGATCGTATAAGAATCTCCGTTTGGACGTGTTGCAGTAAGGCCTGCATCAGTCAGTTCTCTTCCAAGATGATAGAACTGGATATAGAATGCAAAAGAGGCTGTGATACATTTAGGCAGCTTCTGAAATTTTTCCACATATTCTTCCAGGGAAGGCATAACACGGGCTCTCCATTTAGAAGTGGAATTTAGTGAGATAGAAAGCAGGGCATGGTCAATGAATGGATTTTTAAAACGTTCAGTAACTGCAGCAGCAAAATCCATACAGTCTTCTTTAGGAAGAGACAAAGTAGGGATAATCTCATCATAGATGGTCTTGTTCATAAAGTTTAAAATTGTATTGTCATGCATACAGTCTCTTACAATATTCTGACCTGCCAGGTAAGCACCTAATACCATGGAAGTGTGGGCGCCATTTAAGATACGAACTTTTCTCTGCTTATAGGGTTTGTGGTTGTCAGTGATCAGCACAGGGAGACCGGCTTTGGCAAAGGGAAGTTCCTCTTTTAAAGAATCAGGCCCTTCAATAACCCAGAATCCGAATACCTCTCCGGTATCCAGAATATTATCTTCATAGCCGTTTTCCTCATTAATAGCGGCGGCTTCTGCTCTTGGATAACCGGTGACAATACGGTCTACTAAAGTAGAACAGAAAATATTTTCTTTTTCGATCCAATGGATAAATGCTTCTTCCAATTCCCACTGTTTTGCATATTTTAACACACATTTTTCCAGTTCTTTGCCGTTGTCGTCAATAAGCTCGCAGGCCAGAATGATAAAACCTTTTCCGGCTTCCCGGCCGAAGGCCTGGTAGCGGCGGTATAAGAACTGAGTCAGCTTTGCAGGATAGCTGGAAGGAGGGGTATCGGTAAATTTGCAGGCCGGGTCATAAGTGATGCCGGCTTCCGTGGTATTGCAGGTGATAAAGCGCAGTTCTGGATTTTCGGCGCATTTCATCACCTCTTCGTAGTCACTGTGCACATTCAGACAGCGGCTTACACAGGAGATGATTCTTTTGTCGTTGACTTTCTGGCCATTTTCAAAGCCTCTTAAATACAGGGTATAGAGACCTTCCTGTTCATTGATCACATCAGCCAGACTGAAGCTGCCGTGATTGGCAATAGGCTGTACCAGGACAACCTTGCTGTTAAAACCTGCTTTTTCATTCATCATGTCGATGAAATAATCGACAAAGGCACGGAGAAAATTTCCTTCTCCAAACTGGAGCACCCGTTCCGGAGCTTCCTTCAAAAGATATCCTTCATAACCCTGTTCTTCCAGGGTTGCATAGCTTAATTTTTTCATAATCCATGTCTCCTTTTTTCTCTTCAGGCTAAATGCCGGAAGTTTGTTACAGGGTTACACCCTGTTTAAAAATCGCCATATCATGATAGCCGGCTTTTTCTGACTTGACTTCCTCGCCGGAGGCCACAGCTATTACATAATCAAAAAGCTGTTTGCCCAGAACAGACAGATCCGTTCCTTCCACCATGGTTCCGCAGTTAAAGTCGATCCAGTTGGACTTCTTATTAGAAAGAGCCGTATTACTGGAAATTTTAACGGTAGGAACAGGGGACGCAAAGGGGGTTCCTCTGCCGGTGGTGAAAAGCACGATATGGGCGCCGGCAGCCGCAAGGGCAGTAGAGGCAACCAGATCGTTTCCGGGAGCGCTTAAAAGATTCAGACCTTTCTCACAGACTTTTTCCCCATAGGCCAGAACTCCCCGCACCGGAGCGCTGCCGGATTTCTGGGTACAGCCCATAGACTTATCTTCCAGGGTGGAGATACCGCCTTTCTTATTTCCAGGAGAAGGGTTTTCATAGATGGTCTGATCATGGCTCTTGAAATAGTTCTTAAAGTCGTTGATGAGATTTACAGTTTTTTCAAATAATTCCCGGTTTTCGCAGCGGTTCATCAAAAGCGTTTCTGCACCGAACATTTCAGGCACCTCTGTCAGGATAGTGGTTCCTCCTTTTGAGATCAGCAGGTCGGAGAAAGCTCCCACAGTGGGGTTTGCAGTGATTCCTGAAAGCCCGTCTGAACCTCCGCATTTCATGCCGATGATCAGTTCCCTGCAGCTTACAGGTTCTCTTTTGGCAGGAGACGCATACTCCACTAATTCTTCGATCAGTTTCAGGGCATCCCCCACTTCATCCTCGGAATCCTGGCATACCAGGAATTTTACACGCTTTTCATCATAGTCTCCGATATAGTTTTTCAGGACGTCAATGTTGCTGTTCTCACAGCCAAGTCCCAGAACCAGGACACCTCCTGCATTTGGATGAGTGATCAGATCGGCAAGAATGCGGCGGGTATTTTCCTGATCATCTCCCATTTGTGAGCAGCCGTAAGGGTGGGGAAATGCAGCGATAGCTTCGATGCTTCCTTTTCGCAGAGGCTGGGCCTGCCTTTCAATGGCTGCAGCTACATTGTTGACGCAGCCGACGGTAGGAATGATCCAGATCTCATTGCGCACACCCACTTTGCCATCCGGCCTTTTATAACCTTGAAAAAATTGCTCCTCAGTGGGAACGAGAGCGGTATCCTGTTTTTCATAAGTATAGGTAAGAAGATCTCCCAGAGCGGTCTTCATATTATGTACGTGAACCCAGGAGCCGGCCTTTACCGGTTCTTTTGTCAGGCCGATGGGATAGCCGTATTTGACCACCGGTTCATCCTGAGCCAGATCACAGAGGGCAAATTTATGTCCCTGGGGGATGTCTTCGGAAAGAGTAATTTCCTTATGGTCAATGGAAACCAGGGTTCCCGCCGGCAGAGGACAGAGGGCTACAGCAACCTTGTCCGCCGGGTGAATTTTAATGTATTTTTGCATTTTGATATTCCTCCTGCAACAAATGCAATTTCCATGTAGATCAAAAATGTAAGAGCTTACATTAAATGTAATCCTAAATAAAAGCGCAGTCAATAGAAATTTTTCAAAAAAAGTAAAAATATGAAAAATGCATAAAAAATCAACGAAAAAACTGTGAAAAATTCAGGTTAAAAACTTTTTGCAATAGAAGAATTTAGGGATTATAATAAAGTAAAGATGTAAGGGCTTACATCAAATTACAGCAAAGGAAGTGAAAATACATACATGAATATCTATGATATCGCAGAACTTGCGGGCGTATCCATCGCTACAGTATCCAGAGTAGTAAATGACAGCCCTAAGGTTAGTGAAAAAACAAAAGCAAAGGTACGGGCGGTTATGGAACAAAACCATTATACGCCGAATGTATTCGCCAGAGGTCTGGGACTGAATTCTATGAAAACAGTAGGAATCATCTGTCCCGATGTCTCTGATGACTATATGGCAGGCTCTGTGGCATATCTGGAGAAAAGCCTGCGTACATACGGTTATGACTGTATCTTATACTGCAGTGGATATCAGTATCAGGATAAAGTAAATGCAGTAGAACTTATTCTGAAAAAGCGTATTGATGCCCTGCTGCTGGTAGGGTCTCACTATGCGGGAGACGGAGAGGAAGCTTCTACAAAGTATATTGCCAGAGCCGCCAGGGAAGTTCCCGTTTTCCTGATCAATGGCTATATCCATTGCCAGGGAGTATACTGTGTTCTTTCTGATAATTATCAGATCATGTATGATACAGTTTCTGCTTTAACAGAAGCCGGAAGGAAACGTATTTTGTTTTTGTACGATTCTAACTCTTACAGAAAAAATGAGAGGCTATGAGGAAGCGCTGCGGGATAACGACCTTCCCATACGAAAAGAGCTGGAGATCTTTGAAGAGAATAAGATACTGAAAGTGCGGGACAGGCTTTTGGCACAGGAAAACCTGGAATTTGATGCAGTGGTGGCTACAGATGACGGACTGGCAGTAGGAGCTGTGAAATATGCCAGACAAAAGGGGCTTTCTGTTCCGGAGGATATCAATATCATAGGCTTTAATAAC
>UQSX01000102.1 GCA_900543715.1 uncultured Blautia sp. | reverse complement strand
GAGCCATTTTAGGGTTCCATCTTCTTGTCTGATGTCCGAAATGAACACCTGCTTCCAGTAACTGTTTCATTGAAATAACACTCATTTTTTTCTCTCCTTTTGGTTTTTCTTCCCCCTGCTTCATCTCCTCCGGGACTTTTTTAAGCACCGTCCATTGGAATCCACAGGCGTGATATTTTTGCAACGGCAGTATTATAGCACACATATTTTACCGATTGCAAGGCTTTTTTCCATAATCCTCTAAGATAATCCAAAATTTCTCATCAGCCAGGACTTTAGAAGAGGCATCCAGCTCTGACAGCCCTCTTCTACTGTACTTTTGTCTTCCCGGGCAACACTTTCTGTGGCCAGGCTCAGGCCATGTATTCCTTCTGGATAAAGATGGTATTCCACAGGGATTTTTTTCTCTCCCAGAGCCTGGACAAACCGGAAAGAATTCCAAAAAGGTACTGTTTCGTCCTGAAATGTATGCCAGAGAAAGGTCTTCGGCACCTGATCCGTTACCTGATTTTCCAAAGACATCTTTTCTTTTAAAGTCTCATAAGAATCTCCCAGAAGATTTCGGATACTCTCTGTATGGGCGATCTTTTCGTCAGAGCTGATCACCGGATAACAAAGTATCAGCCCCTGGGGCCTTAAATATTCTGAGCTGCATCCTGCCGCCTCTGCCATATGTTCTTCCTGCCAGAAAACTCCGTAACTGGCAGCCAGATGGCCGCCGGCAGAAAATCCCATGATCAGGATTCTGTCCGGATCGATATGCCATGCTTCTGCCTGGTCTCTTAAATATTTCACAGACAGCGCTGTTTCGTGAAGCGCCGCAGGATAAACTGCAGGAGCACAGGAATACCGCAGAACCGCTGCATGATAGCCTAAAGCGTTAAGCTGGAGAGCCACAGGCTCTGCTTCTCTGTTGGATGTTCTGGCATAGGCCCCTCCCGGACAGATCAGCACCAGAGGCCGTTTCCACCTGGGCCCTTCATCCAAAAAGTCTTCCAGGATATAGGTTTCTAAATGGGTGTCTTTTTCTGAATTTTCTGTTTGTATTGATATTCTCTCGCAAATCATAGCTTTTCTATCAGCAGGCCGTCTCTGTAAGCCTTTAAAAGCTCCTGAAGCTCTGCTATCCTTTCTTTGATCTTTATTCCGTTATCAGTCTCTTCCACTGTTTTTCTTTCCGTTGTTTTCTTGATCAGGATACTGGCGGATAAGATATCGCTTTCCTTTGTAATGGCGTCTCTGGCAGAAGTAAAAGGCTCATGAGCCGCCAGGATCATTCCCCAGGAATTGTAGATCAGGGTATAACCTGCGATTCCCGTAACCTTTTGATATGCTTTTGAAAAGCCTCCGTCTATGATCAGCAGCTTGCCGCCGCACTTAATGGGGCTCTCTCCCTCTGTGTGATGTACGGGCACATGGCCGTTTACAATGTGCCGGCAGTCGCCGGTAATGTCAAACTCCTTGAATATGTTTTCCACTACCTCATCATTTTCCAGGAAACGGTAATAGGGATTTTTCTTTTCTTCGTGGGTCTCTTTCTCCGCCAGAAAGCACCGTTCAAAAGTAGCCATCTTATCTTTTCCGAAGAGCGGGGAAGAAGGTCCGGCCCAGATAAACCAGAGGATATCTTTGCCTTTTTCCTTTTCCTCTTTGTCAATGGCTACAAAGGCTTTCCGCACATAAGTCTCCAGTATATCATAGAGAGCCTTGCCCTTATATACCTTTCCATAAACCTCCACTTCTTTAAAACTTCCGTCTTCATTCAAAGGAATGCAGCCATGGTAAAGAAGATTCCGGTTATAAATTTTATAAAGGCTTCCCTTTTTCAGCAGAAAACGCATATGCCGCTGAAGTTTTTCACAGTTTTCAAAAACAAAGATCAGCCGGTCCATCACCTCTTCTTCTTCCGGTGACAGCGCATATGGGTTTTCCGGATCAATAGTGGGGAAATTCTTATCCAGAAGCTGATGGGTCTCCTCTTCCAGCCGGATCGTGCCTTCCTCATAGTTGATATGTTCCAGAAGGGCCCTGTCTTCCATCTGAAATTCTTTCCGCTTTTTGACAAGCTGTCCTTCCAGCTTAAACTGGATAATAGAAATGGCCTTGTACATTTTCATATTCAGGGCCTGTTCCTCAGGATTCAGATCGCTGTGGCCTTTGATCTTAAAGCAGGTGCAGGGATCATCTTTATAGCAAGCCAGGGCAAAGGTTGCCAGCGGAAGGAGGTTGATACCATATCCATCCTCCAGAATATCCAGGTTGGAGTATCTCACACAATTCCTGATCACAGTGGCGATGCAGCAGGTCTGTCCTGCCGCCGCTCCCATCCATACGATATCGTGATTTCCCCACTGTATATCCACGGAATGATAATTTTCCAGCACATCCATGATCTTATGGGGCCCTGGTCCCCTGTCATAAATGTCCCCCAGCACATGAAGATGGTCTACCACCAGACGCTGGATCAGCTCTGACAGATCCACAATGAATTTTTCTGCACAGCCGATCTCAATGATCGTATGTACAATCTGCTCATAGTAAGATTCTTTGTCTATAACTTCCGGCCGCTCAGTGATCAATTCCTCGATCACATAGGAAAAGTCTTTTGGCAGGGCTTTTCGCACCTTGGACCGGGTGTATTTCGAGGCAGTCTTTTTGCACACCTCTATAAGCCGGTACAAGGTGATCTTATACCATTCCTCCATATTGGATTCCTGCTTCCTTACCAGATCCATTTTTTCTTTTGGATAGTAGATCAGCGTTGCAAGGGCCCTCTGTTCCCGCTCACTTAAGGTATGGCCGAATACTTCTTTGATCTTTCTTCTTACAGAGCCTGACCCGTTTTTTAATACGTGGGAAAAGGCCTCATACTCGCCGTGGATATCTGTCAGAAAGTGTTCCGTTCCTTTTGGCAGATTCAAAATGGCCTGAAGGTTAATGATCTCTGAAGAAGCCTTGGCAATGGTGGGATACAATTCTGCCAGGGTTTCCAGGTACCTGATTTTCATATTTTCCATTTCATTTCCCCCGATACTTTTTGATTTTATCATTCTAACACAAAATCCGGCTCAAGGATAGATTTCTCTCATTTTCACAAAAATATGGCCGAAAACATCTGGAAATAGTTCTGTTTTACTATCTCCCATGTCTTCGGCCATTACATTCTAATATATAGTTTTACATTCTTTCAGGAGCCTCAAAGCCCAGAAGTCCGATACAGGTTTCCAGCACTTTTTTGGTCAGAACAAGAACCTGTATCCAGGAAGTCTTCTGATCTTCATCTTCCTCTCCCAGGATCTTTGTCTCATGATAAAAGCTGTTAAAGGCGTTCGCCAGTTCATAAATATAAGAACAGATCTTATGAGGAGCCTTTTCCTGGAAGGCTGGCTGTATCACAGAATTCAGTCTGGACAGCACCATCATCAGGGCCTTTTCACTGTCATTGGCAGCTCCCAGGATTTTACCTTTTTCAGGATTTCCTCCTTCTTCTTTATATCTGTTCAGGATAGATTTGATCCGGACAATGGTATACAGGATATATGGACCTGTATTTCCTTCAAAAGAAGTAAACCTGTCCACATCAAACACATAATCTTTGGAAGCCTGATTGGAAAGATCTCCGTACTTGATGGCAGAAAGTCCTACCATCTCGGCAGTTTTATGGGCATCGTCTCCTTTGACACTGCGGTTTTCCACGATCTTCTTATACATCTCTTCGTTGATCTCACTGATCAGCCTCTCCAGACGCATAACGCCGCCCTCTCTTGTTTTAAAGGGCTTGCCGTCCTTGCCGTTCATGGTTCCGAAGCCGACAAAGGAAAGCTCTGTGTCTTCCGGCACCAGACCAGTCTTCTTGGCACAGCGGAACACCTGGACAAAATGGAGTTCCTGACGTTTATCCACCACATAAATAATTTCATCGGGATGATAGTCTTCCTCCCTCTGTACAATAGTGGCAAGGTCTGTTGTTGTATAAAGAGAGGCTCCGTCGGATTTCAGGATCATACAAGGAGGGATCTCCTTCGTATCTTTCTCTTCCTTCACATCTACCACAAGGGCCCCCTGGTCCATATAGGCATATCCTTTTTCTTTCAGATATTCCACCAGTCCCGGGATATAGGAATCCGCATCTGACTCCCCTTTCCACAAATCGAAATCTACACTGAGCTTTTCATAATTTTTCTTCAGATCCGCCACAGATACCTTCATGATCTGATCCCAGAGAGCTCTGTAGCCTCTCCTTCCCTGCTGGAGTTCCAGGGTCGCTTCCAGGGCCTCGTTTTTATAATCCTCATCTTCCTTGGATTTCTTGCTGGCTGTAGGATAAATCTCCTCCAGTTCGCTGACTGTAAAAGGCGCTTCCTGGGGATATTCTCCCTGGTAGTCCTTATCAAAATATACCAGATCCGGCTGTCTCTTGGACAGTTCCGTGATGATCAGTCCCATCTGAAGGCCCCAGTCTCCCAGGTGAACATCACCGATGACCTTATGACCCAGAAATCTTCCCATACGCTTAATGCTCTCTCCTATGATCGCAGAACGCAGATGGCCCACATGAAGAGGCTTGGCTACATTTGGTCCGCCATAATCGATCACAATGGTCTTTGGACTTTCTGCCTTCTCCACAGACAGATTCTCATCTAGTCCCATCTCATTTAAGTAGGAGGCCAGAAAGTTTCTGTCCAGTTTCAGGTTGATAAATCCAGGGTTTACCGCCTGGGCAGACTCAAAAATACTCTTATCCTGAAGCTTTTCTACCACGTCATTGGCGATCATGATCGGTGCCTTCCGGTAGACCTTGGCTGCAGCCATAGCTCCATTGCACTGATATTCACACAGGTCCGGACGGTTGGATACCGTCACCTTTCCAAACTTTTCTTCATACCCGGAAGCATTAAAAGCCTCCATCATCACTTCTTCTATACATCCAATAAATGTTTTCATCTCTCTACTCCACTTCCACTTTTTTCGACGCAGTCACTGCCAGAGCTCCATGTCCGATATGACAGGCAACACTTAAGGACAGAGGCGCCATAAATACTTCCACGCCGAAGTTCTTCTCCAGCTCCTTTTTCCATTCCTGGGCTTCCTCTTCATTTCCCGCATAGGCTGCGTCCAGACATATCAGCCCTTTGTCTGTATATTCTTTAAATCTGGTTTTCAGATCCTTTTCTATAGCCTTGATCATGATCTTTTTCGCCTGCTTTTTCCCTCTGGCTTTTGAAAAAGCATCCAGACGTTCTCCCTGGATCTGAAGCACTGGTTTCAGATTCAGCACTGTCCCCAGAGCAGCTGCCGCAGGGGTGATCCTGCCGCCCTTTTTCAGATATTTCAGAGTTTCCAGAGTAATATAAATGCTGGATTCATGACCCTCCCGCTCCAGAATTTCTTTGATCTGGGCTGCACTTTTCCCGGCTTCTGCCAAAGCTATGGCATCCAGTACAGATCGTCGCTGGGTTACAGAAATACGCTGGTTGTCTACTACCTGAACTTTTCCCTTAAACTCTCTGGACAAAACCATAGCCGTCTGGCAGGAGTTGCTCAGACCGCTGGACATAGGAATATGAACCACTTCTTCATATTCCTGGAGCAAAGATTCCCAAAGCTCCATCACTTCTGCCGGTGAAGGCTGGGAGGTGGAAATATCAGCTCCCTCTGTCAGCCTTTTGTAAAACTCTTCCTGGGTAAGGGTGATATCCTCAAAAAATAACTGCTCATTAATATAGAAAGGCATGGCAACCACAGTAATTCCCATCTCCTTACCCTGCTTCTGAGTAATTCCGCTGTTGCTGTCCGTTACAATAGCGATTCTCTTTTTTCCCATGATTTTCGGCTCCTTTTCCTCTTTTAGGTCGCTATTTTTAATAATAGCATAGTATTCCCCTGAATACAATTACTTTTCTTTTATCGGAAATAGATTTATGATAGAAAAAAAACAAAAATAAAGGAGGATTTTCAATGGGCTATAAATCTCAATCTTATGAAAATCAGGCAAAAACCATCATCAAGAATCTGGAAAAACGGAATATGAAGGGATATTACTGCGAAACTGGTGAAAAAGCTCTGGAGCTGGTAAAATCTATTCTTCCCAAAGGGGCTTCGGTAACCAACGGCGGTTCCGAGACTTTAGTGGAAACAGGCATTATGGATCTGCTCCGAAGCGGTGACTACGAATACATAGACCGGAAATCTGCAAAGACCCCGGAAGAATCCAGATCCTTATACGGCAAAATCGTTACATCCGACTATTTCCTTATGAGTACCAACGCCATCACCAGAGAAGGGGAACTGGTCAACGTAGATGGTATCGGCAACCGGATTGCCTGTCTCATAAACGGCCCGGCCCACGTACTGGTCATCGCAGGCATGAACAAAGTAGTTCCCAGTCTGGAAGATGGCATCCGCCGGGTGCGGAACATTGCTGCTCCGCCCAACAGTATCCGAGTTGGTTCCAAAACCCCCTGCTCTGTCACAGGTTTCTGCGCTGACTGCCAGAGCGATGACTGTATCTGCTGCCAGACTGTGGTCACCCGCCGTTCCATGAAAAAAGAACGGATCACGGTGATACTGGTAGGAGAAGATTACGGGTTCTGATAAATCTTCTTATCCCCTTAACTCCTGTGCATATAAACAGTTTGCCGCAGCTTTCCCACCTCTTGAAAAAAGGACAGGAAAGCTGCGGCATTGCGGTCAGCGATACAAAGGGACCAAAGGGCAAGGTGAGCGCCCACAAGGGCATGGGCCTTTGCAATGAAGTGTTTTCAACGGAACATCTGGAGCAGATGCACGGCAACATCGGGGTTGGACATGTGCGTTACTCCACGGCCGGCAGCAGTACAAGGGAAAATGCACAGCCCCTGGTGCTTAACTATGTAAAAGGCACCCTTGCGCTGGCCCACAACGGCAACCTGGTCAATGCGCCCCAGCTGCGCCATGAACTGGAATACACAGGAGCCATTTTCCAGACAACCATTGATTCCGAGGTCATAGCCTACCATATTGCAAGGGCCAGGGTTTCCCAGCCCAATGTTGAAAGCGCGGTGGCAAAAGCCATGGGTAAGCTAAAGGGCGCCTACTCCCTTGTAATCATGAGCCCGCGCAAGCTGATTGGGGCCAGGGACCCCTTTGGATTCAAGCCCTTATGCATTGGAAAGAGGGGCAATGCATATATCCTTGCCTCAGAGACCTGCGCCCTTGAGACAATCGGCGCGGAGTTTGTGAGGGATGTAAGGCCGGGGGAAATTGTCACCATCACCAGGGAGGGGATTGCGTCTGACACGGAAATGTGTTTCAGGGATACTGCAAAAGAAGCCAGGTGCGTGTTCGAATATATATATTTTGCCAGGCCGGACAGTGTATTTGACGGGGTAAGCGTATATCATTCCAGGATTCAGGCAGGCCGTTTCCTGGCCCTGGATTCGCCGGTGGAGGCAGACCTGGTGGTGGGCGTGCCCGAATCCGGTAACGGGGCAGCCCTTGGTTATTCCATGGAGTCCGGGATTCCCTACGGAACCGCATTCGTGAAGAATTCCTATGTGGGGCGCACCTTCATAAAGCCCAAACAGAGCAGCCGGGAGTCCGCGGTCCGTATTAAGCTGAACGTCCTTAAGGAAGCGGTCGCAGGCAGGCGTATCATCATGATTGATGATTCCATTGTGCGCGGCACCACCAGCGCCCTGATCGTGAACATGCTGCGGGACGCAGGGGCCAGGGAAGTCCATGTGAGGATCAGTGCGCCGCCATTTCTCCATCCCTGCTATTTTGGCACGGATATCCCGTCAGAGGACCAGCTGATTGCCCATGGGCATACGGTGGAGGAGATACGGGACATGATTGGCGCTGACTCCCTTTCTTACCTGAAAATGGAACGGCTTCAGGAGATGGCATGCAGCCGGTCCATATGCACGGCCTGTTTCAGCGGGAAATACCCCATTGAGCCGCCGGTTGAGGATATCAGGGGAAGCTATGATAAATAAACAGCGGTTGAAGACACGCCCTTGTTGTGATAAGATAAAAACCATGAATTCAGAGAACTTAGGAAAAACCATGATGAACAAGCAGTCGTGGAGAAGTATGGAGGAAATGACATGAGTAACACAGACCGATATATAAGCCCTCTTTCCGAGCGCTATGCCAGCAGCGAGATGCAGTATATTTTTTCGCCGGACATGAAGTTTAAGACCTGGAGACGCCTGTGGATTGCCCTGGCTGAGACTGAGAAGGAGCTGGGCCTGGGCATTACGGACGAACAGATTGAGGAGCTGAAGGCCCATGCGGACGATATTAATTATGATGTGGCAAAGGCCCGTGAAAAGGAAGTGCGCCATGATGTGATGAGCCACGTGTATGCATACGGGGTCCAGTGTCCCAAGGCAAAGGGAATCATCCATCTGGGAGCCACCTCCTGTTACGTGGGGGATAATACAGATATCATCATCATGACAGAAGCCCTTAAGCTGGTGAGGAAGAAACTGCTCAATGTTTTAGCTGAACTGGCTAAGTTTGCCGATGCCTATAAGGAACTTCCAACCCTTGCATTCACCCATTTCCAGCCCGCCCAGCCCACAACGGTAGGAAAGCGCGCCACCCTTTGGATGATGGAACTGAAGCTGGATCTGGACGACCTGGATTATCTGATTGGTTCCATGCGCCTTCTTGGCTCCAAGGGCACCACAGGCACCCAGGCCAGTTTCCTGGAACTGTTTGACGGTGACCATGACAGATGCCGCAGCCTGGATGAGCGGATAGCCAGGAAAATGGGATTCGGGGGCTGTTATCCTGTCTCAGGCCAGACCTATTCCAGGAAGGTTGACAGCCGTGTGATTGGCGTCCTGGCAGGAATTGCCCAGAGCGCACACAAATTCTCAAACGATATCCGCCTGCTTCAGCACCTGAAGGAAGTGGAGGAACCATTTGAGAAAAAGCAGATCGGCTCATCCGCCATGGCGTATAAGCGCAATCCCATGCGGAGCGAGCGCATTGCCAGTCTTGCCAATTATGTGATGAGCGATATGATGAACCCCATGCTGGTGGCCTCCACCCAGTGGTTTGAGAGGACCCTGGACGACTCGGCCAACAAGAGGTTATCCGTGCCCGAGGGCTTCCTGGCCGTGGACGGCATCCTGGATTTATATCTGAATGTGGTGGATGGCCTTGTGGTGTATCCAAAGGTAATCGAAAAGCACCTGATGGCGGAACTGCCATTCATGGCAACAGAGAACATCATGATGGACGCGGTTAAGGCCGGGGGCGACCGCCAGGAACTTCATGAGCGCATCAGGGAGCTGTCCATGGAAGCAGGAAAGAATGTAAAAGAAAAAGGCCTGGATAATAATCTTCTTGAACTGATTGCAGCAGACCCTGCATTCAACCTTTCCCTGGATGACCTGAAGGCGGCCATGGACCCATCCCGGTATGTAGGACGGGCGCCCAAACAGGTGGAGGAGTTCCTGGAGGAAGTAATCCGCCCGGTACTTGCGGATAATGCAGGGGAGCTGGGGATGACTGCGGAAATAAATGTATAGGTTGGATTGGGGGATGTGAGGGGGCTGCGGATGCTACGTCCGCGAAGCGGGCCAGGGCAGGCTTTGGGCTAAGGGGAACCGGCCGGGACGGGAGGATTCCTTAGGACGGCTGCGGGACGGACGCCAAGTTCCGGAGGGGCAGCTTCTAAGGCCCTGGCAA
>UQSX01000101.1 GCA_900543715.1 uncultured Blautia sp. | reverse complement strand
AGAAGAGCAGTAGAAACAAGTAAGATCCTTGCTGGAAAAAATAATATTCCTATATGCATAGAAGAATTACTTATTGAACAAAATTACGGGATATACGAAGGTGTTGACCGAAAAAATCCTCAATTTCTAAACAATAAGAGGAATTTTGCATATAGATATCCTAACGGCGAATCTATGATGCAGGTAGCATATAGAGTATATGGTATCATTGACAAGATTAAGAAAGAGTATCAAGGGAAAAATGTCCTTTTAATTAGTCATGGAGGGGTATGTCGTATTATCAGGACATATTTTATAGATATGACAAATGAAGAATTTTTTAATTATACATTAAAAAATGGTAAATTAGAAGAATATGAGTTATAAAAATCCTAAGTTGTAGAGCAGATAATTTGAACCGGCGGCATTCCAGGAGGTGTACCGAACAAGGTGTCTGTGCGTTTCCTCTTAAAGAAATACCCGGTAACGGACAGAATCTCAGGATCCGGATATAATACGCCAGCTTCCAGAAGTGCACAGGAGCATTGGGATTATGCCCAAGAGATTGCTCCGGATATTTTCCGGGGAATCGCTATAGGCGTGATCTTTTTGCTTTTGGGATTTTACAGAACGGAAACAAAGATAAAAAACAGGTTCTCTGAAGATTGAGCAGAGACCATGTTGGAAAGGAGATTCTTATGGATAGTTTTATGGAAGCTTTGCTAAGTGAGAAAACAGATAAGATTTCAAAGGAGTATGACTGGTTTGCTCCGCTGATCGGGGACTGGGACTTTGAGTATCATGACGGCTATCATACAGATACTCTCAGAACTGTAAAAGGAGAGTGGATCTTCCGGAGGGTTTTGAATGGTGCAGGAATTGAGGATCTGTTTATATGTCCTTCCAGGGAAACTATGAAGTCGGATCCCCAGCCGGATGGAGAATATGGAATGGCGATCCGAATGTTTAATGCCAAAGAAAAATGTTATGATATGACATATACCTGCGAAAAGTATATGACTCGTCTTCGCTTTGTACAAGACGGTGGAAAACTGATAGGAACAGTCTTGGATGATCCCTTCCAGAAATGGATCTTTTCTGATATACAGGCAGAAAATTTCCATTGGCAGAATGTAACAGTTCTGGAAAACGGGGAATGGCAGGTAAACAGTAATGTTTACGCAAAACGGAGAAAATAGAAATTCCATTTCCGAAGTCTGAATATAATAAGCATATTAATGTTGCGATTTGAAACGTCTTGGGCTATAATAGAGAAAAAGCAGGGAAGTGATTTTCGCTATGAAGACCAGATTTTATGAATACCTGACAAGAGTTCGGAATCTGCGGGGATATACCCAGGCCCAGATGGCAGAAAAGCTGGGGATATCACGTTCTACTTATACGAATTATGAAAGAGGCAACCGATCACCGGATCTGGAAACCCTGGAGCATATCAGCGATGTTTTGGGCTGTACTTTAGATGAACTTTTTGGGAGAAGCAAGGCAGAATCAGACCGGGAAGTGCAGTATGCAGATCTGATGTGCGAACCGGAGGGAACCTATGATTATTCTGCAAAGAAAAAGCGGCTTGCCATTGGCGTTCAGGACTTCCGCTTTCTTCGTGAAAGAAATGCCTATTATGTAGATAAAACACAGTTTATTGAGGAATTTCTGGATTCCTGGTATCAGGCGACTTTGGTGACAAGACCAAGACGGTTTGGCAAGACCCTGAATATGACTATGCTCAGAGAATTTCTGGACTGTACCGGAAACTCTGCCCGGCTGTTTGCGGGAACAAAGATTGAGAAAAGCGTATATGCGGACTGGATAAATCAATATCCGGTGATTTTTCTCTCCTTTTTGAATGTAAAGGCAGAGAATTCCCGGGAAATGATAAGACAGCTTTCAGATCTTTTTCTGGAGGAATATGACAGATACATGGATCTGACAAAAAGCGGCAAACTGTCCCAGAGAAAGAAAGAGATGTTTTTTCAGAATTACCGGTCCCTTAGTGAAAAACAGGGGGCTGAGGAGCAAAGGAGCTGTCTTTGCCATGGACTTAAGGATTTGTGCGGTATTCTGGAAGAATACTATGGAAAGAAAGTGTTCCTCCTTCTGGACGAATATGATACGCCTTTTATGTATGCAAATTCCAGAGGATATTATGGACAGGTAAGAGAAATTCTTTCAGGGATGTTGAGCTTTTCCCTGAAAGGAAACTCTTCCCTGGAAAAAGCCATGCTTACCGGTGTTCAGAGAGTGACAAAGGAGAACATTTTTTCAGGTCTGAATAATCTGATGGTATGTACTGTAAAAGACCCGGAATATAAGGATTGCTTTGGTTTTACAGAGGAAGAAGTACGAGAACTTCTGGATTACTGTGAAACGGAGTTTTCCGGACAGGTAAAGGAAATGTATGACGGCTACAAAGTAGGGGATACGGAACTTTATAATCCCTGGTCCATATCCTGTTACGGGGCCAGAAAAAAACTGGAGTCTTACTGGGTCAATACCAGTGAAAACAGTATTTTGAAGAATGCCCTTCGTGAACAGGGACAGCCTTTTTTCCAGTCCTATGAGGAGCTGCTGGAACGGGGCCAGGTTACAGTGAATGCAGATGCGGCAGGGGCTTATTACGAAAGCCAGAATGAGACGGCTTTCTGGGGACTTCTGCTGAACGCAGGTATGGTGACCATAGAGGAGGAGATTCGGGAAGATCTGTATAAGGTCCGGGTACCGAATCTGGAAGTTTGGAAAGGATTTCAGGATTTGACGGCCTCTTATTTACAGGTGGAGGAGGGAAAAATAGACAAAATGCTGTATTATCTCCAGACAGGAGATATGGAGCGCTTTTCCCAAGAATATAAAAGGATCCTGCTGGAAATTCCCTCTTATTACGATCTGAAAGATGAAAACAGTTACCATATGATGATGCTGGGGATGTGTGTTTTTCTGCGTGGAACTTACCAGGTGAGAAGCAATCGGGAGAGTGGCAGAGGAAGAGGAGATATCCTGCTGTATTCCAGAAAATGGGGATGTCCCAGTATGATCCTGGAATTTAAATATACCAGAGATAAGTCAGAGAACCTGGAAGACCTGGCGCTGAAAGCTATCGGACAGATTAAGGAGAAAAATTACAGTGCAGACATGACCGGTCAGGTCTGGTATGTGGGCCTTGCTCACCGGGGAAAGGAGGCGTCAGTAAAGTGGGAAATGCAGATTGACTTTCCGGATAAGAGAAGAATATAATGAAAGAAGCGAGCAGTGTTATCACGTAAGTCCAGCGGATACCACTGCTCTTTTTTAACAGAAAGGAAAAGAAAAATGGTAAGACAATTGGCGAAAAGTATCAGGGAATACAAAAGAGCTTCCATTGCCACGCCTCTGCTGGTAAGCGGGGAAGTGTTGATGGAATGTACCATTCCTTTCATCATTGCGCGGCTGGTCAATGAAGTGAAAAGCGGCTGCGACATGGAGGTGATCCTGGGGTATGGAGGGATTCTGGTATGTATGGCCATGCTGTCCCTTTTGTTCGGAGGCTTGGCAGGATCCACCTGTGCCACAGCCTCCTGCGGCCTGGCGAGAAATCTGCGGAAGGATATGTTTTACAGTATCCAGGGATATTCTTTTGAGAATATAGATAAGTTTATGACGTCTTCTCTGGTCACAAGGATGACAACAGATATCACCAATGTACAGAATGCTTATATGATGATCATCCGGACAGCGATCCGCTCGCCGCTGATGCTGATCTTTGCTTTTGTGATGGCATTTGTCATGGGCGGCAGGATGGCGTGGATCTTTCTTTTCGTGGTTCCCGTGCTGGCTTTTGGCCTGTCACTGGTTATTTATAAGACTATGCCCCTCTTCCGGAAAGTGTTTAAAAAATATGACAGGCTGAACAGCTCTATTCAGGAGAACATCAAAGCCATGCGGGTGGTGAAGTCTTTTGTCCGGGAAGACTATGAGCAGGAAAAGTTTAATCGGGCGGCCAAGGACGTATGTACAGATTTTACCAGGGCAGAGCGTATCCTTGCCCTGAATAATCCTCTGATGCAGTTCTGCATCTATACAGTTATGACCTTTGTGCTGTCTTTCGGCTCTTACACTATCATTACCTCCAGAGGGCTGGATCTGGATGTGGGACAGCTTTCTGCGCTGCTGACTTATAGTTTTATGATGTTGAACAGTCTGATGATGCTGTCCATGGTGTTTGTCATGATCACAATGGCTGTGGAATCAGGAAAGAGGATCGCAGAAGTGCTGGAGGAAAAAAGTTCTTTATCCAATCCGGAAGCCCCTGTATATGAAGTGAAAGATGGATCCATCTCCTTTGAACATGTGAGCTTTAAGTATTCAAAGGAGGCAAAGCGGCGGGTTTTAAAGAACATTGATCTGGATATCCGTTCAGGAGAGACCATTGGCATTATCGGAGGCACAGGCTCTTCCAAATCTTCTCTGATCCAGCTGATCTCCCGTCTGTATGATGTGACGGAAGGAGCTGTGAAGGTAGGAGGGGTGGACGTAAGAGATTATGACCTGGATACTCTGCGGAATCAGGTAGCGGTGGTTCTCCAGAAAAATATTCTTTTTTCCGGGACGATCCGGGAAAATCTCCGCTGGGGAAATAAGGAAGCTACAGATGAGGAACTGGTCCAGGCCTGCAAGATGGCCTGTGCCGATGAGTTTATTTCTCAGTTTCCTGAAGGATACGATACTTACATAGAGCAGGGAGGAGCCAATGTATCCGGCGGCCAGAAACAGCGTCTCTGTATTGCCAGAGCCCTTCTGAAAAAGCCCAAAATACTGATTCTGGATGACTCCACCAGTGCGGTGGATACCAGAACAGACGCCAGGATCCGGAAGGCCATGAAGGATTACATTCCGGAAACTACCAAGATCATTATTGCCCAGAGGACGGCTTCTGTGGAGGACGCAGACCGGATCATTGTGATGGAGGGCGGAGAGATCAATGCCATAGGAACTCATAAGGAGCTGCTGGCATCTAATGAAATATACAGGGAGATTTATACCTCCCAGAATAAGGAGGGGAACCAGCTTGGAGAATAAAAAGAAAAATACGATTGTAAGACTGTTAAAAACCATGCTGGGTTTTTACCCGGTTATGCTGCCGGCAACGATTGCCTGCATAGTATTTAATGCAGTGGTAAGCTCTATACCCTCTGTTTTTATGCAGAATATTATCGCTGTTATTGAGAATAACTGGCAGAAAGGAGACTGGGGAGCAGTGGGCGGCCAGATCCTGAGACTGGTTTCCATACTGGCAGTTTTTTATATCCTCTCTCTGGCAGCAGGCTTTACTTTTAATCAGCTGATGGCGATTATGACCCAGGGAACGCTGAAAAAAATGCGGGAAAAGATGTTTGGAAAAATGCAGCGCCTTCCCGTTAAATATTTTGATATCAATGATCACGGGGATATTATGAGTTATTATACCAATGATATCGACACGCTCCGCCAGATGATCTCCCAGAGCTTTCCCCACCTTCTTATATCCGGCGTAACGGTGCTTACCATCTTCGGGATCATGGTGTATTACTGTCTCTGGCTGACCCTGGTAGTGGTCCTTGGGGTAGCGGTAATGACTGTGCTCATCAAGAAGGTAGGGGGCGGTTCGGCGAAATTTTTCATTAAGCAGCAGAATGCCCTGGGAAAAGTGGAAGGCTTTGTAGAAGAAATGATGTACGGACAGAAAGTCATCAAAGTTTTCTGCCACGAAGAAGAAAGTGAAGCAGACTTTGACCGTTATAATGATATCCTTTTTGAAGAATCCAGAAAGGCAAACCAGTATGCTAATATACTGGGTCCTATTTTGAATAATATCGGAAATATCCTTTATGTATTGGTAGCTATTACAGGAGGGATTCTTCTTACCCTGAACGTCCCCAATGTGAGTATATCCGGTATTCCCATAGGAATCAGCATTGTAGTGCCTTTCCTGAACATGACGAAACAGTTTGCAGGAAATATCGGTCAGGTGTCCCATCAGGTAAATGCGGTAGTTATGGGAATTGCCGGCACGGAAAGGATCTTCAGCCTGCTGGATCAGGAGTCGGAACAGGATCAGGGGTATGTGACTCTGGTCAATGTCCGGGAAAAATTCCGCAAGGGTCAGGCAGGGGCAGATGATCAGCAGTCCGGAGAGGGGGAAGTGCTATTTGAAGAATCCAAGGAGCGGACCGGACTGTGGGCCTGGAAACATCCCCATCGGGAAGCCGGCATAGTAACCTATACCAAACTGGAGGGGGACGTGAGGCTGCATAATGTAGACTTTGGATATGAACCTGGAAAGACCGTACTTCATGATATTTCTCTCTATGCGAAGCCGGGGCAGAAGGTAGCTTTTGTAGGAGCTACCGGCGCAGGCAAAACGACTATCACAAACCTGCTCAACCGTTTTTACGATATCGCTGACGGCAAGATCCGCTATGACGGGATTAACATTAACAAGATCAGAAAAAGCGATCTCCGCCGTTCTCTGGGGATCGTACTCCAGGATACCAATCTGTTCACCGGTTCGGTGATGGAGAATATCCGGTATGGAAAACTGGACGCTGCAGATGAAGAGTGCATTGCCGCAGCAAAGCTGGCGGGAGCGGATGATTTTATCACCAGGCTTCCGGAAGGCTATGATACCCTTCTCACAGAAAACGGCGCAAACCTGTCCCAGGGACAGCGGCAGCTTCTGTCCATTGCCCGGGCAGCTGTGGCAGACCCGCCGGTCATGATCCTGGATGAGGCTACTTCTTCTATCGATACCCGTACAGAGGCTATCGTACAGCGGGGAATGGATGCCCTGATGAAGGGAAGGACTGTTTTTGTTATTGCTCACCGCCTGTCCACGGTGAAAAATTCCGATGTGATCATTGTACTGGATCACGGGCGGATCATCGAGAAAGGAAATCACCAGGAGCTGCTGGAAAAGAAAGGACAGTATTATCAGTTGTATACGGGAGCTTTTGAACTGGAGTAAAGCGCTATGCCCGGTCCCCGAGAGCTCCGTAAATAATGGATTTATATGGAGCCAGTTTATCCCAGATCCACCGGTTGCTGTCAACTTCCGTTTCCCCGCAGTCAATAATCTCTGTATGGCTGCGGATACTGAGGATCAACTGTTTCAATGCCTGACGGAGAGAGAGGGGGAGCAGGGGCTCCGCAGCGGAAACCGCCTGGGAAAAAGAATCTACATAGGTATGGGCAAGGATTTCAATAGCCAGTGAATCCCGGCTGATCTTCAAGGGGGTATGCTGGCAGTTCTGATATTCTTTCAGGATATAATCAGCCAGCTGCAGAGAACCGTTGCCTTTTTCCCGGAGATAGTCCTTTAGACTTTGATCACAGACAATCTGTACCAGCTGAGGTTGATAATGAATCGAAATTTCATGGAATAAATGTTTTTCTGATGGTGTCATAGAGTATTCTCCTTTGTAATAGAATAAAAGTATTTTATCTCAGAACTTCAGGAAAGGCAAGGCAAAGATAAAGCGGAGTATGATGGATACGATGGCGACAATGGAAAAAGTAAAAATTAGGACTTGCCCGGTAGAATCCTTTGTGCTATCATGAAAAAAGCAAATGTAAGGGAGGTGGCTTGATGTCGGCTATTCGCTAATGGTAAGGACAATAAATCGGTTCTCATCTATATGATTACGATGGGTTTTTTTGTTGTACCTATTTGCGGATAGATTCATCAGGCTGGCTTTGAGCTTTCAGGCAGTTTTTTTGTGATACAGAAAATCTACAAGTTCATTTGGAATCGAGTCTAAGGCCCTTGAGGCAGTTCCCAAGTAGACCTGTTTGTATGCCTGTTTGGATTGCTGCCTCCAGGAATAAGGAAACGCAGGATAGGTATGTGCGGATAACTCAGAGTAAAAGGGTTATCCGTTTTTTGTGCAAAAATTCCGGATCTGTTCTTATCAATAACTTTAATTGACACATAAAATGTGATTTTGATTTATGAGGATACGTTCTATGAAAGAAAACAGGAAAAGATATCAATGCCCGAACTGCGGCTGGACCTCCTCTGAAGAACTGGAGAAAGAACATCTGGAACATTGTCCTAACTGTCTGTCAGGTATTCATGAGACAGATAGAGAGGGAAATCCATGCGGGGGCATACTGGAGCCAGTCAGCGTCTGGATCAGAGAAAATGATCAATGGGAAATTATTTCAAGATGCAGTTTTTGCGGAGAAATGGTGTCCGCCAGAATGAATGAGAGAGATAATCTGATCAAAGTACTGTCCATTGCCTCAAAGCCTTTATCTTCCCCGCCTTTTCCGGTGGAACGGATGGAAGAACTGACAAGGATGATGGGCGGTCATGGAGAGATAGGAGGAAAATTCCATGAACAGAGAAAATAAGAAGCGAAAATATGACAAGAAATACTATAAGACACATCCTTGTACAGATTCTTTTATCTGCAAAGTATGCGGCTGGCCGGTAGTGTCAGCAGGTGCCGGCAGCAACCACAGGAATCACTGCCCTAACTGCCTTTACAGCATTCACCTGGATAATGAGCCTGGTGACCGGGAGTCACAGTGTCATGGCCGGATGGAGCCTATCGGGGTATGGGTCAGGAAAAACGGGGAATGGGCCATCATCCACAGATGCATAAAGTGCGGTAAGATCGGTTCAAACCGTGTGGCGGCTGACGACAACCCTATGAAGCTTATAGCACTTGCCATGCGCCCCTTCGGAAGTTCCGGGATTTCCAGAGCGGATGTCCGGGAAATGACTGCTACTATGGAATAAATGCTTCAGGCCCTTTCCCAGGCAGAAACCGAGGGGAAGGGCCTGAATATAAAAATGATAAAAGCACAGGACAGACCAGGAAAGATGTGATAGGATATAGAAAAAGGTATGGGAGCATAGGGTATGGATACAAATGTACTTTTATTTTTTGAAAAACATCAAGGGGCTCTCCCGCTGTATGAAAAGCTGGAAGAAGCAATCCAAAGAGAAATTGACAATGTAACGGTGAAAGTCCAGAAAACCCAGATCACTTTTTATAAGAAACGTCTTTTTGCCTGTGTATCTTTTGCCAGGGTGCGGAAAGCGGATCAGCTTCCGGATCCTTATATGGTTGTGACCTTTGGTCTGGAGCATAGGGAAGAGTCTCCCAGGATTGATATTGCCACAGAGCCTTATCCAAATCGGTGGACTCATCATGTCGTGATCCATGAAGAAGAGGAGATTGATGAAGAACTGATGGGCTGGATAAAAGAGGCAGCGGTTTTTGCAGAGACAAAGAAGAGAAAGAAAGCCCGGGAACAAGTAAATAAATGAGGAAAACCATGAATTATTTCCCGCTCTTTAAGCCGACTCCAGAAAAAAGGATACAGAAATTTACCGAAAGATCAGGAATGTCGTATTTGACGGGGTGATGGAGAGGAGAAAAAAACTGGCTGCGGCGGCATAGAAAATGAACCATAATATCAGTAAATTTTTGTAAAATAGAAAGGTGGAAGGTCTTTGGAGAAGTTAGTTATTTTTTATGATGACAGGAAAAACAGCTGCATAAACTGTGCAGAAAAATTCGGTCAGTATGAAAATGTAGAATGCAGGAAAATTTCGGATTATCAGGATCAGAGCCTGGTATATGCCACCGGGGCCAGAGTGGGACTGATCTTTGAAAGTGAAAACGGAAAGCTGCCTTATGGGGTCTCTCATATCATATGGAAGATCGTTGCAGACAAAAACAGGAATCATATGCTTTTGATCACCGGAGGAAGCCGGGAATTGAAAGCTGCCCGGGCTGCAGTTGTTTATGATACACTAAATTTACCGAAAAAAAGCGTCAGAATTCCCTGAAAAAAG
>UQSX01000100.1 GCA_900543715.1 uncultured Blautia sp. | reverse complement strand
GCGGAGCTGTATTTTTTATACCTATTTTTAGGAAAATCAATTGAAGGAGGAAAGAAAAATGACTATAAAAGCCCCGAAAAGAAAAAAAGGAGTACTTCCGTCTGGAAATGTCCGAGTGCAAGTGTATCTGTATACAGATGATAAAGGTAAGCGGCATTACAAAAGCTTTGTTGCCCCATCACGCAAGGAAGCAAAAGAAATGGCTACCAGATGGAAATTAGACATGAAAGACAAGCCCATAGAGCGATACAATGAATCGGAAGATGATGAGGACGAAGATATAACAGTAAACCAAGCTATCGAACGTTATTTGAGCGTCAAAAAAGGCGTTTTAAGCCCTTCTACGCTTAGAGGGTATATTGGTATGCAAAAGCAATATTTTGACGGCTTATTTGGGCGTAAACGGCTCTCAGAACTATCTAATCCATCTGTACAGATATGGGTAAGTGATTTGGCAGGGAAACAACTGTCTCCAAAGACAGTTAGAAATGCCTATGGCCTGTTATCCGCATCCTTGGAAATGTTTGCGCCGGATTTAACCTTAAAGGTAAAGCTTCCGCAGAAAAAGCGCCCAGATTTGTACTGCCCCAATGACAATGATATCAAAAAGTTGTTAGACGCCATCAAAGGTACAGATTTAGAGATAGCCGTGTTACTGGCTGCGTTTGGGCCACTCAGACGTGGAGAGATAAGCGCCCTTACGGATAAAAATATAGAGGGTCGTATTATCCATGTAAGAGACAATATGGTTAAGGGGCCAGACAATCAATGGTATATCAAACAGCCAAAGACGGATGACAGCACACGGGACGTAGAAATGCCGGCATTTGTAATTGACCGGATATCTGGAAAGAAAGGAAAATTAGTTGACATGAACCCGGATTATATCACACATAGATTTGGGCGGGTGCTTAAAAAGATTGATGTACCGCATTTCCGCTTTCACGACCTCCGGCATTATGCTGCATCCATTATGCACGCCATAGGTGTACCAGACCAATATATATTGCAGCGAGGAGGATGGGCCAGTGACAATATCATGAAAACTGTATACAGGAATGTGATTGACCTGGAATCTGTCCGGCAAAATAAAAAAATCAATAAACACTTTGAAAAGTTCATCATGTGATAGAATAGCATATTTTTCGTGTTGCATCGTGTTGCATATATCCTAAATATTATAATTATTTCCTCCGTCTGTCACGGAGGAAGTGCTATCCAAAAACATGAAAAAACCTTGCAAATACGTTGTTTTCTACGTATCTACAAGGTTTTAAGAAAAAGCTGCTGACGGGAATCGGACCCGTGACCTCCGCACTACCAATGGGCAATATTTTCGGATACTACACGGAAAACAACGATTTTACGTCACTTTTCGTGTAGTATAATTGCTTATTTTTTCCTTAAAAAACCTGTTTAAACACAAAAAGACAGTGCAATAGTAGGCAAATAGTAGGCAAATTAAACGCTATATAACGATAGAATCATTCTTGTCTCTTCCTATTTAACGCCTGTATGTAATTATACACCAATACCTCATCTTGAGTTCCCATGAGGCTACTGTCGAGTAAATTTAATTTAAAATTTTCATATGCATCTTCCTCCATCTCTGTAATCATAATAAAAATTTTTACAAACTCTTTTGTACAATCATCCATGACGCGCCCTCCTTTAATGGTTGAACGGGCCACTTCTTTTTTTCCCCTGTCTTGTCCCGATATCGGGACACTTTTTATATTTTACTGCTGATTCGAACAAATCTACAATACCAATATGTAATCCTTCGGCTATCAGCTCTGCCTCGTGGAAGGTCATGGATACCTCTCCCTTCTCTATCCTGCTCAAGGCCGACTTTGATAATCCAGTCAATATTTCCATCTGCCGAAGTGATAATTTCCTTTCTTCTCTTATTTCTCTCAGCAGTATCTTCATAATTATGAATATACCACTTTTAAATTATCCTGTGTCTGGAAATATATACCATTATTGGAAATCACCATCTAATGATATAATGAAAGAAAAAAGGGGATTTTACAATGGATGTCAAACCTAATTTGGCCTTTGGACAACTGGAAACAAAATGGTTCTGGAACAATAAACGCTGTGGGAAGATATGGAAATGTATATGCGATTGTGGGGGTTACTGTTATGTGAAGGAAAAAGCATTAATACTAGGAATTGTTAAGAACTGTGGAGCAGAATGCCATTTGAAAAAGCACTGAGATTTACATAACTTCATTGAGGGCATCAGCTACGCTTTTAATCTGTGCCATCTCCAGATTTGCAGCAGCCGTCTCATTATTTATATAATGTACATCCTGGAATATCATATTCGCCAGCTCCATCGCCGCAAAGGTATCTTCTGCGGCCTTTTTTGATTGATAAATGACATAAGAATTTTGAACCATAAGCACACCTCCAGCCTTAAAAGATGCCTATATAATAACATTTTAGCTGGTGCTTGAATATACTCTATAAAGAGAGCCGAACAAGCGTTCTCAAAATAGCAATTTGGACTCTAAAGCTAATGCTGATACAGTGTCTGGATTAACCGCAGACCTGAACAATGTCAAGGAATCTATTAATCCACTCAAAACAAGCCTTGTGGGAGACATTAACAATAATACTGTGGGCGTTGTCAACATAGTTGCATGGGATTCCAATACCACCAGTACGCCAAAGTCTACGGGAAACACTATATATGGCAATGGATTTTGCCTTACATATAGCACAGGTAATCAATGGCTATGCCAACTGGCAATGGCTGTGGGTGACTCACATTTATTTACCAGATACCGAAGAGATGGCGTTTGGAGCGGTTGGGAAACGAAGTGATTATTTGTTCCACGATGGCATCCATGTACCATTGTTAAGGTAATAGAATTGCATTCCCCCATTTGCTGTACTTATGTTGATGGCATATCCATATTCTTTATTTGCGCCAAATAACCACTGGAACCCAACCGTATTGTTATTTTGATCATATAAAAAATTCATGCCGGCTAAATTAATCAAGGCATAATCTGCCGCATTCGCTTTATGGCTTAAATTGCTATTTAGGCAGGGACGTTCAACATACGGTCCCTGCCTAAATGATTTGTCTAAAACCTTTTCTCTTTTATAACCTCCTGCTGTTTCCTTTGCAGTATGAAATCACCCAGCAGTGAGAAAAATTCCTTTTCCTCTTCGGTTTCCGCACTTAAGACCAACTCCATGGTCTCATCAATATCCATATCCCTACATTGTGCATATAACTTTTTTGCTACTTCTATTTTCGACATGCTGTCTCACCTCTCTGACTTTCCTCTACTTTTGCGGATTTTTAGTGCGTTTTCAGTAGGGGTTTCTGATAGATACATTCCCTTTTTATAAGGGGTATACCTGTCAAGTGTCCTCTCCTTGACCTTTAATATATCGCAGATTTCAACATCGGTCTTTCCATCAGCCCTCAGTGTCTTAATCCGGTCATAGGTTTCCCCCTGGAATATGCCCGCTGTTACTAATATCTTGATGGTCTTATGGTCGCTTATCTCGCACATGATTGCAATCTCCTTAGCGTCCTTCCCCTGCTTGTAATACCTCACCACTCTTTCAGCCAGTGTTTCCTGGTTACCCTGTGGTGTCATTGATTCAGGTTGCGATGTTGCGTCCGGCTGTTCCAATGTTGATTCCGGCGGAGCAATATGTTCCGGCTCCACCGGGTTGCCCCCGATGGCATCCTGGTCCTTCATTATCCGTTTGGGGTCACATACCTTATAGATGATATTTTCCAGGGCCTGGAACCGCTTTTGGGTTAGGGCGGTCAACTGGTCACTGTAGCGCAAGGCCAACCCCTTTTCCTCTGCCCTGACAGCCTGTCTGATAAGCTCATGTGTTTTATTAAAATCCTTCTCCCAGGCATCCGCCCAGTCCAGCAGGATTTCCTCCTGCCGCTGGTATGTATGCGTGGATTTCATTTTCTCACCTATAGACTTAGTTTTCTTCTGCTGTTTCATATTTTCCTCTTGCTTTTTCATGTCTGGTCCTGGTTTCTTGTTTTTATTAACTTTCTATTGGCTTTCCCCCGGACATAAATCCAACTGCGAATTGAGCTGCTATTTCATCGGATTCAGTCACCTTCTGAGGCATTTCATCAAAATGGATGTTTGATAATATTTTTTTCCCTCCGTTTAGCATTTCATCTATTTGTGGGTCGTTTAATTTACTCAGATAAGATTCGTAGTCTTTCATTTTATCTGTCATCTTGTTAACAGCATCTGCGGCGGTCATGTATCCATGAGATACCCTTTCGTAAAATTCGCTTCCTATTGTTTGGGATGCGGGATGTCCTTTCTTTAAATCATACGCTATCTGTACATCCTCTGCATAAGCAAAAAATTTGCCTAAATTAAATACGTTAGCATTTTTCATATTTATGTTCCTCCATTCTAATTTTGTTCGTATTTCTTTTCCATCCTTATTGATAGCACAGAAATATGGATTTTCTTTTCCCTCTAACAATTCATTTGGAGAATAGGTCCACCCCCATGGAGCTGTTAATACTATTCCTGTTTCGGTTTCATCACAGAGCCATCCTTCTGGTACCGTGTATTCCACTGGTTCACTCTCTGCTGCTGTCGGATGAGGATTTCCTCCGGTAAATACCGGACGTTTCTCAGCGGCCAGACATCCATAATTTATATATCCTCTAAATGTTTTCATATTGATATCCCCCTTAAGTTTTGCTATACTTATATTTGAATCGGGGGAGCGGTGGCAAGCCCGCCCTCCCCTGGTTCATTTCCTTAAGCCTATTCCGTAGGCTTATTTTTTTGCTGTGGTTTGTACTGTTCCTCCCCGGTTTCGATATAGAGGATAAAATCGTTTATATCCTTTTCATCCCACCCGGCATTCCTTAATCCCAAGATTAATCTTGCTGCTTCTGACATGTTCACGTCCATGTGTTCCTCCTCTCCCCGGCTTGCCCCGGCCATTCATTAAGGTTTAGTTCCCCCCTTAACTATATTCATTATATCACCATTATTCGTGATTGTCAATTTGTTTTTCACGAATTTTAGATATTATTTTTTCTCTATCATCTACGGTTTCGATGTATCTTATAATATCCCTAGGTTGCATTTCAAGGATACAGCATAAGCGATTAAGATTATCCAAAGAAATCGAGGTGTCATTTTCTCTAAATTTTCGCATTGTAGATTGTCCAAATACGCCAGTTTCTTTAGCTATTGTTGTATTAACACCTGCCTTTTTTAATTCCTCTATTATATCGATTTTATATTCTAGCAATTCCATTTCCCCCCTTTCATACTATCTCCTTCTATAATAATCCAGGTTTAAACAATTGTCAAATATTTTCTCTAAAAAAGGTGATTTTTTATATTGACATTCACGAATATTAGTGATATAATATAGTCAGAAGTTAAGAGAACGGAAAACAAAAACAGGAGGAACAATAATGAAGAAATATAATTTATCAAACATCATGAAGCGGGCATGGGAATTAGTAAGGAAAACGGCAATGACAAGGAGCGCCGCACTCAGGCAGGCGTGGAAGGAAGCAAAGGGAACGATGGAAAGCTTACTGGAAACCTTAAAGACAAACCTTGAGGCTATGGCTTATGGGGATTACCACATCAATGCTGGCGTTGACCGCCGGGTAGCTGTAAAGAAGTGGGAAAAAGAAGGGGCCAAGAGGGCGTACCTCACCATCAACTGCTTCACCGCAAATGGCCGCGGCAAAGGCTCCTACAAATGCGGTTACGTAGATTTAGTAACTAACCAGTATATTGTTGGTAAGTATGACGATGTAGACGCAGCCAACAGACAGTACATCGGAAGATAAACATAACATACATCCGTCCCCTGGCGGTTTCCAGGGGAGAAAGGAATTAGATGGCAAGGTCACAGGGGGATGGATTTAGGACATGGACCGATGAGGCCATGAATGAGCGCATCAGCAAACATGATGCGGAGTGGAAAAGATTAATCAAGCCATATTATGATTCTCTTGTAAATGAGCAGATAAAGGATTATGCAATGGAGGATACCGAGGACTTTAAGGTAATCATAAGGACCCGGCAATACAACGAGGTCAAGTGCATGGGCAAGACAAGGTTCTGGCGCGGGACACTTAATAAGGATGATTACAGAGTCACAAAAACTGTATACTTGGTCACTGGTTTGACCATTGACAAAAAGACAGGTGAGGAAAATTATCTCCACCACAAAGTCTTTGAAGATAAAGAAGAAGCAAACCAATATTTCCTGAATTTGAAAGAGTACTATTCATGATTGAGGGGACATGTTTCCCCTCTCGCAGAAAAGAACGGAGGATGTGGATTATGAGATGCGAATGGAGTAGGCATGGTTACTGTGAGTACTACAGCACCGCCGAGGAGCAGGAAGAGAGGGAGACAAATTGGCCCTGTGATGGAACCGATGAGGAGATGCAGGAGTGCGGCATGAGCCGCAAGGAAGAGGAGGATTAGGATGTATATGAAGAATGGGAAGATAGCCCAGATACGAGGAGCCGCTGAAGAAATAAAAAGACTTGCTACCATGGAGACCTGTGGTCTAATACTGGACGCTGATACAAGAGAGAAGGTCCATCTCTGGGTGCAGTGGTTTGATGGGTACGCAAATCAAATCATTAAAGCATTAGACGGCGAAATCTTGTGAAAATATCGTTAAATTCACCCGCCCCGGAGGTCACGAAGGCAGAAAGGATACTGTATGAAATGGAAGAAAATAGGTGATGCAAAAGATTCATTTTTGCCTCATGACTATGAAGCGGTTGAAAAAGGAAAGCGTTTTGTAATCATAAACAATTCTTTTATGGTAAGAAAAAACGCATGGGTATGTGAATGTGAGGGAGTGGAATTTTGCAGATGTAATACATTAAAAGAAGCAAAAATGCAGTGCGAAAATTTTGGGAAAATATAGTTAAATTCACCCGCCCCTGGGTGATTGGTATCCATATCGTTATGATGTGGAAGAAATAAAGGAGGACGAAGAGGATGACGATTGAAAGGATACTCAAGGAGATAGAGGCCAGGATTGCCTTGCTGGAGAAGCGGCGCAATGTCCTTGAGGACAGGCTCCTGGGGTTCCGCCACTCAAAGCCCTATAGGGGCATGACTGACAGGGAACTGAATGGCCTCCCTCGTGCATCCAGGTTCTGGATTGAGCATGATAGAAAAGCCAACCAGATAGCGGCCATCAACCGTGAAATATACAAACTCCGTGACATGTTGTATGGGTACCGGCAATGCGATTAAAAAGGCAAAAAGCGCATAGCCGAAGCTACACGCCTTTTCTTAAATGTAATATAACTTATTTCTACCCACAGGGATGGTTTCCCATCCCAGACAAGTACATTGTACGGTTGTAAATCTCATACAATTTCTTTCAATCCACGCCTCTCAGGTTGGGGGAGCGGTGATGATTATTGGCCCCATCTGCTACTGATTATATTATATATCAGATGGGGCAGGAAATCAAGTTTATTTTACTCTCCCAGGCCCGGCCACCGCAGTGCCCCGTCCTTGTCCGGCGTCAGTGTCACTGGCTCCGTGGCCATCTTGCCGTCCGGCATCAGGTAATAGTAGTTGTCGCCGCTGGCCTGCAGCCCCTGGACCATAGCCCCGTCAGCCCCCAGGTAGTACCAGGCGCCCTTGTACTGATACCAGGTGTCGGTGACCATGTGTCCCGCACCGTCAAACCAGTACCACTTGCCGTCCGTGTCCAGATACCAGGAGTTGCGCACCGGCTCCCCGGTATTGCCCAGGAAGAAACTCCAGGTCCCATCTGCGCCCTGCTCCCAGCCGGATTTCCTGGGCTGTTCCGGCTCCTGCGCTATATCATCCTGTATGTATCTGCGCACGCATACCAGGCCCTTACGCCATCCGCCTGATGCCCAGGAGTTGTAGCGGCTCTTACAATAGGCCACCAGGTCCTTATAGGATGGCCTGCCGGAACCGTGGCCGCAGATGATGCCGTTGCCACAGTACATCTCCACGTGGCCTATCCGCTTTGGCCTGCTGGCATCCGTGCCGGCAAACAGCAGCATGTCCCCTGGCCGGAGCCTGGACATATCCGGGATGCCCTGGGCTATGTCCGCGTCCACCGTGGTCAGCTTCTTGGACTGGTAGATGCCGGCAGTGTTAAGATTACCGAATCCCAGCCCTACTGCCTCATAGGTAAGGCAGATGGAGCTGCTGCAGTCACTGTAATAATTTCCGTCCTTATATCGTACGTAGCAGTAGTCCCTCAGGGACTGGCTGTATAGGTTGCGTCCTATGATTCCTGCATACTTGTCAATCACGGCCTGTCTCCTTGATAATGCTGTCATATTGTACCTCCAATCAAAATAAGGCCCAGGGATATCCCCAGGCCATTGTTGTACCGATGCAACTTACTCCTCTTTGTCATCTACACCATTATTGTTAAGGTCATTCGGGCCTCCTGCGCCGCTCTGATGATTTCCAGGATGTGGCGCATCCGTTGGTGTGTCATACAGGTATGGGGTTGGCTGCTTCGGGGCTAAGTCCGGTCCGATTGTCCGGTCCCGGTTAAGGTCTGCTGCGTGCTTATTGGTTACTACTCCCATGATATGTACCTCTCTTTCTTAGCTTGGTTGATGGTTGCTGCCACCGTAACCCTGGCGGCGGGGAGATGATTTGGACCACCTCCTTCTATTTACTGGTACCTGTCTTCTGGGACTGTGTGCCGAAATAAAACCCCACAATCATCGTGAAGATGGTCAGGAACTGCTCCCCGGTAATCTCACCTACGCAGGTCAATCCGATGAATCCTCCGGTCAATGCCAGCGTCATGATGGATTTGACGTCAATAAGTTTTGCTATCTTATCTTTCATGTCCTATTCCTCTCTTTCTTTTTCCAGGTCACCAATCCTATGGTTGGCAACCTTAATCTGCTCCTGGATGACCGCCTGTGCCTCCTCCAGCTTGAATGTACGCTCAATCACCGTGTTGTGTTTGTCCACCTTCTTTTCCAACTGCTCAATCCGGTAATTGGTCAGCTTGGCGGATGCCAGCACACCAATGAAAGCCCCGAATGCGCTGCCGGCCAGGCCGATGAGCGCCACCATGATGTCCGTGGGTATCTGCATGTCATTTACCTCATCTTTCCTTTATTCTGGATTCTTCTCCAGCCATTCTTCTACTGTTGGCCGCCACCATGACTGCACATCATCAATTGACATCTCACCTGCCCTGATTTTGATTCCATAAAACCTGCCCATTATTCCTGTCCTCCTTCCGTTCTTGCTAACTGCCCTGCAAGCTGTCCTGTCAACGTTGCAACATCATTTATGGCCCCGTCCTGTATCTGCTGCCCTTCCTCAACCGCAGCCAGACGTTCCAGAAGCTTCTCCATCTCTGTTTTTTGGCGGAGGTTATAAGTCGTGAATATGCATCCATCCTCCTGTACCATGGATGTTTCTGACACCAGAAGCAGGTCGGTATCATTACCGATTACCTCTCCTTCCCCATTCTTAATCTGTACACTGGACAGGTTATCCTTAGTCAGCTTATCCCAGGTGGACACCATGGAGGCCTTGTCTGCTGAGATTACCTGCAGCGCCCCCAAAGAGGCCCCGGCCTCCAACCCAATGGCGGTTCCGTCCTTCAAAATCAATGTATCTTTCATAATATTCCTTTCTCCCGGCATCCCGCCGGGCAATAAAATAAGCCCCATCTAGGGACCTGGTTTATTGGTTACTTTTCATTTCTTTCATATCACAAATAGCAATTTAAGCCAAAAGGCCAATAGTAGTGATTTGACAAATGTATCCAAC
>UQSX01000099.1 GCA_900543715.1 uncultured Blautia sp. | reverse complement strand
TTTTCTTGTTTACCATGTACACCCCTTTTGCGTTCTGAGTAATAGCCTCTTCCGGACAGGCTTTTGCACATTTGCCGCACTGTACGCAGACCATTGGCTTGGCATCGCCGTTTTTGTCCACGATCTGAATACAAGATTTATCCGGATCAAATTCCTTGTAAAAGCTTGTTGAACAGGCTCTTACACATTCCAAACAGGCCATACATTTTGCACCCTTTACAACTTTCAGTTTCTTCATAGCAAATCCTCCGTTTTTCCTTAGAATTCAAGACCTGTGCACTGCACAGTCTCACAGCTTGCAGCAGTCCGGTCCATAACGGAACTGCTGACACAGATTATTCTGTCAGATAATTCTATCATTTCAGAAGGATTTTCTCAAGGTGCTTTTCCGAAAATCTGCCAGTTTCCTGCCGGTATTTTCCCTATAATTTCAGGAACTGCTCTACATTCACTACAAAGACTGTAGCTCCCCCCACTTCAACGCTGACCGGCGGCGCCGTATAACCCAGAACCGGGCCCTTTGATCCGGAAGAATAGGAAGGATTGATCATCACTTCCTGTCTCCTTGAACATTCCTCCTTGATCACATTTATAACAGACTCTACTTTATCGTCTTCTGTACCGATCATAAGAGTAGCATTTCCCTTTCTCAGGAAACCTCCGGTACTGGAAAGCTTGGTAACGCTGATCTTTTCTTTATTCAACCGTTCTATCACAAAACCTTCGTCTTCCTTCCTTACAATCGCAAAAATCATTTTCATAGCAAAGCAACCTCCTTTTTAACGGATTTCCCCGCCTTCTTCATTCAGGACTCCTCTTGGGAATTTCGGCGCTGATAATCGCCCCTGTTTTATTGTACTTCATTATAGCACAGTTTATTCTGAAAGCAAAGACTTTATCTTGGTAAAGGGCCTTGCCGACCCTCCTCAGAGCAAAAGTAAAGTCTTTGTTAATTTTCTTTATTATGTCTTGAGTTTTTTATATCTTTTGCTATAATCGTCCTATATTTTGTATCATCAGAGAGGAGGAATTACTTGCCGCAGCAAACGGCAGAAATCTCATGAACCGTTTTATTAACATTTTAAAAAGGCAGCCAGCGGGACGGCTGATCACTCTTGGCTTTGCCGCAGCGATCCTGCTCGGTACATTCCTGCTGCTGCTCCCGATCTCCGTAAGACCGGATGCAAATGTCAGCTTTATTGACGCCTTGTTTACTTCTACCAGTGCGGTATGTGTCACCGGCTTGATCGCCATAGACACTGCCGATCATTTTACTCCCTTTGGGCAGGGTGTAGTGGCTTTTCTTATACAGATCGGAGGTCTGGGTGTTACCTCTGTAGGTGTAGGTCTGATTCTTGCCGTAGGAAAGCATATTGGAATAAAAGGGCGGCTTCTGGCTCAGGAAGGTCTGAATGTTACCGGAGTCAAGGGAATCATACGCCTGGTAAAATCTGTATTACTTATGACCCTTTGCTTTGAGGTTGCCGGTGCGGTACTGAGCTTCATTGTTTTCATTCAGGATTACCCTCTGCCCAGGGCTATCGGTACCAGCATTTTTCACTCCATTGCCGCTTTTAATAATTCCGGCTTTGATATCTTCGGAGGTCTTCAGAATATGATCCCGTATCAGTCTGATATCCTTCTGAATCTTACCACCTGCTTCCTGATCATATTTGGTGGTCTGGGCTTTCTGGTAATTCTGGACATACTGAAAAACCGTTCCTTCAAAAAGCTGAGTCTTCACTCCAAGGTAGTGATCACCACCAGTATTATCCTTCTGGCGGCAGGGACCCTGCTTTTAAAGGCAACAGAGGATATCTCCTGGCTTGGGGCTTTTTTCCACAGTGTTTCTGCAAGAACAGCAGGTTTTTCCACCTACTCTATAGGAAATTTTACCAATGCCGGACTTTTTGTCCTGATCTTACTGATGTTTATCGGTGCTTCCCCCGGTTCTACCGGAGGCGGTATTAAAACCAGCACCTTCTTTGTCCTGATACAATCTGTGCGAAGCCTGGTGACAAAGAAAAATTTTGAGGCTTTCCGCCGTTCCATTCCGGCAGACCGGATCAGCAAGGCTTATGTAATCTCCTTCCTGTCTATCCTGGTGGTCTGTATTGCCACGTTTCTGCTGTGTATTCTGGAACCGGACCTTGAATTTATACAGATTTTATTTGAAGTTGTATCGGCTTTCGGTACAGTAGGACTTTCTACAGGAATCACTCCGGATCTGATACCGATAAGCAAATTTATCATTATTCTTGTCATGTTTATCGGAAGACTTGGGGCCTTTACCCTGTTTTCCATGTGGGTAGACCGGCCGGCGCCTTCTGCCCGGTATGTACAGGAATCTATAACGATTGGTTAAAGGAGAAAATAGCTATGAAAAATTGGAACCCTTCAACTTTTGGGGTAATCGGACTTGGGCGCTTTGGTACAGCTCTAGCCATGAGTCTGGCCGAGGCGGGAAAAGATGTGATCGTGGTGGACTGCAATGAAGACAAGGTGCGGGAACTCCGCCACTATACAGAATATGCTTTTGTAACAGATAATCTGTCCAAAGAAGCTCTGCAGGAAATCGGCATCCAGAACTGTGATACAGTAATCGTATGTATCGGTGAAAAAATCGACATCAGTATCCTCACTACTCTGAACGTAGTAAGTCTTGGAGTTCCCCATGTAATTGCCAAGGCTATCAGCAGCGACCATGGAACCGTACTGGAAAAAATCGGCGCCGAGGTGGTATATCCGGAGCGGGATATGGCCCTTCGTCTTGGGAAGCGTCTGATCGCCAATAATAATTTCCTGGATTTTATCACTCTGAGCAATGAAGTAGAGATCCAGCAGATCCCCGCTACCGACCGTATCGTGGGAATCAGCATAGAACGGCTGAATGTCCGCAAAAAATACGGATTAAATATCATTGCCATTGAAAGCGGCGGCACTACAGAAACGGAACTCTCTCCGGAATATCGTATCCGCAAAGATGATATTCTGGTAGTAATCGGAAAAATGGATAATATCTGGAAGTTTGAACATGACATCTGATCCGAAAAGATTGGTTAAAAATATACCAATAATTTTCCCAAAAAAATATTGACAAAACATTTCTGATATAGTATATTATTACCTGTGCTTACGAAGCACAGGTAAAATGCGCGAGTGGCTCAGTTGGTGGAGCGCGACCTTGCCAAGGTCGAGGCCGCGGGTTCGAGTCCCGTCTCGCGCTTTTTTCATGCCCAAAATTTCCTCTGGTTCTTTTCTCCCACTTCACGGAAATCCTGTCTTAAAAAACATTGTTTAATTATAACCTCCCATAATATTTCAAAAATAGTCTCATCTCTTTTCCCTATATGTGTTATGATAATAATCACAGTATACCCGAAAAGGAGGTTCCTTTTAGAATGAACATTTCAAAAATAGACTATGATTTTCTTGTTAATAAATATAAATCTCTTATTGACTCTGCTGCGGATTCTATCTGGGAATATGCAGAGACCGCATTCCAGGAGTACCGCTCCAGCAGTCTGTTAAAATCGATTTTGGAAGAACAGGGATTTTCCGTGTCAGTCCCTTCTCCAAAGCTTCCTACTGCCTTTACTGCCTGTTGGGGACATGGCAGACCAGTGATCGGCTTTCTGGGCGAATATGACGCTCTTGGGGGCTTGTCTCAGGAAGCAGATGTGTCTGCCCCCGCTCCTTTGTCCGCTTTGGCAGGACACGGCTGCGGACACAATCTTCTGGGCTGCGGAGTCCTGGCAGGGGTTCTTTTCCTGAAAGATATTATGGAGCAGAAAAAGCTTGCCGGCACCATCCTATACCTCGGATGTCCTGCCGAGGAAAATGCAGCCGGCAAAGCATTCATGATTGAAGAAGGCTTCTTTAAAAATGTGGATGTGGCTTTTTCCTGGCATCCGCATTACAAGTCCGGGATTTTCAACCAATCCCTGGCAAATCATCGGGTTTACTACACCTTTCACGGTACCAGCGCTCATGCCTCCCAGTCTCCCCATCTGGGGCGGAGCGCTCTGGACGCCTGTGAGCTGATGAATATAGGAGTCAACTATCTTCGGGAGCACATGATCGACGAAGCCAGAATCCATTATGCTTATACGGATGCCGGCGGAACTGCGCCTAATATTATCCCGGCCAGAGCCCAGCTCTTCTATGCCATCCGGGCCCCTAAAAGTGAAGACGCCCGGTTACTGAGACAAAGAGTCGATGATGTAGCCCGGGGAGCAGCTCTGATGACCGGCACTTCTGTAGATATTGAAACTGCCTGTATTTATGACAGTCTTCTGCCAAATCCTGTTTTAGATCAGCTGGTCCTGAAATATCTAAGCCTCTATACCCCTTCCCACTCCTTCGATGAAGAGGCCTATGCCAAAAATTTTCTTTCTTATGGAAATCTGCCGGATACAGACAAAGCATTTAACGATATTCCTGATCTTTCCCCCACCAGGAAAACCGGCATTTCCACAGACGTGGGAAATGTAAGCCAGATCCTTCCCTGTACCGCCTTCATGGTCTGCTGCTATGCTAATGGTTCGCCTCTCCATCACTGGATGGTAACCGCTCAGGGAAAGTCTTCCGCCGCCAAGAAAGGAATGTTTGCCGCAGGAAAGATTCTCTCTTCCTGCGCTTTAGAACTGCTTTCCGATCCCCGCCTCCTGTCTCAGGTACAGGAAGCCTTTTGGAAAGCAAAAAACATCTCATAACGTGTTCATCCCTCCCTATAGAGTAAAAACCCCTGAAAAGCGAAGATCTGTGTCTTGCTTTTCAGGGGTTTTCTATTTTCTTCTCAGGTTCTCAGAATCGCACTTAATACATACTGATTGTTCGGGAAATTTTTATGAGTGATGTCTTCCAAGCGGATCAGATCTACATCCAGCCACAGCTCTTCTGCCACCACCATCAGATGGGAAAACATAATGCCAAAATTCAGTTCTTCAAATTTTCCAAGATGATTCATATTATGTTTTTTGGCAAACACATGGATTCTGTTGTCATATACCACAAATCTCCATGGCTGACTGTTCATACTAGATGGAGCCAGTCTGGCTGCTTCTAAAAGCTGTTTCATCCATTGCCTGGGAACTTCTTTATAGACGCAGAGTTCCTTCAGATCCATCCTCTTAGCGTCTACAGCCTTTCTGGTATAGCTCCCCTTACTTTTCCCAAAGGCCAGCATAATGATAAATTTCAGATTGCCTCTGCGGTTATTGCCCATCCTGGGTTTTACCCCTCCCAGGAAGCAGGTTCCCAGACCTTTGGTGCATAAGAAGAGGGCAAGCTGCTCCATGATATATCCTGCGTTCATCTGGGTCAGATCTTTCTCTTCGGAATAGAAGGCCAGATAATAAGGGGCCTTCACTCCCAGTATATGCATCATCCTGTTTTTACCCTTAGTATTATCTATAATAGAAATCTCTGTATGGATCCCCGGATTCAGTCCCTCGATCTCTCCATAAAACTCCCTTAATTCCTGGAGGATTTCTTGACTTACCGGCTCCATTTCATAGTTCCGTACAGATTTTCTCAGAAAAATCGCTTCGTATAAATTCATATTATCACCCTTATTCTCCGTGTAACAATATTGTAGCATACATTCTTTGAAATGCAATGCCTATTTCCCAGTGAATTTTTAATTCTCCGAAAAGTTTTTCTAAAATTTTTATTGACAAATTCTTATCGTTCGCGTATTATTGTATTAATCAATTAGTACAATAATACATTTTAAGTAAACTTAAACCTTAGCTCACGGCTCCAGGAAGATGCCGGAGCATCACAACAGCCAAGCAGAAAAAGGAGGTGCTGCACACATGTCTTGGAATCTGGACTCAAACCGCCCCATCTATCCCCAGATCATGGAGCGGATCACTATGGACATTATCTCCGGCACATATCCTCCCGGAAGCAAGCTCCCCTCTGTCCGGGAACTTGCCCAGGAGGCGGGAGTAAATCCCAACACCATGCAGAAATCTTTGTCCGAGTTGGAGCGAACAGGACTTCTTTACAGTCAGCGGACCAGCGGCCGCTTTATTACGGAGGATTTAGCTATGATAGAACAGATGAAAAATGCCATTGCCTCAGAGCAGGTAAAAGAATTCCTGAAAAAAATGGAATATATCGGATTTACAAAGCAGGCCACCATACGGCTTATTGAAAACATTGACAAGGAGGAGCAGTCATGAACCCTATTTTAGAATGTAAAGACCTTACCAAGCGCTATGGCAACAAGACAGCTCTGGACCGGATTTCCTTTTCCCTCATGCCTGGAAAGATCATTGGTCTTCTGGGATCTAACGGCAGCGGAAAAACTACCCTGATCAAACTTTTAAATGGTCTTCTGGTTCCCACAGAAGGACACCTCTTTATAGACGGTCTTACGCCAGGAGTAGAGACTAAAAAATTTGTCTCCTACCTTCCTGAAAGAACTTATCTGAATTCCTGGATGAAGGTCTGCGATATCATTGATTATTTCCAGGATTTTTATGAAGACTTTGACAAAGTCAGGGCCTACGACATGCTGAAGCGGCTGAACATCAATCCTTCTGACAGGCTCCGCACGATGTCAAAAGGCACGAAAGAAAAAGTCCAGCTTATCCTGGTCATGAGCCGCCGGGCCCGGCTGTACTGTCTGGATGAGCCCATTGCCGGAGTAGATCCTGCTGCCAGGGATTATATCCTCTCCACTATCATCCAGAATTACGACGAAAATGCTACCATTATTATATCCACTCATCTGATTTCTGATGTAGAAAATATCCTGGATGATGTGGTCTTCATTCAGAACGGGCATATCCGTATGGTTGACAGTGTGGAAAATATCCGTTTCAATCAGGGGAAATCTGTGGACGCTCTGTTCAGGGAGGTATTCAAATGCTGAAAAAATTATATAAATATGACTGGAAATCTGTCTCCATGATCCTTCTGGTCCTTCACGGGGTACTGCTGGCCTACAGCATTATCGGAAGGCTTGCCATCACCATTGCAGAAAATATAGCATCCGGAAGAGGGGAAAGCTTTGATACTCACGTATCCCTTTCCACCACGATCTTCGGCCTGGGAGCGGCGGCTTATATCATGATCTATGCGGTATTCATTATCGGCATCGTTCTGGCCACGATTCTATATCTGGCAGCCAGAATGCAGAAAAGCTTATTTTCGGAAGAGGGATATCTCACCAATACCCTGCCGGTATCCTGCGACAAAATTCTCTGGTCTAAGATCCTGATCTTCTGGACCTGGTCAGCCATTGACTTTTTATGTGTGGCCCTGTCAATTTTTATATTAGTCAGCTATCCAGATACCATGCCAGATATTATAGAAGGCTTTCGCTCATTCTTTGCAAGTCTTTTTGGGCTTGAAGGGTCTGCCGCTATGTTTGATGCCATTATTCTGGCACTTTCCATGGTCATTGAGTACTTCTTTTATTTTACTTCTCTGATCCTGTTTTCCATCTGTCTGGGCAGCCAGTTTAAAACCCATAAAATCCTGGGGTCCCTTGTCTCCTTCTTTGGAATCAATATCGGTCAGACCATGATTCTGCTGATCTTAATGTTTGTGATCCCTCCTCTGAGCCCCATCAGTACAGTCGTCACTACGGAAAGCGGAGAGATTATTTCAAGTACGGGGGGCAGCGGAAGCGCCCAGATGCTCTTTGTACTGGCATGGTATCTGCTCTTATCTATCGTCTTCTATCTGGGAAGCCGGTATATTCTGACAAAAAAACTGAATCTTGACTAAAATTTCTGCATACAAAAGAGACTGCCGCATTTCACAGCAGTCTCTTTTTCTAATTATCATCTGCAGCCAGCACTTCCCGTTCTACTGCCTTGATCTGTTCCCCTACATCAGTCTTAAATTGTTCCCAGGCCTCCGGATGATCTACATAGTATTTCGGACAGATCTTTCCAGTCACATCGTAATGCCGTATCACATTCTCACTGGTGAGGTTGAAACGGTAGCAGAGCCATCCGGTGAGACGGACAAGGGAGGTGTAAGTGGCATCTGTAAATTTTCCTGTCTCATCCACATGACAGCATTCTATAGAAAGGGTATCACTGTTTCTGGAATTAGAGGCATAGGCAATCTCTGAACTGGGAACACACTGGACAATCTCCCCGTCAATCCCCACAACAAAATGGCTGCTCACCTTTGTCTCGTGGCTGTCCTTGAGCCCCTCAAAATAATCCCGGTTGTTCTGGGCAGTGCTCCCGGGATTTGCCGTATAATGGATCACGATCCCATTGATCTCTTCCAAAGGGATTCCCGGTCTGGAATATTCATTTACGTCCAGTAAGTCCACCTCAAAAGGTGGTGCCCCTACAAAGGACTCATTCCTTGCCGCCAGGATCCGTTTTTCCTCCAGACCTGCCGCAATGCGGTTTCCTCCTGCTGCGATCAGACAGGCCGTAAGGATTGCCGCTCCAAAAATCGTGATTCTGCGAAGTCTTTCCTTTTTCCTCCGGTTTCTTCTTTCTATTCTTCTTTTCTCGTAATCTTCTCTATACTCTTGTCTTTTCATAGAGTTTTCCTCTTGTGCATGCTCTGCTTTTCAATCTCTCTTTTTATTCTACAGGACATTCCAAAGTGCTTTCCTATAGGACAAAAAAAGAGGGACTGCCGTGTTTTACAGCAACCCCTCTGCTTTATACTCATTGCCAAAATATATGAAATCTGTCTGTTCTGTTTGTCTTATTCGTCAATACTGTAGTTAGGAGCCTCTTTGGTAATGTGAATGTCATGAGGATGAGATTCTCTCAGTGCCGCTGCAGAAATCTTTACAAATTTTCCTGTTCTCTTCAGCGTCTCAATATCCTTTGCTCCGCAATATCCCATTCCGGAACGGATTCCTCCGATCAGCTGGAATACGGTGTCTTCCACATGGCCTTTGTAAGCCACACGGCCTTCCACGCCTTCCGGAACCAGCTTTTTGGCATCTTCCTGGAAATAGCGGTCCTTGCTGCCGTTTTCCATAGCTGAAATAGAACCCATGCCTCTGTATACTTTGTATTTTCTTCCCTGATACAGCTCAAAATCTCCAGGGCTCTCATCACATCCTGCAAAGATGCTTCCCATCATGCAGACATTTGCGCCTGCTGCGATTGCCTTGGTCATATCTCCGGAATACTTGATACCACCGTCTGCAATGATCGGAATATCGTGTTCTTTGGCAACCTCGTAACAATCCATGATAGCAGTGATCTGCGGTACGCCAATACCTGCAACCACACGGGTAGTGCAGATAGATCCGGGTCCGATACCTACCTTTACGGCGTCTACGCCGGCTTCGATCAAGGCCTTTGTAGCCTCTCCTGTAGCCACATTTCCGGCGATCAGCTGAAGATCCGGATATTTTTCCTTGATCTCACGAACTGTCCGAAGAATATTTGCGGAATGACCGTGAGCAGAGTCCACAACCACTACATCCACGTGAGCATTTACCAGCGCGTCAATCCTGGCCATTACATTTTTCGTTATGCCCACTGCGGCACCACAGAGCAGTCTGCCCTGCTCATCCTTTGCGGACAAAGGATATTTGATCTGTTTCTCAATATCTTTGATAGTAATGAGACCTTTCAGATTAAAGTCATCGTCTACAATAGGAAGTTTTTCTTTTCTGGATTTTGCCAGGATCTTTTTTGCCTCCTCCAGAGTTACACCCTCTTTTGCAGTGACCAGCCCCTCAGAAGTCATACATTCTTTGATCTTTCTGGAAAAATCTTCTTCAAATTTTAAATCCCGGTTTGTGATGATACCTACCAGCTTCCTGCCTTCTGTAATAGGCACTCCGGAAATGCGGAACTTCGCCATCAAGTCATTGGCATCTGCCAGTGTATGTTCCGGAGATAAGAAAAATGGGTCCGTAATAACGCCATTCTCTGAACGTTTTACCTTATCTACTTCATCTGCCTGTTCTTCAATAGACATATTCTTGTGAATAATGCCGATACCGCCCTGTCTTGCCATGG
>UQSX01000098.1 GCA_900543715.1 uncultured Blautia sp. | reverse complement strand
CGATAGTCCAAAGCGTTCATAAATATATGTGCGTGATTTTCTCCAAACATCTATGTGTCACCTTCTGTATTTCTGCATCGTGATCTTTGAGTTTTTTCCAGCAGAAAGATATATCTCATATTCTCCCGCCTCCAGAAGAATTTTTCCTGTTTTTTCCAGACATCGGTTCCGTTTCCCGTTCAGATATGCCTTTTCCCCGGAATAGGGAAGGATAAATCTGGCTTTGGCGTCAAAGGGAACTTTTATCTGGAAAAAGATGCCCTTTTTCTTCCATTCCCAGCTGGACTCGTAAAGACCGCTGGCAGAGTCATAGGAGCACCTGGCAAATCTCAGTCTCCGGTCAGGTTTCGGCGCAATCACCGCTTTTTTAAAGCCAGGACCTTTTTCCACAGGATTCAAGCCGCACATGCAGCGGTACATCCACTCTGCGATCACTCCGTAAGCATAATGGTTCAGGCTGTTCATACCGGTATCACTGATATGTCCGTCGGGAAGGATAGAATTCCACCGCTCCCACACTGTGGTGGCTCCCATGTTGACTTCATAAAGCCAGCCAGGATATTCCTCCTGAAGCAGCAGACTGTAAGCTTCCTGATCCATTCCCAGATCAGAAAGCGCCAGACACAGATAGCAGGTCCCTACAAAGCCTGTAGTAAGATGCATGCCATGATCCTGAATGTTTTTCTTTAATTCCCTGGCAATCTTTTTCCTGCTTTTTTTCGGCGCCAGCCTGAAATATAAAGCCAGTACCATGGCCGTCTGAGTTTTAACGGTTAGTTCTCCTTTATCATTGAAATATTTTTCTCGGAAGGCTTTCCTGATCTCTCCGGCAAGCTGACAATAATCCCTGGAGTCCTGACGTACTCCCAGCACATAGGCAGCTTTAGCTGCCAGCAGAGCCGAATAATAATAAAAGGCTGTAGCCACATAGGTATTGTCTGTGCCTCCGAAGCTGCTGGTCTTATCCGGATTATCCAGAGCCAGCCAGTCAGCAAAATGAAAACCTGTGCTCCAAAGCCGTCTGCCTCCGCATTTCTCTTCATCTATCCGGTAGATATAATCCACCCAGTCTCTCATAACCGGATACTGTTCCGCCAAAAGGATCTCATCTCCGTAAAACTTATACAAGGTCCAGGGAATAATACAGGCCGCATCTCCCCATGCACAGGAGCCATATGTGGTCCATTCCCCTTCTTTTGTTCCGGGATCCTCACTGTTATTTTTTATTCTCTGTACCTGTCCGAGCACATCGGGAACCACATGGGGGACTCCTCCTTTATAAATCTGCTGATCCAGCTTCATATCATATAAATATTTCCTATAAAAAGCCGGAGTTTCCATGTGAAAAGAGGCCGTGGCACAGAAAGCCTGGGCGTCTCCCGTCCAGCCCAGACGCTCATCTCTCTGAGGACAGTCTGTAGGTACATCCAGGAAATTTCCTCTCTGACCCCAGACAGTATTTTCAAAGAGCCGGTTCACCTTTTCAGAGGAAGTCTGGATATTTCCCGTTCTTTCAATATTGGAATGAATCACGCAGGCGGTAAAATACCGTGGATCCACCTGGGTCATTCCTGTTACCTTCACATATCGGAAGCCATAAAAGGTAAAGTGAGGCCGCACCCATTTCTCTTCTCCGGAAGAGATATAAGTCATCTCTGCTTTTGCAGTGCGGAGATTCTCTCTGTAGAAACAGCCGTCCTGAAGGACTTCTCCGTACTGGAGATTTATTTCACATCCTTCCTTTTCCTGACAGAGAAATTCCACCCATCCGGTGATTTCCTGTCCGAAATCCAGCACCGTCTCTCCCGCCGGAGTCAACAGTTTTCTGGGATCCCGGATCCTCTCTGTGATCGTAAGAGGAGGGCTGAGACGGTCCTTCAAAGGAACCTGGACTCCCGGCCCCCTTACCGCTTTACAGGACAGGGTACAAAAAACTGTGCTGAAATGATCGGTTTCCAATCTGGCGTCATAGACTTCTCCATCATAAATCCCGCTTTCTTTTACAGGAGAAGGAGCGCACTCCCAGGTTTCATCTGTAGAGATCACGATTTCCTTCCCTTTTTCCGTTTCCAGACGTATTTCTGCCAGAAGCTGAAAGTCCTTTCCGTAAAGGCAGCCCATACCCTTTTCATAGCTGAACCTGCCTTTATACCAGCCATTTCCCAAGGCCACTCCCAGGGCGTTCTCTCCCCCCTTTTTCAGCAGAGACGTAATATCGTAGGTTACATACTGTATCCAGTTATGATAATCCGTATAGAATGGAGCCAGATATTCCCCGGATACCTTTTCTCCGTTTACCAGCGCCTCAAAAAGTCCCAGGCCGCAGATATAGAGCCTGGCTTCGGCCAGATCCTCCGGCACCTGAAATTTTTTCTGGAACAAAGGATGGATATCCGGATTCTCCTGATTAAAGTCTGCACTGATCCACTGCCCCTGCCAAAGCTCCTCCATCTTTCCCGTCTCGAACCAGGCCACAGGACTTGTAATCCTTTCTCTTCTGTCTGTAAGCACCTTCACCCGCCAGTAATATCTGGTCCTGGGACTGATCTGCACGTTGGGGCAGAATCCTCTGCTGTCAATCTCCCGTTTCCAGCCGCTGTCATAGATCACCTTTGTCATTTCCTGATCCAGCGCAATTTCCATTCTGGCCTTTTCCTGGCGTTTTCCTTTTGCCTTTTGAACGATCCAGGAAAAAACCGGATATTCACACTCATAGCCCAGGGGATTTTTCAGGTGGTTTACCCGCATATTTCGAATTTTCATATCAATCATCATCCTCTTCTTTTGCCCATCCATAGGCGCATTTTACCGCTTTTTTCCAGCCTTTTGCCTTTTTATCCCGTTCTTCCACAGAAATCTCAGGGGTGAAGACACGGTCAATTTCCCAGTTGCTGATAATTTCCTGTGGGCTGTTCCAGTAGCCCACTGCCAGTCCTGCCAGATAAGCGGCTCCCATGGCTGTAGTTTCCACACATACCGGACGCTTTACAGGCACCTGGATCATATCCGCCTGGGTCTGCATAAGGAAATTATTGGCACTGGCCCCGCCGTCTACTTTCAGAGAATTCAGCTCAATGCCGGAATCAACCCTCATAGCTTCGATCACGTCGTGAACCTGATAAGCCAGGGATTCCAGGGCAGCCCGGATAATATGACATTTGTTTACCCCTCTGGTCAATCCTACAATGGTTCCTCTGGCATACTGATCCCAATAAGGAGCGCCAAGGCCGGTGAACGCAGGCACCACATAGCAGCCATGGGTATCCTTTACCTTTTTAGCCATATACTCAGAGTCTTCGGCAGAATCGATAAGCCTCAGTTCGTCCCTGAGCCATTGGATCACGGCTCCTGCCACAAAAACAGAGCCTTCCAGCGCATAGGTGATCTTTCCGTTCATACCCCAGGCAATGGTAGTAACCAGGCCGTTTTCAGAGAATACCGGCGTCTCTCCTGTATTCATCAGCAGGAAACAGCCGGTGCCGTAGGTATTCTTCGCATCTCCTCTTTCAAAACAGGTCTGTCCGAAAAGAGCCGACTGCTGATCCCCCGCCGCTCCCCCTATAGGGATAGGGCCGCCGAAAAAGCTGCTGTCCGCCATGCCGTATATGCAGCTGGAAGGCTTCACCTGAGGCAGCATTTCTCTTGGAATATCCAGCTCTTTTAAGATATCCTCATCCCAGTCCAGCGTATTAATATTGAAAAGCATAGTTCTGGAAGCATTGGAATAATCGGTAACATGAACTTCGCCCTTCGTCATCTTCCAGATCAGCCAGGTCTCTACAGTTCCAAAAAGAAGCTCCCCTTTTCTCGCTCTTTCTCTGGCTCCCTCCACATGATCCAGGATCCATTTTACCTTTGTCCCGGAGAAATAGGCATCAATGATCAGTCCGGTCTTTTTCCGGTATACCTCAGTAAGGCCTTTTTCTTTAAGAGAGTCGCAGTATTCTGAGGTTCTCCGGCACTGCCAGACAATGGCATGATAAATGGGCTCTCCTGTTTTTTTGTCCCAGACGATCGCCGTCTCCCTTTGATTTGTAATTCCGATAGCGGCAATATCTGCCGCTTCAGCGCCTGCTTTCTGCATGGCCTCCACAGCCACCCCAAGCTGATTGGACCATATTTCGTTGGCGTCGTGCTCTACCCAGCCTGGTTGTGGAAAATACTGGGTAAATTCCTTCTGGGCAAAGCTGACGATCTCTCCCTTTTTATTGAACAGAATACATCTGTTGCTGGTAGTCCCTGCATCCAATGCCATTACATATTTTGCCATGTAAGCTCCTCCTCATATATGCTTCACGATTTTCCAAATTTACTGATATTTTATCTCTGTTTCTACTTTTTTTCAACACTTCCCGGGAAATACTCCCGATAAATTCTCCTCTTCTCTGTGTCATTTTTTCAAAGGAGCAAAGGTCTTTTAAAAACAGCGGATAAAGAGAGTGCCTGCACAAAATTTTTTCTGTTTCATATAATAAACCAATGAGATTTTATGAGGTTTCCCAGATGAATGTTTTCTCAATGAAAGCGGCTCAGACAGTGGAACGTACCGACCAGGGGCGTCTCCGCCTTTCCGTACTTACTGCAGACAGAAACCAGCCTATAGATGATGCCTCGGTCTCTATTTCTTACAGTGGAGATCCTGACTCTGTGATCGAGGAGGTAAATACAGATTCCAGCGGTCAGATCCCGGAACTGATTCTGCCCGCTCCCCCTCTGGAATATAGTATGGCCCCTTCTGAATATCAGCCTTATGCAGAGTATACTTTCCGTATTTCCAAAGAAGGCTATGAAGATCTGGAAATTTCTGGTGCAGAAATCCTCCCGGATTCCACTGCCACCCAACAGGCCTTCCTCCGGCCTGCCACTCCTCAGGATACTTTCCAGGATATTGTAATCCCCGCCCATACACTTTTTGGAAATTACCCGAAAAAAATTCCGGAAGATGAGATCAAGCCCATGGATACCTCCGGGGAGATCGTCCTCAGCCGGGTAGTGGTTCCAGAAACTGTGGTGGTCCATGACGGCACTCCAGACAATACCTCCGCACAAAATTATTTCGTACGTTACAGAGATTACATCAAAAATGTGGCATGCAGCGAGATCTATGCCACCTGGCCAAAAGATACGATCCGGGCAAATGTACTGGCCATTATGTCCTTTACTTTAAACCGCGTATATACCGAATGGTACAGGAACAAAGGTTACGATTTTACTATTACATCTTCTACAGCCTTTGACCACAAATGGATGTATGGAAGAAACCTTTTTGAAAGCATCTCAGAAGTTGTTGACGAGCTCTTCGACAACTACCTTTCACGGCCTGGGGTTCGGCAGCCTATACTTACCCAGTACTGCGACGGACAGAGAGTCCAGTGTCCTGGGTGGATGACTCAGTGGGGTTCCAAATATCTTGGAGACCAGGGCTATACTGCCATTGAAATCCTTAGGGATTTCTACGGAGACAACATGTATATCAACACTGCCGAAGAAATTTCCGGGATTCCGGCTTCCTGGCCGGGTGCTCCTTTGGACATCGGTTCTTCCGGCAATAAAGTCCGGCAGATTCAGGAACAGCTCAATACCATCGCCGGTTCCTATCCGGCCCTGTCTACCATTGCGGCCGATGGCATTTACGGAGAATCCACGCAAAATGCAGTACGGGAGTTTCAGAGAGTCTTTAATCTTCCTGCCACCGGTGTTGTGGATTATCCCACCTGGTATGAAATCCAGGAGATTTTTGTAGGTGTCTCCAGGATTGCAGAGCTGGTCTGAAATCCTGGCTCCATTCTGCATAACAAAGAAAAAGGAAGGCCTTCGGGAAAGTATCCCCTCATACTTCCCGAAAGGCCTTCTCTTTTTCTCATCCTCCAAACTGGCTGTTATAAAGCTTTTCATAGAATCCATGTTCAGCCATAAGGGACTCGTGAGTACCTTTTTCTAATATATGCCCGTCTTTCATCACAAGGATCACATCTGCTTCCCGGATTGTAGAAAGGCGGTGGGCTACCAGAAAGCTGGTACGTCCTTTCATCATCCTGGCAAAGGCTTCCTGTATGCGTATTTCTGTCCTGGTGTCAATATTGCTGGTGGCTTCGTCCAGGATCAGCATAGGTGGCAGACAGAGCATGACTCTGGCAATGCACAGAAGCTGCTTCTGTCCCTGACTGAGATTTCCCCCGTTTTCATTGATGACCGTATCATACCCCTCAGGCAGTCTTCGTATAAAGCTGTGAGCATGAGCAGCCCTGGCAGCCTCTACCACTTCTTCTATGGATGCCTCTGGTTTTCCATAGGCAATATTCTCCCGGATAGTTCCCGCTTTCAGCCAGGTGTCCTGAAGGACCATGCCGAAATTCTGACGCAGGGAATGGCGTGTCATATCCCGGATATCTCTCCCATCGATTTTTATGCTTCCCTCCTGAACGTCATAAAATCGCATAAAAAGATTGATAAGGGTGGTTTTGCCGCAGCCTGTAGGTCCCACAATGGCAATCCTCTGTCCCTGCTTTACCTCCAGGTTTAAATCTTCGATCAGAGGCTTGTCCGGGTCATAGCTGAAAAACACATGAGAAAGGCTGAGCTGTCCCTGGCTCTGGAATTCTGCCGCTCCTTCTCTGTCCGGCACTTCATCGGGCACATCTGTTAATTCAAAAATACGAGCCGCGCAGGCCAGAGCATTCTGCATCTCGGCAACTACTCCCGAAATTTCATTAAAGGGCTTAGCATACTGGCTGGCATAGCTTAAAAATATACTGAGCTCACCAACTGTAATTCCGCCGGATATAGCGATCATAGCACTGGCAAGGCCGACACCTGCATAAACAATGTTATTTACCAGTCTTGTACTGGGATTTGTAAGGCTGGAAAAAAATACAGCTTTCACACTGACTTCCCGAAGCCGTTCATTGACATGGTCAAATTCCTCCAGACTCTTGTCTTCATATCCGAAAGCCTGAACCACCTTTTGCCCTTCCACCATTTCATTGATCAGTGCTGTCTCCTCTCCCCGGACTTTTGCCTGTATTCCAAAATATTTATAAGTCTTCTTTGCAATAAATCCTGCCACAAAAAGGCTCAAGGGCGTTAACAGTACAACGATAGCCGTAATCCCGGGATTCAAAAAAAGCATAATCCCCAGGCTTCCCAGGATCGTCAAAATTCCAGTAAAGAACTGGGTAAATCCCATTAGAAGACCGTCAGCAAAGGTATCTACATCTGCAATGATCCTGCTGACCAGATCTCCAGAAGGGTGAGCATCCAGATAAGACAGGGGAAGCTTCTGTATTTTCTCTATTGCCTCATTCCTTAAATCTCTGGATACACAGAAGGTCACCCGGTTGTTGCAGGCGGCCAAAACCCACTGGGCGACAGCAGAAAGGGCAGTTACCCCTGTGATAGAAAGGATCAGTCTTTCAATAGCTTCAAAATCTACTCTTCCGATTCCCAGCATGTAGTCAATCGCATCGCCGCAGAAAATCGGCACCAGAAGCTGGGCAGCCACGCTGACCGCCCCACAGAAAATACTGAGGATCACAAAAAAACTGTAGGGCCGGATACGGCGTAGTACTCGGACAAATGTTTTTTTCTGTTTCATACCGCCCTTCCCCCTTTCCCATACTGGCTTTCATAGATTTCTCTGTAGATTTCACAGGATTCCAAAAGTTCTTCATGGGTGCCCCATCCTGCTGCTTTGCCATCTTCCAGTACCAGGATATGATCTGCATGGCGGATGCTGGATGTACGCTGAGAAACCAAAAAGACCGTAACATCTGAAGGCAGACTCTTCAGTTCTTTCCGAAGTGCTGCATCTGTGGCATAGTCCAGTGCGCTGGAGCTGTCATCCAAGATCTGGATTTCCGGTTTTCTTACAAGGGCTCTGGCAATGGTCAGCCGCTGCCGCTGTCCTCCTGAGAGATTTCTCCCCCCTTGTTCCACAGTCTCGTCCAGACCGCCGCTTTTTTTTCTGACAAATTCTTCTGCCTGTGCGATTCTCAAAGCCTGCCACATCTCTTCTTCCGAGGCACCTTCATTTCCCATAAGAAGGTTGGACCGGATAGTCCCGGAAAACACCTGTACTTTCTGCATAACGATTCCTACTTTTTTCCTGAGAGCTTCCCTGTCCCATTCCTGAATAGGTCGGCCCAGAATTAAAATCTGGCCGGAAGTAGCATCGTAAAACCTTGGAATCAGATGAACCAGACTGGATTTTCCGCTGCCCGTTCCTCCGATAATACCAATAGTCTCACCTCTCTTTACAGAAAAGCTGATATCACTGAGACTTTCCTCCCCTGCCTGAGCATAAGAAAGACTGACATGGGCAAATGACACTGCTTCCTCTGTTTTGTTTGTACTGATAGTTTCCCCTCTTTTTGTACTCTCCGGAAACTCCATGACCGTTTTCGTATCAAGGACCTGTTCCACACGGCCCAGGCTGGCCATAGCCCTGCTTATGGTAACGATCAGATTTGCCAGCTTCACCAGTTCCACCAAAATCTGGCTCATATAGTTTACCAGAGCCACAATATCTCCGCTCATCAGCACGCCACTTTCTACAGAGCGGGAACCAGCCCAGAGAATGGCAATAATCCCTATATTTACAACAGAATAGGTCAGTGGATTCATCAATGCAGAAATCCTTCCTACAAAAAGCTGCTCTTTTACCAGCTGGTGATTAGACTGGGAAAACTTTTCTGATTCCTCTTTTTCCCGGCCAAAAGCCCGGATCACCCGGACGCCGGACAGGTTTTCCCTGGCATTTCCAGTGATCACATCCAGCTTTCCCTGTACTTTTTTGTATAGGGGTGAAGTGAGACCCATCAGTCCAAAAATGATCAGGGAAAGAACCGGAATGGTAACCACAAAAATAAGAACCAGCCTCACATTAATGGTAAAGGCCATGACCATTGCGCCAAAGACAATAAAGGGGCTTCGCAGAAAAAGCCGCAGAAACAGATTTAGTCCGTTCTGCACCTGGTTGATATCACTGGTCATTCTGGTGATCAGAGTGCTGGACCCTATGGTGTCCATCTCAGAAAATCCCAGTTTCTGAATATGAGCGAACAGCATATGTCTCAGTCCCGTAGCACTTCCAATGGCCGCTCTGGCTGCAAAATACTGAGCTGTAAAGCTGCAGCATAATCCCACTATAGCCATGAGTACCAGGATGCCGCAGCACCTTAAAATGTCACCCCGGTCCTGATTGACAATACCTACATTGATAATATGCGCCACTACTACAGGAACCAGCAGATCGAACATGGCTTCCAGCATTTTAAACAAAGGGGCCAGAATACTGTCTCTCTTATAATCTTTTAAATAGACTTTCAAATATTTCATTTTCACACAACCTCCTTTCTCTCTTTCTGTACCAGTATATCTCTTCTATCCTTATTTGAAAAATATTAATTTTATGGTATTATTATATAAAAAACATATAATATCAGAATTTCTATACTTTTAATATTTGGGGAATTTAGATATCAGTATACAGGAGGTTTTTATGGATATCCGGCAGCTTCGGTACTTTACCGCTATTGTAGAAGAAGGCACTCTCACCGGTGCCGCCAAGCGTTTAAATATGACTCAGCCCCCGCTTACCGCTCAGCTGAAGCTTTTGGAAGAAGAGCTGAGATGTCCCCTTTTCACCCGGGAAGGAAAACGCCTCCATCTTACCGAAGCTGGCCACCATTTCTACGAGCGGGCTCTTCGAATACTGGGTATGTGCGATGCTGCTGTAACAGAAATGGCCGATTTCCAGGAAGGCGCGGCAGGCACCCTGCGCATCGGAGTAATTTCCTCTGTAAAAGATCAGCTTTTTCCTCAATGGGTACAAAGCTTCTGGAAAAAGTATCCCAATATCCGGTATGAAATATACAGTGCAAATACCTATCAGCTTCTGGATCAGCTTCAAAACGGTCAGCTGGACCTGGCTCTGGTCAGAACACCTTTTCCAAAATCTGAACTGGATATTCTATACATAAAAAAAGAGCCATTT
>UQSX01000097.1 GCA_900543715.1 uncultured Blautia sp. | reverse complement strand
AAAATACCCGTTCCGGCTGTAAATTTTTTAAAACAGACATATCCTACCTCCTACTGGTTTCTGATTTACTCTCTTATTCTTACACAATACTGCTCAAATGGCAAGCCTCCATTTTTCCAGTCATGAAAAATCCAGGAGCTCATATATTTTTAATAAAGGTTCGGAGGACATTCCCTATGAAAGGTTTTTTCTGCTCTCTGTCTTTTTCCTGTTTTCTTCTGTTTCTTCTGTTTTTTCCAAAAACCGCAGCGCAGTATGCAAAATCCGGCCTTATGCTCTGGTTCAATACCCTTCTGCCTTCCATGCTTCCCTTCATGATCCTCTCTTCCCTTCTCATAAAAACCGGTTTTCTGGAAAAGCTTCTGTCCAGGACCAAAGGCTTCTGGAAATCTGTTTTCGGTCTTACCCCCATGGGCGGTTACGGCCTTCTTATGGGTATTTTCTGCGGCTATCCTATGGGAGCCAAAACTGCGGCAGATTTATACCAGGACCATCGTATTTCCCGGCAGGAAGCCTGTTATCTTCTGACCTTTTCCAGTCATCCCGGCCCGGCTTTTCTTTCCTCCTATTTGTGTACAGAACTCCTTCATTGTGATGGTCTGGCGCTGCCCGCTTATGGTATTCTTTATCTCTCCAGTTTTCTCACTTCTCTGATCTTCCGACGTGTCTACCCCTTTGAGAAAGAATCCTGTACAAAGGTCAAAATAAAAGAGGCATCTTCTGCCTTCTCCTGGGGAGAAGCATTAGATACCTCTATTATGAACAGTCTTCTGTCAGTCACCAAGCTGGGAGGATATATCCTCCTCTTTTCCCTTTTACAGGGAATCCTGCAGCTTCTGCCTTATCTCCCTGCAGAACTGAAGTGTCTTCTCCTGGGATTTACAGAAATCACTACAGGAACCCTGGCCATCATCCAGAGAGGGTGGAATCTCTCTTTTACCTTTCCTCTCCTGCTGGCCTTTACGGCTTTTGGCGGGCTTTGTATTGCCTTCCAGACCAAGTCCATGCTGGGTGAAACAGATCTATCCCTGGCTCCTTACCTGAAAGGAAAGCTCTGCTGTTTCTTTTTTACTTTGGCTCTCGGGATTTTATTCGTCGAAATCGTCGAAGTCATCATCTAAATCGTCATATTCGTCATCGTACTCGTCGTCATCCTCATATTCCACCGGTTCTTCTTCCTGGTAGTCCTCCTGAGCAGGCTCCTGGGCCGGTGCTGCAGTCTGGACTGAGGCTGCGCCCTGAAGCTGAGGTGCCAGCTCTGCCCGGTTCTGGCGGATCACATCCAGGGAAGCCTGGAGAGCCTGGACAAATTCATTATATTTTCCAGCGGCATTTTCCAGCATACTGGAAGCGATCTGTCCCATATTTCCCATAAGTTCATCTGTATAAGATACAGCGCTTAAGCGAAGGGCATTTGCATCATTCGTGGCTGCGTCAATAATGGCCTGAGCCTGCTGATTTGCGCTGTTGATCGTCTCATTTGCCTGAGCGTATGCCTGCTGCATAACCTCAGACTCTTTTACCATCTCCTGTACCTGTTTCTTGGTATCTTCGATGATATTATCTGCCTTTGCCTGAGCGTCAGCCAAAATAGCATCTTTATTGCTGATGATCTTCTGGTAGCGTTTAATCTCATCAGGAGTTTTCAGACGCAGTTCTCTCAGAAGTTCTTCAATTTCTTCTTTATTTACAATAATCTTCGTAGTTGATAAGGGCTGATATTTACAGCTCTCTACATATTCTTCGATTTCCTCAATGATTTGTTCAATTCTGCTGCTCATTTCTCATTTCTCCTTACTGTATTTTCTTCCTGGCCGCGAAAGGGTCTTTTTTGTCTCTTCTCACCTGGCAGGGTTCTGCCTGTACTTCTCTTCTACTTTGCGCAGCACATATTCCGGTACGAACTTGGAAATATCCGCTCCGAAATAAGCGGCTTCTTTTACTGTTGTAGAGCTTAGATAAGCATATTCAAGACTGGTGGTCAAAAACATAGTGTCCACGTCTCGGGCCAATACTCTGTTGGTCTGAGCCATCTGAAGTTCATACTCAAAGTCTGTAATGGCACGCAGTCCCCGGATAATCACCTTTGCGTTACAGCTTCTTGCAAAATTTACGGATAACCCGCTGAAAGATGACACCTTTACATTAGGCACATCTTTTGTTATATTCTCTAATATATTAACACGTTCCTCCACAGAAAACAACGGACTTTTTGCAGAATTATTCAAAACTCCTACGACTACTTCGTCAAAAAGGGCCGCTGCTCTGCGGATAATATCTAAATGTCCATATGTAGCCGGGTCAAAACTTCCCGGATAGATTGCTCTCATCATATTCATGCCTTTCTGATAAATACATGCATATTTGTCTTATATCTTTTTTCCCTCTCTGAGACAAATCCATAACTTTCCAGATAAGAAAAGTCCGTATCCAGAGAGGCTTCCACAATGATCAGCGTATCCTTATCTACAAAGGAAGCATCTCTCAAAACTGCCAGCACCTGTTCCTCCAGTCCCTTCCTGTAAGGGGGATCCATGAAAATACAGTCAAAAGGTTCCTCTCCTTCCAGAAGACGAAGGGCTGCAGCAGCCTCCTGTCCAAAGATCCTGGCTCTGCCATCCAGTCTGGTAAATCTCAGATTCTCTTCTATAATTTTTACTGCTTTTCTGTTTTTCTCAATAAAGGCGCAAAAATCCGCCCCTCTGCTCAAAGCTTCTATCCCGATTCCGCCGCTTCCGGCGAAAATGTCCAGAAACCGGCACCCGCACATATAAGGCTGGAGAATATTAAACAAAGTCTCCTTGATCCTGTCAGTGGTAGGTCTGGTCTCCATACCCGGAATAGTCTTCAGGGGCATACTTTTTGCGCTGCCTGCAATTACTCTCATATTGGTCCTTCCTATTTATCAGGAATTCAGACGGTAGTCCAGATCTCCGTGTTCCAGGCCCAGAATCAGGGATTCTGCTGTTGCAATATTCGTGGCAATGGGAATATTGTACTGGTCACAGCATCTGGAAATCTGATATACATCCGGTTCTTTTGGATCGATCATGGCCGGATTGTAGAAAAAGATGACCATGTCGATGTCTCCCCGCTCGATCATCTCTGTAAACTGCTTATCTCCGCCCATACTTCCCGGAAGAAATTTATGGACATGAAGGTTCGTAGCTTCCTCAATCCTTCTTCCCGTTGTACCTGTGGCATATATCTCATGCTTTGAAAGAATATTTTTGTAGGCAATACAAAAATCCTCTATTAAAGCCTTTTTACTGTTATGTGCTATAATACCTATGTTCATCTGCATCATCCTTATTATTTTTTGTCAAAAATCATTATAGCAAAAACGCTAACTTTTTTCAATTCTCATTTATAATTTTATACATTTTTTACAAAGCGGTGGAGACTCCTGCAAAATTGCTCTATATGAAACTCTGAATTCCCTTTTCCTTTCTATAGATCTGCCTGCTTTTCACGTGCAAAAAAGAAATTTTGCCTTCCTGCACACTGAAGGTATCATTGTAATATAATTCTCAGAATTTGTCAAAACATGAAAGAACTTCTAGTGTATTTTTTCTCTAACTTCATATAATACCACTGTAACAAAAAACAACTTTCAAAGGAGGAACTAAAAATGTCTAACAGTAATTCTTCTAACAAAGCAGTGGTGCCAGAGGCAAAAAGCGCATTAAACCGTTTTAAATATGAGGTAGCCAACGAACTGGGAGTACCCCTTTCAGATGGTTATAACGGCAACCTTACTTCCAAGCAGAACGGTTCTGTAGGCGGTTATATGGTTAAGAAAATGATCGAGGCCCAGGAAAGACAGATGTCCGGCAGCGGAAACATGCAGCAGTACTAAATTCCGTACAGATCAAAAAACGTTATTATCTTAAAAATCCAATGCCATAGATCTCAGTGATAAAATACAGGCTTATGGCAAAAATCAGGGCAGATGATATCTTATTCGGATATCTTCTGCCCTGAAATTTTTAGAACATTTATATTGGAATTATAAAAAATCAACTTATAACTCTACTTTTCTTCCGCCTTCTACAAACTCGCCGTTTACTACATAGTAAGCAGCATGCTCTTCAGGTTTTACATAAATCTGAATATCTTTGATATCGCTCTCTTCTTTGCCTGTTTCAGCCATCCATGCTTTTTTCACATTGGCCTTTACATCATCTAAGCTGTACTCTGCCCCTGCAAACTGAACAAATACAGATTCTTTCACTTCTGCCTTTGCTGCAGACTTCTTAGCAGCTGTCTTTCTAACAGTAGTTGTTTCTTTCTTTACTGGTGCCGTTTTCTTTGCCGGTGCTTTCTTCACATCAGCAGTTTCTGTTTTAGATTCTTCTGTCTTCGCCGGAGTTGTCTTCACAGCAGCTTTTGTTGCCTCAGCTGCCTTAGCTGTTGTCTTTCTTGGTGACATAAAATTCTCCTCCTTTATACTTCCAACTCTAAATGTCTCGTTTATCATATACCTTTTTTTTTAAATTTTCAAGTTTTTCCCGGAAGTTCCTGTTCTTTTACAAAAACATAACATGATGTCTGGTTCCTGTATCACAGGCCTGGAGATTCCATTTTATCATTTGCATAAGCCAGCAGCCGTTCCTTCAAACGGCCGTTTTGTTCCAGCTTCAGCTCCGGATCCAGCATCAGGATTGAACCTGCGGCCTCACTGGCTTTTTTCAGTATATCTGCATCCTGGAAGATATCTCCCAGCCGGAATTCCAGCATGCCGCTCTGACGGATCCCCAGCAGATCTCCCGGTCCCCGAAGTCTCAGATCCTCTCCTGCTATAAAAAAGCCATCGTTAGATCTTACCAGGATTTCCAGCCGTTTTCTGGTTTCCTCATCATTGCCTCCATAGATAAAAATACAGTAAGACTGGTATTCGCCCCTTCCTACTCTTCCCCTTAACTGGTGAAGCTGGGCCAGTCCGAAACGTTCTGCGTTTTCTACCATCATTACCGTAGCATTTGGTACGTTTACCCCTACCTCAATGACCGTAGTGGACACCAGCACCTGTATTTCATTTCTGGAAAAGGCTTCCATGATCTGGTTTTTCTCGGCTGCTTTCATACGTCCATGGAGACAGGATACCCTGATCTGGGGAGAAAGGGTCTGAGACAGCATTTTGCTGTAATCCAGCACATTCTCTGTCTCCAGCCCTTCGCTCTCTTCCACCATAGGACAGATCACATAGACCTGCCGTCCCTGCCGTACCTGATTTTCAATGAATTGATAGGCTTTTGGCCGATAAGAAGTATCTACCACACAGTTTTTAATGGGAAGCCGCCTGGCAGGAAGCTCATCCATAATAGAAATATCCAGGTCTCCATAAAGAATGATTCCCAGTGTTCTTGGAATGGGGGTAGCACTCATGACCAATACATGAGGCTTCTCTCCTTTTCTGGAAAGGTCCTCTCTCTGATTGACTCCGAATCTGTGCTGTTCATCGGTGATCACAAGCGCCAGATCCTGATAGAGTACTTTTTCCTGGATCAGAGCATGGGTGCCTATGATCAGCTTGGCATCTCCCTCCTGGATCTGCTTATAAATTTCCTTTTTTTCTCGGCCTTTGGTAGAGCCGGTGAGGAGCACCACCGGATAGGAAAGTCCCTGCTCTTCCAAAAGCCGGCACATTCCTTCATAATGCTGTCTGGCAAGCACTTCTGTAGGTGCCATAAGAGCAGCCTGGCAGCCATTGGCTGCCGTTAAGATCATGGCAAGAAAGGCAATGATGGTCTTCCCGCTTCCAACATCTCCCTGAACCAGTCTGGACATAAGATGCTTTCCTGTCATATTGATCTCAATCTCATTCCAGACCCGTTTTTGTGCCTTTGTAAGAGAATAGGGCAGATTTTCGATGATCTTTTCCGTCTCCCATACCGGCTTTAAATGAAAAGTATTCTCTTGGTTCTGGTTCCTCTCCTTCATCATTCGGACAGAAAGGATGAAAAGAAGGAATTCATCAAAAACCAGACGTTTTCTTCCCAGGATCATATCGTCTCGATTTTTTGGAAAATGAATATGGGTCAGGGCATAATTATATTCTGCCAGCTGGTAGTGGTTTCTGTATTCTTCCGGAAGATACTCCTGGGTCATCTCTCTTTCTTCCAGGATCTCTTTCATAGTTTTCGCCATAAATTTATTAGTAAGTCCCTTGGTCAGGCTGTAGATGGGGTAAAGGACATGAAGCCGCTCCTCATACTGTTCCCTGGAAAAAATCTCAGGGTGTTCCATAGTCCTCCTCCCCTGTTTTTCCACCACCAGTCCGCGAAAAATATACAATCCTCCCGGCCGGAGGGCATTCCTGAGAAAAGGCATATTGTACCAGGTAAACCAGAGGGTATGCTCTCCCTCTCTGGCACTGGCTGTGATCACGGTAAGCCTGCCTGTGTTCTTCACTCCTACCTTCCCGGAAAGTCTCGCCAAAACAGCGGTTTTCTTTCCCGGAACAGCATTGAAAATATCTACAGGTTCCTGATATTCGTCATAATCCCTGGGGTAGTACCTTAAGAAGTCTCCTACCGTAAATATTCCCAGCTTTCCCAGGAGTTTCTCTGTCTTTTCTCCGATTCCTTTGATCGTCCGTATACTGTCCTGCTCTCTCATCCTCTCACTCCCGCTTTATTTCTTCCAGATCTTTAGCCGTCAAACGTAAAAGAGGCTGGAAAGAAGCCCATTGTCTTTTAAATTCCTGGGCCTCTTCCAGCACATCTAAATCCTGGTATCTTTTTTGTTCCTTTTACTCTACGGAGATTACATAATAGTAAATTGGCTGTCCTCCGTAATTGATCTCGATATCATAGTCCGGATACAGCTCTTCCAGACGGGAAGAAATCTCCTCAGCGTCTGCCTCTGTTACCTCAGCGCCATAATATATGCTGATCAGTTCGCAGTCCTCGTCTGTCATCTTGCCGGTCATTTCCACAGCAACATTCTGGATATCCTGTCCCACTGCCAGAATTCCTTTGTCACCGATTCCCATGATATCTCCCTGATGGATCTCCTGGTCATCAATCCTGGTATCCCGTACAGCATAAGTCACCTGTCCGGTTTTTACGTTTCCGATAGCCTCCATCATCTCTGCGGTATTTTCTTCCACGGTTTTCTCCGGCACATAAGAAATCATGGCTGAAATTCCCTGTGGGATTGTCTTTGCAGGAATTACCACAATATTCTTGTCCTCAGTCAGATCCCGGGCCTGATTTGCCGCCAGAATGATATTCTTATTATTTGGGAAAATAAAAATATTTTTCGCATTTACCTGTTCAATAGCTTTCAGCATATCTTCAGTGCTGGGATTCATAGTCTGACCGCCCTGGATCAAGTAGTCGGCTCCCAGCTCCTTAAAGATCTCTCCCATGCCCTCGCCTACGGATACAGAGATAAATCCTACCTCTTTTTCCGGTTTCGAAGTTCTTTCAGCCGCCTGCTGAGCCGCCATTTTTTCTGCTTCCTTGATCACTTTCTCATGGTGCTCCAGTCGCATATTATCGATCTTCATATTAGAGAGCTGACCATAGGTCAAGGCCCTTTGGATAGCCTCACCGGGATCATTGGTATGGACATGTACCTTTACGATATCATCATCTGCCACCACTACCAGGGAATCCCCAATAGACATAAGGTAATCTTTAAAGTCTTCTTCATCTTTCTCTGAAAATTCCTTCTCCAGCATGATAATAAATTCTGTACAATATCCGAATTTAATATCACTCTCTTCAGCAGACACCGGTTTTGTTCCGGTAAGCTTCACTGCCGGCTTTTCAAAGTTCAGATCGATCTCCTTGCCCAGATAGCCGTCAAAAGCACCTTTTAACACCTCTACAAGCCCCTGGCCGCCAGAATCCACTACCCCTGCTTCTTTCAGTACAGGCAGCATATCCGGAGTTCTGGCAAGGACCGTCTCAGCCTCAGCGATCACATCTGCAAAAAAGCTTTCCAGACTCTCACTGTCCTCTGCGATTTCCGCAGCTTTCTCTGACACTCCTTTGGCTACGGTAAGGATTGTTCCCTCCTTTGGTTTCATAACCGCCTTATAAGCTGTTTCCACTGCTCTTTCAAATGCTTTGGCAAAAATGGGAGCATCGATCTCCTCATGCTTCTCAATAACCTTTGTAAATCCCCTTAAAAGCTGTGACAGAATAACTCCGGAGTTTCCTCTGGCTCCTCTTAAAGAGCCGGAAGATATGGCCTTTGCCAGGCTCTTCATATCCGGATCTGACAGAGCATTCACCTCGGACGCCGCAGACATAATGGTCAAAGTCATATTTGTCCCTGTATCCCCATCGGGAACCGGGAAAACATTCAGCTCATTAATCCACTCTTTCTTCGCTTCCAGATTCTTGGCCCCTGAAAGAAACATCCGTCCAAGGATCTTTGCATCAACAGTATTGGTATTCACAACAAGTTTCCTCCTTATTAATCAATTACTCTCACGCCTTCTACAAGGATGTTGATTTTCTCTATAGTAAGACCGGTAAATTCTTCTACCTTATATTTTACATTACTGATCAGATTATCAGACACTGCAGAAATGCTCACCCCGTAAGCCACGATCACATGGAATTCCAAAGTGATCCTGTTGTCTGCTATCGTCACATTGATCCCGTGTTTCAGGCTGTCTTTCTTTAAAAGTTTTACAAGCCCGTCCTTCATACTCACTGCGGCCATACCTACTATTCCAAAACATTCAACCGCTACGCTTCCCGCATAAGTGGCAATGACATCTGTATCAATCGTAATTTTTCCTAAACCTGTATCAACAAATCCATTCATGCCGGACACCTCCATAATTTTATATAAGCTATTCTAACATATCTTTTCCTAAAACGAAATAATAATTTAATTTTTTTAGAATTTTACTTGCAAATTAAAATCTAATCTGCTAAAATAGCTAGTGTTGTGAGTTTGTTTATACGGACTTAATATATATTTAGGGAGGTGCTACCATGGCAAGATGTGCTATTTGTGACAAAGGCGCTCATTTCGGAATTAATGTCAGCCATTCTCATAGAAGAACAAACAAGATGTGGAAATCCAATATTAAATCTGTAAGAGTTAAGACAGAGAACGGAAATGCAAAAAAAATGTATGTTTGTACTTCCTGCTTAAGAAGCGGTAAAGTAGAAAGAGCATAAAGAATGAGAATAATCATAGAAAGAGGTATTGACCGATTATAAAACCAAGTCGGCGATACCTCTTTTTTATATCTTTATATTCTTGAACTGACTCAGCAGCAGAATAGATTATACCCCGCCAGGAGACACAGGGCTGCTGCCATCAGCATAAAGAATGTTTTTGGAAAGATCAGAGCGATAAAAAGCCCTGCTCCCACACAAAATAGTGCAAGCCCCCACACTCTGCGCATAATCTGTTTCTCCTTTTTCTCTTACTAACAGTATATGCAGACCTGCGGGGACCAATTATATCCTTTTATATTTCTTTCTTCTCTTCTTCTGTTTTTTTCTCAGCTGCTTTTTCCTCTTTTTCTTCAGAGAGGACTACTTCACTTTTCTTTCCATCGGTAAATTTATTGAGAAAGTCCGGCACCATATCCAGTATTTTTGTCAGTCCGTCCTGGTTCTTGATATTTACCAGTTTTGTTACGCCGCCGGAAATGACCAGAACTGCGCTGGGAGATACCTTTCCGCCCATACCGCCGCCTCCATTATTCTTTTTCTCCCCGGAAAAGGCTCCTGCCCCTACTCCGAAGGTCACATCTACCAGAGGGAGGATGATGGTGTCTCCCACTGTAATTGTATCTCCCACCACAGTCTTAGTAGAGATAAAGCTGTCCATTCCTTTAAACAGAGATTCTACCGTAGATTGAAAGTTATTGTTTTCTGAAGCCATAGCTGGTTCCTCCTTCATGTTATTTCCTGGCAGCAGGCAGAGTATACTGTCTACTGTCTAAAATGCCTGATTATATAGCGGATATCCCGGCTGCGAAAAATCTTCACAGCCATAGTCAGCAGGACAATGCCGTATATTCTCCCTCTGAGAGAAATTGTTCCTTCTAAAACCCTCTGTTCAAAACAGGGTTCTATGCTAAAATTCTCTCCATACAGCGGATAAAATATGCCTGCTGCCCCAAGAATTTCTCCTGTAAGACAGGGATCTTCTGTACCGAATTTTATATGTCCCTCTATTTTCCTGGGCTTTACATGGGTCAGCAGCTTTTTCCCTTCCTGAAGGATCAGACACATTCCTCCTTTGAATCTTTCACTTTCTAAAAAATTTCTGATTTTTCTTATTTTATCACAGATACCTTCTGCTGTTAATCGAAATTTACGGAAAGCCCCAAATATTTTTCCCGGAAGCTTGAAAATACTCTTTATTCTTCTAAAAAATTTC
>UQSX01000096.1 GCA_900543715.1 uncultured Blautia sp. | reverse complement strand
TATTAGTTCCATAAATTTTGCACCACCCTGATGCAAAATTTCAATTAATCCTTTTTTCAATATCTTCAATCGATGGCAGTTTGTCCTGTAATTCTTCTGAAATATGATTAGAAAGTTTGTATTCACTTACCCCCATTGGTTTGTTTACATCTTTCAAGGCATATTCCGCTACCATTTTATCTTTACCCTTACACAATAACAAACCAATCGTAGGATTATCATCCGGAGATTTCAGTTCTCCATCAACTGCTGATAAATAGAACGATAATTTTCCTGCAAACTCCGGCTCAAATTCTACTGTTTTTAATTCAACCACGAAATAACAATGCAATTTCACATTATAAAATAATAAATCAATGAAAAACTCTCTTTTTCCAACTTGAATTGGATACTGTCGCCCCATAAAAGCAAAGCCTGACCCAAATTCCAATAGTAATTTTGTAATTTGTTGGACAAGGGCATCTTCCAGTTCAATTTCTCTAAGTTTTTTCGCATTCGGTATAAAGTCAAAAATATATGGATCTTTAATAATTTCTTCTGCTTGCTCACTGAATGGATTGGCTAACTGTGCCTTAAAATTTGTCGTTTTATCTGCTAATGCCTGTCTATAATACAGGCTACTTTCTATCTGATGTGCAAGCACTGTACTAGACCATCCATTTTCCAAACATTGCTGTGTATACCACATATGTTCTTCCAGATTATCCGTCTTATCTATCAACAGTTTTATTGCACGCCAACTAATTTTTGCACCACCCTGATGCAAAATTTCTTCAGATGGTATTCGGCGCGCAAACTGTTTCATATAATTAAGATTTCTAACGGAATATCCTTCTCTACTAGGATAAGTCATTCTTAAATCTTTTGATAAAGTTTCAACAAATTTATTTCCCCATTTGCTGTATTGGAGAATTACATTCCCGATATTCCAAAACAAAATATTACGTTCTACATTTGCATTTGTCATTACCTGATACTGGGCTTGTGTGATTCGTTCTTTTATCTTTTCCAAAACATCAATATATTCGTCCATGACTATCTCTATTTTCTTCGTCATTATATTCACCTCCACATCCTATCACACTGCCTCTCATTACCACCTGCTACAAGCTTGCTATTTTTATCTTCTCCACCTTTTCAAAACATCATTTAGTGTGATTGGTTCATTCTTATCAATTTCTTTCCAATTTTCTTTCCATACATCGTATACATCAACATTTTTTGATTGAGGCTCTGGATTAGGTTTTTCTAACTGAACAATTGCTGGTATTGGACTTAGCTTCTATGTATTCCTTTATCATTTTGTAGGTAACTCGCTCTTTCGGCTTGTACGCCTCGGCTCTTTTAGCGATATTATCAAGCGGCACTTTGCCCTCTCCCTCGCCAAACTCCACTTTTACGCTGATTGTGCTGTCAGGTTTTTTGTGGGAAAGCAGTACAACCGTCTCAACGATGGTATTATTGGAGATCTTCTTATTTACTATTTTACTTCTAAATTCTCAAGCTCTTTCAAATCCTTTTCATGACATACTAAAGCGCCAAAATAGGTTACTGTATTTGCCCCGTTATTATATTTAACTTGGGCCAGCTTTGCAATTTCGTTCACAAAAATCCCATTTCCTTCTAGTGAGCCATGCACACGGTCAGGAAAGCGGCAAGGGGCATCAGGATATGTACATTCCTTACATAAATCACAACCTTCATTTGACAAGATCAGATAGTGCTCCAGATAAGGTTTTATGGCCTTATCAAAGGTTCTGCATGCCTTCTTAAATTGTTTACCGCCCTCCATCATTCCTTCAAAATCAAATGAATCCTCTAAGTCATATTTTACTGAAAAAACCAGCATTTTCTCGTATTGCTGTATTCTTTTTTTGCATTCATCCACAGTTCCCACTGCTGGAGGACATGCCCATGTTTTACCATATTCCCGGCAGGTATTTACCTCACACATGGCCCGTACTTCTTGCGAAAAATTAATGTCCATAGTATCTACAACACCGTACTGAAAAAAACCGGCTGCATTCAATTGTTCTTCTAAAAAACTCATTTTTAAATCCCCACCTTCTCTCTAATTATATTATAGTCTAGCAAAGCAGATTATGGGTGTCAATGCGCCGGCATTGTAATTTTATAAGATACTTTGGTAAGTTTATAAGGTTATGGACAGTGTAAATTAATGCAATTTCCGAGGATTCTAAAGTCCAGTTTTTACTGCTATTTATCTAGAGACTTCGTGCATTTTTTCCTACAATATCTCTATCCTTCCGCCGCCCACTCCGAGCTCTTTCTGCCCTCCAATCCCAGACTTCCGCTTATCATAATCCCATACAAAATCAGCAGATAGAACGGAAAAAGGGCCGCATTTATATACTGAGCAATCATTCCGAACAGTGCTGGAAGGAGCATGGTTCCTATATAGGACGCTGCCATCTGTACTCCCATCACTGCCTGAGAATTTTCCCTGCCAAAATCTTCCGGCGTCGTCTGAAGCATATTGGGGAAAACTGCTCCGTTTCCCAGGCCGATGCAAAACAGTCCGATTCCCGGATAGCTGCTTACTCCAGGCAGGAGAAGCAGTACAATAGCAGCCAGGGTCACTCCCTGTCCAATCCTGACCAGCTGCCGTCCTGTTAAGCGGAAAGCCAGCAATCCAGAGAGAAAACGGCCCACGGCAATTCCTATATAATAAAAAGTAATGACCAGAGCAGCGGCAGAAGCGGACATATCTCTGGCATTTACAAGAAAGGTGGCGCCCCAGACTCCGCAGGTATATTCTATTCCACAGGAACCTATGAATACCTGGCAGGATTTTCTCACTTTTGCCGACCTGATCAGACTTAGAAAAGCAATATTTCGGCTCTGTACTTCCTTCTGGCCTCCCGGCAGGTGATTTACCTTTTTCCAAAGGGGAAGGGTCACAATAGTCAGCAGCCCTATACATGCCTGAAAGCAGAATACCATTCGGTATCCGTTTCTCCAGGACGTAGCGGAAAGGGCAAAGGACATAAGAAAAGGACTCAATGATATTCCAATTCCATAAAAGCAGTGGAGAAAATTCATGTGAGTACCTTTATAATGCAGTGCCACATAATTGTTCAATGCCGTATCTATGGCTCCTGCTCCCAGTCCCAGAGGAACTGCACTGAGGCACAGGAAAAAGATATTTCCGGAAAAGGAAAATCCTAAAAGGGATGCTGCAGTCATGGAAGTGCTCAACGCGGTTATTTTCCCCGTGCCAAAACGACTGATCAGCCTTGCAGACAGCAGGCTGGAAATAATGGTTCCCCCTGAAATAAGCATAGAAATCAGACTTGCCCAGGACACAGGAATGTCCAGTTCTTTGTAAATTTCCGGCCATGCTGCCCCCAGCAGCGAATCCGGAATTCCCAGACCGATAAATGCAATATAGATTACAATTAAAAGAATGGTTGCCATTTCTTACCTTCTGTTATTTCATACTCTGTTAAATATAACAGGCATTTCTTCTTGCTTCTATAAATAATCCGATATAAAATATAATAAAATCGCCATTTTATCAAAATATACAGGAGATATTCATGGAAAAATATAATACCCAGGACAAAGAGAGCCATTCTCTGAGCATACTGGATAATCAGTTTGAAAGCATGCAGCACGGAGATTCCCCCTTCCCATGTGCTTATTACGTAGACAATTATAAAAACGGCAACGATTCCTATCCCTGGCACTGGCACGAAGAGCTGGAAATCGCCTATGTTTCCCAGGGAGAGATAAACGCCTTCATAAATGGAGAGCATTATCTGCTCCATGAAGGTGAGGGCTGCTTTATCAATCGAAAAATACTTCACTCCTATTCTGGCCAGGCCGCCCACAGATCTCTTTTTCCCAATATTCTTTTTTCCCCTTCTCTGCTGTACGGCTCACAGGACAGTGTGTTTTGGGAAAAATATGTGAAAAAGCTGGTTTTCTCCACAGATTTTACCCATATGGTCCTGCGGCCTTCTGTTCCCTGGCAGGCGGAGATACTGAAAAAGGCAGAAACCGCAGTTTCCGCCTTTCAGTCTCCGGAATACGGCTATGAATTCCGTATCCGGGAAATATTATCCGATATTCTTTTGTCCCTTTTAAGAAATAAGCCGGACACACCTCCTGAACATGTCCACAGCAGACAGGAACTCAGCCGTGTTCTGGATATGCTCTCTTATATTCAGATGCATTACACAGAAGAAATCCATCTGGAGCAGATTGCAGCCAGCGCCTCACTAAGTCCCAGAAGCTGCCTGCGATGTTTCAAGAACATCATTGGCACCTCTCCCATGCAGTATATTATTGACCTGAGGATTCGAAAGGCCCGGCAGCTCCTGATTCAGACCGACCTGTCCATCCTGGAAATATCCGCCTCCTGCGGTTTCCAGGATCAAAGCTACTTCATCAAGACCTTTCGTCAAAAAACTGGAACTACTCCTCTAAAATTCAGGAAGCAGCTGTAGAGACTCCTCCATAAGACCAGGTCTCTCCCTGGTCTGTTGACTGAAACAGGATTTCTTCCTGTTCTCCGGCCCCTGTTACCGCCAGGATGGTTAGACTCCCGTCCTGTTCCTCAGGCATGGACAGATAGTCATAATCGTTGACTGTAAATCCAGCTTCTCTCCCACTTTCCGGAAGCTCCGTAACTGAATCCATGGGAAGCTGCACCTGGGTAAAGGTGGCGCCTCCGTCCCTGGTCATATATAGCCTGGAATAAGACTGTGAGGCTCCCGTAAGGCCTGCTAATCCAAAGTTCTCATCAAAGAATACCAGGCCTTCCGTCACGCCGATTTCTCCTCCCTCATACAGCTGTCCAAAGGAGCTGGTCCCTGTTTCTGTACCATCGCCGTCTACATCTCCCGACAGATATTCCAGTCCTGAGGCTGAGTTAAAGGAGCGTCTTCCCATATACAGGATTTCAAACTCTTCTCCTATATCTGCCTGGGCCCAGGTCTTTACTGCCTCTTCACAGGGAGCCTTCTGGAGAATGGTCAGCATAGGCTCCAGCCTCTTGTCCTCCTCATAATCCGTTGTGGCTCATCTGATACTGATTCACAATGTAAAGCTCTTCCGGCATATCCAAAGCTTCGTCCAGATCCGCAAGAACCCCTTCCACACCGTTCTCAAAAAAATTGTCATGCTCCAGGGTCACTTCTTTCTGGTTCAGCCGCTGGTCTATCTTCCAGGACAGCGCTCCATTATAAGGGATTCCCGTATAGATGATCTGGCCGATCAGATAGGCCGTGGCAATAGATACAACAATTCCCTCTGCCCATAGAATCTTTCTTTTCATGGGCGTGTTATCGTCCTCTTTTTTCCTGTATTTCCTGGAAATCAACCATAAAGCAAAACTCGCCAAAAACACAGCCCCGCTTGGCAGAAGCACCATGAAATGAGCTCTGATCCCGCCGAACTGGCATAAGTGCCATATCTGATACAGAATAAATATGTAGCATAGCAGACTGATCTTTCCACAAATCTGATAAATAACTTTCATATTCCCTCCTAGCCTGTACCTTAATATTGCACTTATAAGCTTTTTAAGTCAAGTTTTGTTTTCTTTCGTTTTTCCTCAGGAAATATCTCACCATGTAAATACAGTAGCACAGAGCAAATATCCAGGCCAGAGGATTTGCCAGGCAGACCGCTGTAAAACCGGCTCCATGAACGGCCAGCCAGCCTCCCAGACTCCTTCCTGCCAGCTCCCAGACTCCTGAGATAATGGCGTGAAAGCTGTAGCCCATTCCCTGAAGAGTATTTCGGAAAACCATCAAAGAGCCGTGGAATATAAACAGGCAGCTCACAATAAACAAATACCGCCCGGCCTCTGCACTGATTTCCGGCTGGGCTTCTCCCAGGACAATCTGTACCAGCAGCCCATTCATCCCCAGCAAAACTGCCCAGATTACGGCACAGTAGACCAGTTGTATCACCATACCCTGTTTGATTCCCTGCCATATCCTTTTCAGCTTTCCGGCTCCAAAATTCTGTCCGGCATAGGTGGCAATGGCCATTCCCACACTCTCCATAGGCAGGGTAAACATCTGACGGATTTTCTCTCCTGCTGTCTGGGCCGCCACTGCTCCGCTTCCCAGGGTGTTAATGGAATTCTGCAGGATTACCGCCCCTATGGCAGACACGGAATACTCAAAGCCCATAGGAAGGCCCACTACACAGAGGCGTTTTATATGAGGAAGAGAAGGTTTCATCTGGCTCTTTTTCCCCTGTATCATATCCATGCGCCGAAACATCCACCACACATTTAAGGCTCCGCTGACAAACTGGCTGAACACCGTAGCTGCCGCAGCTCCCGGCACACCCATATGAAAAAATGCAATGAGAACATAGTCCAGGATTACATTCAGCACACTGGAAAACAGCAGAAAATAAAAAGGGTGTCTGGAGTCTCCCATTGCCCGCATTACGCTGGCAGAATAATTATAGAGAACACTTGCAGGTATTCCTGCAAACAAAATTACAATATAGGCCCTGGCCATAAAAAAAATCTCTTCCGGCGTGTTCATGATCGCCAAAAGAGTATCTGTCAGCAAAACAGAACCTAGAGACAAAAACAGACTGATAAGCAGGCAGATCCAAGTCCCATTCCACAAATACCGGCACATTTCATCTCGGTCCTTAGCTCCGTAGCTCTGAGCCACAGGTATGCCGAAGCCTACACATGCCCCCTGAACAAAGCCTAATATGAGAAAGTGGAGAGAGGATGTAGCTCCTACCGCCGCCAGGGCATCCGTACCCAGACACCGTCCTACAATTACAGTATCTGCAAAACTGTAAAACTGCTGAAAAATCGTACCGAACACCAGAGGTATCGAAAATATTAAAATCTGTTTTAATGGATGACCTGTGGTCAGATCCATGGTCTTTTGTTTGCTTTCCATAACGCTCTTCTTCCTTCTTTTCCTTATTCTAAAAGGATTATAGCATTGACTTTTTCAGCAGTAAAATATATGATTTTAATTAATTCATAGTTTAAAACTATATATCATTTCAAATCAAAGGTCCTGAATGGACATTCAGGAAAGGAGAACATCATGACCCTTGACCAGTTGAAATATTTTGAAACCGCTGCCAATACGCTCCACATAGGAAAGGCGGCGCAACTGTTAAATATCTCTCAGCCCAGCCTGAGCATTTCCATAAAAAAGCTGGAGGCCGAGCTGGAAGTACCTCTGTTCCAGCCGGAAGGCAGAGGCATCGCCCTTACCTCCTATGGGAAGAAGCTGCTTCCCTATGCCCGGAGCATCCTCCAGCAGACCGAAGCCGCCAAAAAACATCTGAAAAAAGAGGCAGACAAGCTGAATATGGAAATCCATTTCGCCTATACTGCCTCTATCGCATATCTTTGTATCCCCCGCCTTTTTCGTGACTTTATGTCTGCCACAAAGGGCAAATATCTGATCTACTCTGATGAAATGCCCAGTGATAAAATCGCCGAAGGTATCAAAGAAGGGCGCTTTGATCTGGGCATCTGTTCCCGGATAGAACCTGATCCGGATATTGTCCAGATTCCTATAATCTATCAGCCTTTTGTCCTGATCCTTCCGTCCTCCGCTCCCTATGCAGGTCTGGACTTTGCCACCCCAGAGGATATCCAGGAGATTCCCTTTGTCTCCTATCTTACCGATTATCCCATGTACCGCCAGGTCTCTGGCCTGTTTCAGAAGTATGGCCTGACTCCTCAGATTACTCATTTTGCCTACAGCGAAGACTCTATCGCCCAGCTTGTCTCCCAGGAACTGGGAATCTCTATTGTAGCGGAAACAGAATCCCTGGCTTCCTATGAAAATATCCGTATCCTCTGTCCTTCCTGGCTTACAGATGGGCGTTATCTCTATCTTACTTACCATCGCCTCCGTCATCAGGGAGACGGGGCCCGGGCTATGACAGAGTTTATTAAAAATTCCTTTTCGTAACCGTACTTTCAGGAAGCTGTTATTCTCTTTTTGTTTTTACAGATTGTTCCAGCTCTCGTGCATATAGATCCCTCTTCTCTCCAGCTCTTTAAAGATCAGTTCCGGCTCAAAAGCATCTTCCGGGATCAGGATGCCGGTTCCTTTTACATTGCCTTTTGCAAGCTGTTCTGCTGCTATAGCAAGAGGGATCCCCACATTTCTGGTATATGCCCGGAGACCTTCCCAGCCTTCCACGCTGCCGTCAGAAGCCGGGTGGGTGTGATAAATAATTCCCTGTTTTTTCACCCCGTCTTTGTAGCCCACAACTTCTACGTGAAGGGCATATCAGTATAATTCTGTGGTCTTTCCTTCCTCACTGTTCACCAGATAATCACCGATAATACTCATCAGGCCCTTCTCTGTATCCCCTACTTTTACCACCGGATTTTTCAGGATACCGTAGTCATAAAGGCCTCTTACCAGAGTCATGTTCTGCTTGGGCCAGGTACCTCTCACCTCGATGAGACGTACTCCTTTATCCTTTAAAGCCTGAGCCAGAGTAACGGTCTCGGAATGGGGAATGATATACTGGGTAGTCTTTCCATATGGCTGGGGCAGATCGATCTCTCTTGGCCGGGCAAAAGGAGGAACCTGGATAAATTTTCCGTCTTCAAATACCACACGGCTTTTCAGGTTAGGATCATATTCATAAGTGGTTGTCTCTGTAATGGACTTTGAAAAAGCAAAGGGACGGAAGGCGCCGTGAGACACATAAACTTCTTCCACTGTATCCAGCTGGTTGGCAAGATGCATAGCCATCATCTGGGTAGTTCCGGGAGTCATGCCAAAACCGGGAACACAGGCTTTTCCTGCGTCTTTAAAAAGCTGATCCCACTGGTTCTCTTCTCCGAATCCGTTGAGGTTTACCCCATGGCATCCTGCCTTGGCGATACATTCTGTGGAAATGCCGTTTAAGGTGATCTGAGTGCCGTCCATGACCACATCATAACCTTTCATCATTTCTGCGGCCTCATCCACTTTGGTGACATCGATCTTCACTGCATCTACCCTGTCATCGTTCAGCCACCGGGCAACTTTACATGCCTCTTCATAATTGTAGTCTCCAATAGTAATCTTCTCAAAATCGGAATACTGGACCAGATCCAGTGCAGATTCTCTGCTGATTCTTCCTGCTGCTCCTAAGCAAAATACTTTCATTACATTTTCCTCCATTATGTTTATAATTCACAGACTGCTCTGTGTTCTTGTTTTTAAGAAATGGATCCTGGCTTTTCCTGCTGCAGACCGGGCAGTCCTTTCCCGGCTGCTGATCTTCCTGCATGCCTCGTAGATTCCTCTTGCCGCCACATTAATAAACAGGATCAGAAGACTCATAGCCGCAGCCTGGGCAATGTCCCCTGCCTCTTCCATATGGGTAATGGCAATGGAAGCAATCTTAAACTGGGCGCTGTACAGGAATACCACAGCAGACACCGTCACCATAGAATTCATAAAATAGTACATGAAAATCTCCAGCACTGCCGGCAGCGACAGGGGAACTACCACTTTGCAGAAGGTTTTCCACCCGGGGATCTTCAGACTGTCCGCCACATTTTCATACTCTCTGTCCAGCTTTTTCAGTGCGCTGCTGGCGGTTACAAAGGGCACCGAGTAGAAGTGGACCACATTGGCCAGGACCAGGATCATCACCGTTCCGTAGATAAAATTCAGGGGATTCTCCTTCTGGTTAAAGAAGAATATAAAGCCCAGACCGATCACCATTCCCGGCAGTGCCAGAGGCAGAGAGGATAACATCCGTCCCGTATTTTTGAAAACTCCGGTACACTTTCCCCGCTCAATAAAATAAGCGTAGATAAAAACGAAAATTGTTCCTAAAACAGCTGTCAGCAGACTCATCTCAATAGAATTCAGATAGCTCTGGATCCCTCCTGTAGAAGGATTAAACCGGAAGTTTTCCAGGGTAAATCCCAGATCATAGGGATAGTATTTCGTAAAGGCTCCCACAAATAAAACCACTACAAGGCTGAGCAGGCACAGGGAAATCCCTCCGCATATCAGATAGAAAACACCGTCCCTTGTCCCGCATTTCTTAATCTTCAGCGCCTGGGCTTTGGAGCTGATCCCGTCATTGGTTTTTCCTGACACCACCCGGTCCACGCCAAAGCTGATCACCGCCGGTATCAACAGGAGAGTTCCCACTACAGCCCCCATATTCATATTAAACTGTCCTGCTACCTGCTTATAGATATCAGTAGCCAGAACGTTGTAATTTCCTCCCAGCACCTTGGGTGCACCAAAGTCTGTAAAGGCCAGGGTAAAGCATACAAACAGACTGTTGATCAGGGTATAGCGCACCGAAGGAAGGGTAATATGGGTAAACTTTTTCAGAGAGCTGCAGCCCATGCTGTCCGCTGCCTCATACAGCCTGCCGTCTGCATAGTTCAGGGCAATGGAAAACATGAGAAAGGCCTGGGGGAAGGTATAGATAATCTCTGACAGAATGATCCCTGTCCTTCCGTAAAGGCCGATGTCCCAGCCCAGCCCGGTAATGATTCCCTGGTTTCCGAAAAGGTAGACCAGACTCAGTCCGTGTACCACTGTGGGGAGGAACAGCGGGATCATGGCCACATACCGGAAAA
>UQSX01000095.1 GCA_900543715.1 uncultured Blautia sp. | reverse complement strand
ACCGGGAGACGCATAGCGCCCATTCCAAGAGCAGATAATTTCAGATCCTGAAACTCTTTGTAAATCATAATTTTGCCTCCTTTTTCTTTTTCATATTCTTAGGACTGTCTCATAAAATAAACAGCCCGGTATTATTATAATCCCTGGAGTAAACTTCAAGTCAATTATTTTGTGAGGATAATCTCACATTTGGAGTTTTCGTCATCCCGAATGATCTCTCCAACCTCCGGAACCTGAATGCATCCGGAAAGAGGGTTTTTAATGCTGATCACAGGAGTGGTGATAACTGCATCCACCTGAGACTTTTCAAAACTCAAGTCTGTATCCACCATTTCACAGTTGATCAGTTTCAGATTTTTGCAGTAGCACAAAGGCTGTGTACCGATGATCTTGCAGTTTTCCAGGGTCAGACCATCGCTGTACCAGGCCAGATATTCTCCTTTCACCACACTGTTTTTCACAAACACATTTTTGGCATGCCAGAAGGCGTCCTTGGTGTCCAGTTCACAGTCTTCAAATACAGCGTCTTCGATATATTGGAAAGAATACTTTCCTGTCATTTTCAGCCTGCAAAACTGAAGATTTTGAGACCGCATCATGAAATATTCGCTTTCCGCGCTGCAGTCCTCCATTTTCAGATTCTTTACGGACCAGCCAAACTCTGGTGAAACAATGTGGCAATCTTTCATGGTAATATCGCTGCATTCTCTTAAAGCCTTGATGCCATGAAGTTTTGTACCGGTGATTTCTATATGGTCTGAATACCACAGAGCTGCCCGGCAAAGGGGGGTCATTTCTGAATCAGTGATCTTCAGCCGGTGGTCATGCCAGAAGGGATAGCGCAGGTTGCAGAAACAGTGTTCCACATTTATATCACTGCTCTCCTTTAATGCGCTTTCTCCATCTGCCGGGCCGTCAAAGGAGCAATTTTTTACAGATATCTCATGACTTCCATAGAGGGCTCTTTCCATATCAAAGGTTTGATTTTCAATTCGTTCCATTTTTACATTTCTCCTTATTCAGCAATATTTTCTTCTGTTTAAACTCTATCACTATAAATAAAAATTATCCAATACTCAAAATGAATGGGAATATATAGCTAAAAACTATGCACCAAAATACTGGGTGATTTCTTTCAGCCGTGCTCCCTGTTTTACATGGAAAGGACATCTGGAATCACAGTGGCCGCACTGGATACAGGCGGAAGCTTTTACCTCCAGCTTTTCATAGTGATTTGCTGCCAGGGTATCCCCGGCTTTTGCCAGATCATAATACTTATTGATCAGTCCTACATTCAGACCTTTTGGACAGGGCTGGCAGTGGTTGCAGTATACGCAGACGCCTTCTGCTGCCTGGGGAGCAAAGCTGCCAATTACAGCATAGTCCTTTTCCTCAGGAGAGGCCTGGAAAAATCCCAGGATTCTTTTTAAATCCTCACAGTTTCGGATTCCGGGAAGAACTGTAAGGACTCCCGGTCTGTCCAGAGCATACTGGATACATTGATATTCAGTCAGTGCCTTACCGAAAGGAGAAGTTTTATCGCTCAGGAGCTGACCTCCTGCAAAGGCTTTCATTACTGAAATTCCGATGCCTTCTTTTTCACACCTGCGATACAGTTCCATCCGCTGGTCTACCTCTCCAATGCCATAATCCCCTTTCTGATAATCATAAGCAGGATTGATACTGAACATCATCATATCTGCCAGCCCCATATCCAGGATTTTTTCTGCCACAGGAGGCGTATGGGAGGAAAGACCGATATGACGGACCGTTCCCTGGTCTTTTAACTCTTTTATGTAGTCCAGCACTCCGCTTTTTATGTATTTGTTCAAATCTGCTTCTTCATCTATACAATGAATAAATCCAAAATCAATGTAATCGGTTTTTAAAGATTTTAATTGCCAGTCAATGGATTTTTTTATCTTATCCAGGCTGGTAGTCCAGCCATATTCTCCCGTGGTGTAATCAGCACCAAAGTGGATCTGATAATAAACCTTGTCCCTTAAGCCGGAAAAGACCTGTCCATAAACTGGAAAAGGTTTGTCATCTCCGGAAGCCAGGTCAAAATAGTTGATGCCATTTTCTACGGCCATTTCCGCTGCCTGGGCAATTTCTTTTTCTCCTGCTCCTCCGATAGAACTGCTGCCCAGTCCCAGAACACTGATCATTTCCTCCCCATGGGGAAGTTTTCTATATTCCATAATCTCTTCTCTCCTTTACACACTTTTCTTTGTAACCTTTGTCCACTCTGTCTGTGTCTCTGCTATTATAGTTCTTAGAGTTCACTACAGGTCAATAGGGAGAAAAAGAATTTTCCATAGGAGCTCTGCTGATCCGGATTCCTCTCCTCCATTTTATCAGCGGACAGGGAATCCGGCAGCTGCAGTTTTATGGACTGGTTTTTTCTGCGTCCTGACCGGCACTTATGCAAAAGGACACAGGACAACGATCCTCTGGGGTGTGGTCTGGGGCGGAATACTGAAAGTGGTATTGGTATAGTATACCAGAAGCTGGGAATTTTCCGGAGTACACAGAAATCTCTGACCATTGAGGGTTTCCACATTTGTGAAAGGAGAAAGATTCAGCTTCAGAGAATTATCTTCAGCAGTTAAGGTTCCGTCAAAATACTTTAAAGTTACATTCTGATCTCTTCTGAGGGGAGCGATCAGTTCAGCCCGGAACTGAGGCGGATAAATGGCAGGGGCGGGCAGATTGGCGTCATAAAAAGCAGCCACCCGCATCCCTCTCCGCAGCCTTGTATTATCTACGATCTTCGTGTCGCCGGACACCATAAAATTTACGGTCTCGTTATCTGTCCTGATAGAAATAAGCAGATCGCAGCAGGAATTTCCCCGTCGGATCTCCTGGATAACTCCTGTAACCTGCTGATAAGAACTATAGTCCATGTGATAAAATCCTTTTTTGTTTATCCTATGTGGAAAAACAGGAAAAGTGAGATTTTATGGATAAATTTTCTAATGCAGGGACAGACTAGGTGAAAAGGAGGAATCTATCATGTCTATTTCATTTGAAAACAGTATGACCAAAGAAAATCTTATGCGGGCTTTTGCCGGAGAAAGCCAGGCCCGGAATCGTTATACTATGGCTGCTTCTCAGGCGAAAAAAGAAGGACTTGGAGTTATTGAAGCAGTCTTTACTTTTACCGCCAATCAGGAAAGGGAACATGCAGAAATTTTCTATAACCATCTCTCCCAGGCAGCAGAAACCAGTATATCTATTGATGGTTCTTACCCGGTGGATATTTCCAGAGATGTGGCCAGGCTCCTTCGTTTTGCCCAGCATAATGAATTTGAAGAACATGAGGACGTCTATAAAGCTTTTGAAGAAAAGGCCAGAGAAGAAGGGTTTCCTGAAATTGCCGCTTCTTTCCATATGGTGGGTGCTGTAGAAAAAACCCATGGAGACCGCTTCGGCCTGTTTGCAGAACTTCTGGAACAGAATAAGCTTTTTGTGTCTGATGTAAAGACTTCCTGGATGTGTCTAAAATGCGGGCATATTTACAATGGTACGGCAGTACCTGAAAAGTGTCCGGTATGCGGCCATGACAGAGGATACTTTGTCCGGCTGGAGCTGGCCCCCTATACGGCACTGGAGAATTGATCAAAATTTTCTAAAAAAAGAATGGAATATTTTGCACCGGATTTTGGAAAACACCATTCCTGCACAACATATTCCATTCTTTTTTTATCAGGGAAGTCCTCCAGACTGCCCTATAGAAGCAACATTTATAATTTTTTCCCGATGTAAATACATACGCTTCGGGGATTCATAACATAGATATTCTGATCCAGCATCTCATCTCCCTGTATCAGGGCTGCTTTGCCTCTGGAAGTATCCAGAACCGGCACCCAGCAGAACCCCTGAGGAAGCCTGGGCAGTTCCAGCGTTACCTGCTCCCAGTAAGCATTGACTCCCAGGTACAGGATATCTTCTCTTCCATCCTCTTCCCGGCCTGCAAACATCACGCCTATGGTCCTGGTATCCCCATCGTATTCTTTCTGCCAGGGAGCGGTGCCGTGAAGACTGAAAAAGGGAAAGCCTGCAGAGCTTGGGCTGGTATCTTTTCTCAGGATAGTATGATCTTTCCGAAAATGTATCATGAATTTAAAGAATTCAAAAATCTCCTGATTTTCCCTTAACTGCTCCCAGTTCAGCCAGGAAATTTCGTTGTCCTGACAGTATGGATTGTTGTTTCCAAACTGCGTATTGCCAAATTCATCTCCTGCCAGAAACATAGGCGTGCCTCTGCTGCACATCAGCACTGCACAGGCATTTTTAATAAGCTGCCGGCGGAGCCGGAGAATTTCAGGATTTTCTGTCTCGCCCTCTTCTCCGCAGTTCCAGCTCCTGTTGTCATTGGCTCCGTCGGTGTTATCCCAGCCATTATCCTCATTATGCTTTTGACTGTAAGAATACAGGTCATACAAAGTAAAGCCGTCATGGCAGGTGATAAAGTTTACCGAGGCGTTATCTCCTCGCTTTTCTCTGGGATAGAGATCCGGGGAACCCAGGATCCGCATGGCCGCCGCTCCTGCCAGTCCTTCGTCTCCTTTAAGAAAGCTTCTGAGATCATCCCGGTATTTTCCGTTCCACTCTGCCCAACGGTTCCAGGAGGGGAAACTTCCCACCTGATAGAGACCTCCTGCATCCCAGGCCTCAGCGATCAGATCTGTACTGTACAGGATTGGATCATAGGCCAGTCTTTCCAGAAGAGGAGGACGGCTCATAGGAGAAGAGTCCTCGCTTCTTCCAAGAATAGAAGCCAGATCGAACCGAAAGCCGTCGATATGATAGCTGGTGGTCCAGTAGCGGAGACAGTTCAGGATCATGTCTCTTACCATAGGGTGATTGCAGTTCAGGGTGTTGCCGCAGCCGCTGAAATCATAGTATTTTCCGTCAGGGGTAAGCATATAGTAAATGTTATTGTCAAATCCCTTAAAGGAAAAGAAAGGTCCTTCTTCATTCCCCTCTGCCGTATGATTGAATACCACATCCAGGATTACCTTGATCCCGTTTTTATGAAGATCTTTGATAAGATTTTTCAGCTCTGTACCTTCCCGGTTATACTCCTGCTCTGAAGCATAGCTGGTATTGGGGGCAAAAAAACATACCGGATTATAGCCCCAGTAGTCCAGGAGCTGACGGCCATTCACAGTACGCATATTCCGGGTCTCATCAAATTCAAATACCGGCATGAGCTCTACTGCATTGATTCCCAGGTCCAACAGATAGGGTATTTTTTCCCGAATGCCTTCAAAGGTCCCCGGGTGCTTTACTCCAGAACTTTCATGGCGGGTAAAGCCCCGGACATGCATTTTATAAATAATAAAGTCCTGAAGTTTTGATACCGTGTTCTTTCTCTTGGGAATCTCCCAATGGAAGTTGTTATGGACTACTCTTGCTTTATAAAAAGCTCCGCCTGCAAGCTGTTTTCCCCATTCACTCTGACCGGTGACTGCCTTTGCATAGGGATCCAGAAGATATTTCTCTTTGTCAAAAAGCAGTCCCTTCGAAGGGTCATAGGGGCCCTCTATGGAATATGCATATTCAAACTCATCGGCCTTTAAGCCAAAAACAAACATAGAATATACATTTCCTACCCGGTAATTATCCGGAAAAGGTATCCGGGCATAGGGAACCTGGGCCTTTCTGTGAAACAGGAGAAGCTCACAGGAGGTTCCGGAATAGGTAATAAGTGTAAAGTTGACACCGTCAGGCAGGGCAGAAGCCCCATTGATCTCATAAAATCCCGGACGTATCTGAAAACCATTGACCTGGTCAATGGGCTTTATATTTTCACCGGATTCAATCTCAATACCGGCAAAATCTTCCAGCAGTAGATATTCTTTCTGAGGAATCAATCTCTGAGAAATCCTGTTTTGAGGTTTGTTCTTTTTTGCCATCTGGCCTCTCCTTTCTGGGATATGTCCTGCTTCTGGCTGAATTTCTTAAAAATGCTGTTTATCAAATGTTTTATAGAAAAGAATTTTCGTACTGTCCATAATTTTATCACGTCTTTTAAAAGAAGTACAGGACCCCTTCTCCTGCAAATGTATAATCTGGGAAAATCTGTGAAAACTAGAAATAGCATTAAAGGAGCGATTGGTTATGATCAGTGAAGAATTGATTCAGCAATTTGTAAAGGAAACAGAACTGTTTGAAGAAAGGCTCCGGGCCTTTGAGGCCGGAGAAATTGACCGGAAAACCTTTAAGGGAATTTCCGGAAGGTTTGGCTGCTATGCTCAGAGGGAGAAAAACTACATGCTCCGCCTCCGGTTTCCCGGCGGCAGGATTTCCAAAGAGCATCTGGCCTTTCTGGGAGAAAAAACAAGGGAATATCCTCTTGAACTTATGAAGATCACTACCTGCCAGACTATACAGGTACACAATCTGTCTGCTTCCCAGGTGGTCTCTCTTATGCGGGAAGCTCTGCAGAAGGGAATCATTACTATTGGAGGAGGCGGGGACAATCCCAGAAACGTAATGTCCAGCCCCCTATCCGGTGCAGACAGCCAGGAGGCTTTTGACGTGCTGCCTTATGCAGAGACTGTCAGTGATTACCTTATCAGCCGCATGACGGAACTTCATCTTCCCAGGAAATTAAAAGTGGCCTTTTCAAATACAGAGGAGAATACCACTCATGCCAACATGAGAGATCTGGGCTTTACGGCAAACCCAGAGGTGACTTTTTCTGTGTACTGCGCCGGAGGTTTGGGACCCAATCCGAAAATGGGCGTTCTGGTGGAAAAACATGGAAAACCTCAGGAGGTGAGTCTTTATGTCAGCGCCATGATCCGCCTGTTTACAAAGTATGGAGATTATAAGAATCGTGGAAAATCCAGAAGCCGCTATCTCCAGGACACACTTGGAGAAGAAGGAATCAAAAAAGAGTATCTATGCTGTCTGGAAGAGGCGAGAAAAGAAGAAATTCCCTGGCCGGTTTTCTATTCCCATCCGATATTAAAATCCGGGGATGGAGAAATCGAAGGCTCCAGGATCTTTCCTCAAAAGCAGCCTGGACTTTATGCTGTATCCTATCACCCTATAGGCGGCTGCCTTACCCAGAAGAACCTTATGGTGCTCTGTGAGGTGCTGAGAAATATTCCGGATACGGAGCTCCGGCTTTCTCCCGATGGCACCATATACATTCTCCACCTTACGGCAAAGGAAGTTCCCAGAATCCTTGAAGCCACAGGCAGCGGCGGTGAAAATCTCTTTGAAACAAGCACAAGCTGCATAGGAGTCCCTATCTGCCAGCGGGGGATAGGCTGCTCTCAGTGGCTTTTGGCTCATTGCATCGAAAGAGTGAGAAAAGAAAACTTCCCCGACGGTCTGCTTCCCAGAATCCATATCTCCGGCTGTCCTTCCGGCTGCGGGACTCATCAGGCTGCCTCTCTTGGCTTCATGGGGTGCAAGAAGAAAGTGGAGGGAGAAACTCTTCCGGCCTTCCGCCTGTTTATCAATGGACAGGCAAAGAAGCCCGGTTCCAGGATTGGGGAAGAGGCCGGTATTCTGCCGGAAGAAGTAATCCCGGAATTCTTAGTGGAACTGGGAAGAGATATTCAGAAAAGCCATAAAAGTTTTGAAGAATGGCTTCCGGAAAATAAAGATAGATTTCTGGAACTGGTACGGGAGTTTGAGGGAGCAGCAAAATTGATTCGCTGATATTCTCCTGATTTATTTCCTATCTCACTTCCTGAAAACGGAACCTGTTATTATTTTAATTTGTTTCAATACTTTCCTGCTGCCAGTTTTTTCATATACCCAGGTACGTCAATATTCTGTGGGCAGTGAGAAGTGCATTGACCGCATCCAATACAAGTATCCGGTCCATTCTGAGCTTTCACTGCCTCCTCCCAACGCTTCTTATCCTTTGTAAGAGACAGTTCATTATAAAGGTTCAGCCAGGCTGGAATATCGATTTTCACCGGACATCCGTCGCGGCTATAACGGCATGCTGTACATGGTACTGCCAGTTTTGACTGATATCCTGTCGCTACATTATCACGGATCTGGTCCATCGTACTCATGCCGCTTAAGATCATGGTGACATTGCTCCATAGCGTAATCTATGATTTCCTGTGCCTTTTTCTGATTAATCCGGCCCAGCTTCGTAGGTAGTCTCATATTTCCCATTCCCAGCCGTGAAAGGCTGAGTTCTTTAAAGCCTTTGTAAATCATTCGTCCTTTCCCTTCATTGTATTTCGTATTTCCGTATTGTTCCCTTCTTTATCTATTAAAGGAATAATCACTTTGTACACTTGTTTCTTTCCATCTTACTTATTGTTTATAAAATGCTCTGTGCAAAGCTCTGCACCGAATCTCCAGCATCTTTTTTGTGATTTCTGTTTCCGTAAATACGTCAAACCCATGGAACGTGCCTTTCACATCCTGTAATTCCGCAGTGATTCCAGTCTTTTTCAGATTCCTCCAATAATCAACGCCTTCATCATGTAGGCAGTCATACTGCTCCACCTCAATATATGCCGGCGGAAGATCGTGAAAGTCCTCTGCCTCAGCGGGAGATGCATAATACCTCTTTCCGAAAGTTCCGTTTTTTAAATACAGTTCCCACATTTTTCTCGACAAAGGGGCGTTCCAGACTGGACTGTCCGTATATTTTTTCATAGACTCTGTCTTCATACGTGCATCAAGCACAGGATAGATCAGCATCTGAAAGCAAATGTCAAGCTTCCCTTCATCCCTGCTTCTGAGTGTACAGGCAGCCGCAAGAGCACCGCCTGCACTGTCGCCGCCCACTGCAATCCGTCTCCTGTCAATATGCAGATTCCCGGAATTTTGGCGAACATATTCAAGGCCCTCCCAGCAGTCTGTAAAAGGAATCGGAAAAGGATATTTCTCTGATGTCCTGTAATGAACAAAAATAACTGTACATTCTGCTTTTGCCGCATATTTTCCCATATGCTCATGGATATATGGAGCATCTTCCAGACAGAAACTTCCTCCGTGAAAATAGACCAGACAGGGCATGTTATTTTCCATTACCTCCGGTCTGTAAATAGTAAGCCGTATCTTCCCGCCATCTCCCGATTCAATCCATTTTGTCATCCTCTTTATTCCTCGTGGAGAAGTCGGCAGCTCCATAGAAGCTAACCGTCGGTTTGCTATTTTTAATATATAAGGAGAAAGGAAAAATCCTGGTACAATAAATTTATTGATAAGCGGATACCCCACCGCCAGAGGATACTTTTTATTTCTCAGTCCGCACCATAATGCAGCAGCTGCTGTTCCAGCCATAAGCAAATATCTCTTTTTCATAGATCTTCACCATTGCTTTCTATTTTTCTTTTTTCATTATACAATCTTATTTTAAAATATCTGCAGTGTATCCAGAATAGCCAGAAAGTTTTTCAGTATAAACCTTAAGGTTTCTTCATCTTTCCAAAGTCTTTCTCACAAACTACACCATCGTCAAGCCCCTTTAAGGAATAAAAGAAAATCCAGGACAAAAAGCTCATCTCTGTCCTGGATAAAATGGTTCCCTCTCTGTATGTAGGGCAATGTTAAATATATCCTCCGCTATGAGGTACACCTCCGCCGGAACTTCCTCCTGTCCCCAAAGAAAAAAGTGCACTGACAATATTCCACATAGCCGCAAAAATTCCGTTATTCGCCGTATTCAGCGGCCTTGACAGCGCTCCTGTAGCCAAAAGAATAAGGAGGATCAATGTACAGTATGGGCGGATCCTCTGGTAAAAATACAGAACTCTCGGATACATTTGCTCTACCACATTAGAACCATCCAGAGGAGGGATTGGAATCAGGTTAAAAACGCCCAGGCCAATATTGATCACTGCAGAATAATAACACAGCATAACCCCTATAGTCACAGCACTGTTCCCTGAATTTCCGAAGCGTATAAGAGCGCCGCAGATCAGCAGAGAAAGAAAAGCCGTGAGAAAGTTGGCAGCAGGTCCTGCAAGAGAAACCCATATAATTCCCTGCCGCTTATTCCGGTAATAGGCGGTATTGATCCTTACAGGCTTTGCCCAGCCCATATGAAAGAATAAAAGACACAAAGTTCCGATAAGATCCAGATGTCTGAGGGGATTGAGACTTAACCGTCCTTCATACTTGGGAGTTGGATCTCCCAGCTTGTAAGACACCCAGCCATGAGCAAACTCGTGAACCGTTATGGCAATGAGCATAACCGGCACCGTGTAGATCAGCAGACGGAGCTGCTGGATATAATAATTTAGATACATAAAAAAGTCCTTTCTAACCATATATGTCTGAGACAGAGTATACGGTTCTATTTCACATTTCTTATTTTGTAACCGTACATTAATGGCCGTTGTACGGCTATATTTCGTATTTTCTTTTTGTAACCGTACCGCCCAAATTCGGGCCTACAGTTTAGCCTTACATTTCCTATGTCTAATGCCTTAATTCTCATATTTTCTGATAAAGATTTTATTTAAGTGCCCGACAGGTTTTATGTTTTCACAATTTTATCTCATATAGCCGGGATTGTCAATTTCACCTGCTTCACAAATCTCTCCTTCTGTTGCTTTTATGGAAAGTATACTTGACAGCAACAAGAGTTAGCTTCTGCTCTTGAAGTATCTCGTCAAACTATAGGATCTTTAGAAAATGGACGATATAACCCTTCCATTTTGCTGGCCTTTAAGATTGCCAGATATTTTCATATGAGTATAGAAGACATCTTTATTTATGAGGAGGAAGAGTCATGAAAGAAAAGTTCTGGTATTTCGGTTATGTTGTTGCATTACTGCTTATTCTGCTGATGGCATTTACGGATTTTCCACCTGGAGCAGATATGGCTTTGGCAATCCTTTTTACATGTG
>UQSX01000094.1 GCA_900543715.1 uncultured Blautia sp. | reverse complement strand
TCCGTACAATCCTTACCTGTAAGTGCAAGATCGGTGTCTGTGCAAAATGTTACGGCGCCAACATGGCTACCGGCGAGCCTGTACAGGTAGGTGAATCTATCGGTATTATTGCGGCTCAGTCCATCGGTGAGCCAGGTACACAGCTTACCATGCGTACCTTCCATACCGGCGGTGTGGCCGGCGGCGATATCACACAGGGTCTTCCCCGTGTCGAGGAGCTTTTTGAGGCAAGGAAGCCTAAGGGTCTTGCCATCATCACAGAGATCAAAGGTGTTGCCACACTGAAAGATACAAAGAAAAAACGTGAGATCATTGTGACAGACAATGAAAGCGGAGAATCTAAGACCTATCTGATCCCATACGGCTCCCGTATCAAGGTTCAGGACGGCGATTATCTGGAGGCCGGAGACGAGCTGACAGAAGGTTCTGTAAATCCTCACGATATCCTTCGTATCAAAGGCGTTCGCGCCGTACAGGACTACATGCTCCGTGAGGTGCAGAGAGTTTACCGTCTCCAGGGTGTTGAGATCAACGATAAGCACATCGAGGTTATCGTACGTCAGATGCTGAAGAAGATCCGTGTGGAGGACAATGGAGATACAGACTTCCTGCCAGGAACACTGGTAGATGTACTGGATTTCGAGGAAAAGAACCAGGAACTTGCCGCAGAAGGAAAAGAACCGGCAGAAGGAAAACAGGTAATGCTTGGTATTACAAAAGCATCCCTGGCAACAAACTCCTTCCTGTCTGCTGCCTCCTTCCAGGAGACCACAAAGGTTCTGACAGAAGCTGCCATCAAGGGCAAGATCGATCCGCTGATCGGTCTGAAAGAGAACGTTCTTATCGGTAAGCTGATCCCGGCAGGAACCGGTATGAAGAAATATTCCAATGTCCGTCTGGACACAGATCTGATCCCGGAAGAAGAGGAAGAAGAACTGGAACTGGATGAGGATATCCAGGAAGATGAAGTTCAGGATCAGGAGATTCTGGATGAAAGCGTTCTGGAGGAAGAGGAAGCGGAGCTTTCTGAAGAAGAGGAAGAAGCTGAACTGATCGAAAAGTAAGCAGCGTATATAGAAAAATAGAGAAGAGGCTGTTGCACTAAAACAATAACGGGATTATTCCTGATAAGTGTTTAATGCAACAGCCTTTTCTGCTGAATTAAAGAAGAGGATATTATTTTATAGAGGATAGTTTATCTATAATGTAATATCTTTTTTTGTTTTTTCATGGAGCTCGAGAATACGAAGGGAAAGGCGGATATAATCCCGGGTATAAGTGTCATTCAGATTTTCATTCAGAAGCTCCTGTATTTTTTTTATCCGATATAGAATGGTATTCCGATGAGTGAATAAGGCAGCAGAAGTTTTAGCGACAGATCTCTCGTTGTCTAAATAGCACTTCAGTGTATCTAAAAGCTCCGAGTCGTTTTTCCAGAGTGTATTCCAAAGGGTCAGAACAGAAGGACAGCATCCATGGAGCCGTTCCGAAAAAGAAGAGGAATCCAAGATGTATTCTATGGCATAATCCCTCAGGAAGTACCATTTTTTATCCGGAGCGAAGAGTTTTCCGTAACGGATAGCGGCTTTTGCCTGGCCAAACAGATAATTTATATCTTCGATTCCCTGGCAGGGGAGACTGAAGCCGATTTGTACAGGTGTGTTTGAGGTAATAATCTGCTGAAACTGCAAAAAGCCGGGATTTTTACAAAATTCCTGATTGGACAGAAGCAGTATGTAAGGCTTTTTTTTCATAGCGGCGCAGTTAGGAAACTGCTGAGACAGCGTATGCATCATGAGATTTATAGCAGAGCCTACGTTATAGCTGTTTTCCTCTGGAAAATAAATGAGAGCCAGTTGGTAAAGGTCTGTTTTCTCCCATTGCTGGTATCGGAGCTGCATTTCCAGACTGGCTTCGTCATAAGGCTTGGAAAACAGCAGATTATAAAAAACACTGCTGCTGTGCTGGAAAAGCTTTTCATAATAGGGTTGTTTTAACAGAGGCTCCAGAACCTTGGCGATTGTCTGAAGAAGCTGATAGTCTCCAGTATTTAAAGGACGTTCCTTAGACAACAAAGTAATACGGCCGCAGACCAGATTGTCACAGTACATGCAGTAAGAGACACCGCCGAATTTCATCTGTTGATTGCTGGAAAAATAGTAGGGCTGCAGACCATGGTGCAGGAAGTCGATAGTGTTATAGTCATACCGCATTTTTTGTATACTGCTCAGAGAGGAATAGCCATAAGTACACAGATAATTCCACTCCTGATCCATTTCATTTGGATTGTATTTTTTTGATATGCCTAAGGCCTTGTTGTTCGCATCTGACAAAATCAACGGGTTGTGAAAGGCATTCCATGCCTGATCTACCAGTGTTTGATAATCCTTGAGATGGATAGTCTCTAAAATCTTATTCAGCCAGTCTTCATAGTAATCAAAGACGCTCTGAACGATTTCAAAGGCCTCTGCTACGTCCATATCACAGATCCGTATAGTGTTCCCTTCTCCATTGCAGATAACATCCTTTCCTTCCTGATAGACATAGACACAGTTTGTGGCATAGGCTCTTCTGGCACTGTTGAGTACAGCAGGGGCGTTTTCAGCAATATCCAGTTTCAAATCCAGTGATGAAAGACGGTTGGCAATCATCCACATACTTAATTTCATTTTATAGTGCCTCCTTACCCTATGCGGGAATTATATGAAGTAATACTTTTCGACCTTATTATTTTATCGAAAAAAACGGAAAAAGGAAATATCTATCAGAAAAACAAAAGGAAAATTTTAAATAATAATTAGTTTTAAAATCAAATACACAAAAATGTATAGAAAAAAAACGAAAAAATTGTATTTTTAGTACATAGTAAACAAAAACAGAGCGCTGTAGAATGATATTAAATTAAATCATGAAAGGGGAAGTTATTATGACAGAGGAAAAAAGAATCAGCCCTATAGGGACTGCCGCGATTATGTGCTTATTTCTGATCTCTATGGGCTTTACAGTAGTCACCCCGGCGATGGCTACATTGGGGGCACATTTTGAGGGGAAAGATGTAACCTGGATTTCAACTCTTCCCACACTATTTACTGTAATAGGTACGGCTGTTGCAGGCGCTGTTATGGGAAAGAAGGTGAAATACAGAACCCTGGCTATTATGGCTGGAGGCCTTTATTTGATAGGCGGCTGTGCTCCGGCACTATTTGATAACTATGCCGGTATGCTGGTGTGCCGCGCAATCTTTGGCTTTGGCCTTGGCCTTATGTCTCCTTTAGGCAATGCGTTGATTGTAGGAAATTATAAAGGGCAGAAACAAGCGTCTTTGCTTGGATATGGAACACTGTTTATGAACGGCGGCGGTATTATCCTTCAAATGCTGGGAGGAGCTTTGGCGGATATGAACTGGCAGCTGGTATTCTGGGGCCATGCTTTTGGTCTGGTGGGCTTTGTTATGGCATTCTTCCTTCCGGAACCAGAGACTCCAGCCGCAGCACCGAAGGAAGAAAAAAAGGAGCAAAAGGAAAAAATAGGAAAGACTGTATGGGTAATTGCCATACTGTTTGTGATTTTTAATGTATTGAATTATCCAATTATGCTGAATATCTCTACATTATTTGTAATGAGAGATGCTGGAACAGCGGCAACGGCGGCAACCTCGCTTTCTCTCTATACAGTGTCTGGCTGTGTGGCCGGTTTAGTGTTTGGTACTGTTTTTAAGTTTGCGAAACGCTGGTGTATTGCGTTAGGCTATCTTCTTTGTGGGTTAGGAGCCTTATGTGTATATGTGGGAACAAACGTGGTCATTATGACGTTGGGGTTGATTCTGATCGGCTTTGGTTTCTCCACTATTATGCCTGCTTTTTTTGCCTGGGTAGGAGTTGTTACGCCGCCTAGTACAGTAGCGGGAGCTATTTCTATATGCATGGCCTTCACAAACCTGGGCGCATTTGTCAGCTCCTTCTGGCTGCAGTTTTTGACCGCTGTATTTGGTGAGAACATTATGAGCGGAATTTTAATCGAGATTATTGTATTTTTGGCTATTGGAATTGTCTTTCTGATTTACAGTCCGTTTAAAGAGAAAAAGGCGGCATAATTGAAAAATATAAAAAGGGAGGAAATAACAATGAGCGTTGGAAGATTTATGCAGACAGCGGCAAACAGAGATTATTCAAAGAGCTGGCAGGCAGAGGGCAGTTTCCCATGGCTGGCTCAGCAGCCGAAAGAGCCCATTCTTGGAAGGCCTATCAGCGTAAGAGAAAATTATATCAGATGTGTAAAGGGAGAACAGCCCTATTGGATGCCGGCTTATTTCTATGAGTCCAATACTGTATGGCCGGACGCTATGGAAGAACATCCTGTTCCAGAGGTAGATGGATATGATTGGTGGGGCGTTTATTGGACCATGGTAGAAAATGCGGGAGGCATGATCACAAAACCTGGAACCAGGACGATCCAGGATTTTGCCAATTGGAAAGAAGAAGTAGAATGGCCGGATCTATCCGTTGTAGATTTTGAGGCAGACGGAAAAAAACTGCAGAAAACATTGGATGCGGACCGTCCTCACATTTATGAGTGTGTAGAAGGTATTTCTGAGAGACTTCATGAAATGATACCCTTTGACGAATTCTTGCTGGCATTTTATGAAGAGCCGGAAGCCCTGGAAGAATTTTTTCAGAAGATGGCAGATTACAAAATAGAGTCTACAGCAAAAATTTTCCAGTATTATGGTCAGGTGGACGGAGTTCTCTATCATGACGACTGGGGCACAGAGAGAAGCGGATTTTATTCCAACGAAATGTTCCGCAAGCAGCTGATGCCTGCTACAAGCCGTTTTCTGAAATTTGTCAAAGACCAGGGGAAATTTATCGAACTGCATTCCTGCGGAAGAAATATGCAGTACGTTCCGGAAATGATTGAAATGGGAATTGATATGTGGACACCGCAGATGCGGGCCAATGACGCAGATTATCTTTATAATAATTTTGGAAAACAGATGACTTTCAGTTTTGGAATAGAGATTCCCCATGACTGGAAGGAAGGGGAAATCCGAAAAGCGATTCGGGATTTTGTAGAATACTATGGAGAGACAGGGCGTACAATGGCGTGGATTATGACGGATATGACAGACCCCATGCAGGAGGAAATTGCCAGAGATGAGCTCTACAACTATTCTCTGGAATATTATAACAAATTGTACCATAGAGAATAAAAGTGTTTTAAACATAGGGAATTGATGAGAAAATGAACAAGGCGGCGTCTAAGAGAGAGTATCTCTTAGCTGCCGCCGTAGTTGTAAGGAGGAATGGAGTTTATGAATTTGAGAGAAAATGCCATGGCTATTTATAACCGGCAGCAGCCAGATTATTATTTTGATCTAATGAATGCTATTGAACTGATTCCAGACCCGGTGCTTGTGGGAGATATGTGTCCTCAGGATGGGAAGGAACACAGGGATTCCTGGGGAACAGTTTATATTTTTAAGCCCGGTGCACCTGGAGCGCATCCTCATGTAACGCCTGAAAATGCAGTTATTAAGGATATTGAAAAGTGGGAGGAACAGATAAAGGTTCCGGATTTAGACCATTTGGACTGGAGCGAAGCTGTTAAGGCGGCGGAGGCAGTAGACAGGAATGAGAAATTTGTGGGATTTATGTTTGGAGGAGGTCTTTTTGAAAGAAGCCACCATCTGATGGGTATGGAAAACGCTCTTATTAACTATATGGAATATCCTGAAGAAATGGCTGGGCTTCTGAGAGTCATTGCGGATTATAAGATAAAATATATCCGTATGGCAGCGGAAAAGCTGCGGCCGGACATCATTTTTTATCACGATGACTGGGGCTCCAAGCAGAATGTTTTCCTGCCTCCCAGAGTATGGAGAGCTCTGATCAAGCCTCTTCAAAAAGAAATTTCTGATGCTATTCATGAATGCGGAATGATTTATATGCATCATGCGGACTGTATCTGTCAGCCTATTGTCACAGATATGGTGGAAATAGGCGTGGATATTTGGCAGGGCGTAATAGCCCAGAATGATATTGTGGAAATACAGAAGATTACCAAGGGAAAACTGGCTATGGTGGGCGGCATCGACGGGCCTAAGATTGATATTGAGAATATTACTGAGGAAGAGATCCGCAGGGAAGTACGAAGGGCTATTGATACCTATTGCCCCGGCGGCAGGTTTTATCCGGGGATTCCCAATGGTGTTTGCTACCGAGAGTGGAATAATTCTATAGTGGTAGATGAATTAGAGAAATATGGAAGAAAATTTGCTCAGGAAAATCCGGTTTGAGTATTTGGGGCGCTTTTTTTGACAGGAAACGGACTCTTAGGAGTCCGTTTCCTGTTCTTTGAGAAAATGCTGAAAAAATTAAAAAAATCCTTGACAGGCAAAATTTTGGTAGATATAATGAGAGAGCGTGCAAAAATACGCAAGTTTTTTTTGTGTGCGAAAAAGTTTATTCATAAGGATGAATAACTGGCAGCCACTATTCCTTCTATAATATATATGGAAGGACCCGCAAATTCTACAGGAGGTGAAAAGGAATGCCAACATTTAATCAGTTAGTAAGAAAAGGACGCCAGACTACAACCAAGAAGTCTACAGCACCTGCACTTCAGAAGAGCTACAACTCTTTACGGAAAAAAACTTCCGATATGTCTTCTCCACAGAAGAGAGGTGTATGTACTGCTGTTAAGACTGCTACACCTAAGAAGCCTAACTCAGCTCTTAGAAAGATCGCCAGAGTTCGTCTTTCAAATGGAATCGAAGTAACAAGCTACATTCCAGGAGAAGGTCACAACTTACAGGAGCACAGCGTTGTTCTGATCCGTGGCGGTAGGGTAAAAGACTTACCAGGTACCAGATACCACATCATCCGTGGTACATTAGATACCGCAGGCGTTGCTAACAGACGTCAGGCCCGTTCTAAATACGGTGCTAAGAGACCGAAAAAATAATTAAGCGACTAAATTTATAAATCCAGAATAACAGCCCAGGCTGTTATGATGAATTCATAGAAGTCACAGAGAACTATTAAATTGTACCGGGATTCCATAAGCCCATAAGTGGCTGCGGGTTTATATAGAGAAGATACCGAGTGCGAACATGCAGAATAGTTTGTGTGAGTACCTATGATTTAATCGAGAATGATTAAGGAGGGAAGTAACGTGCCACGTAAAGGACATATTCAGAAAAGAGACGTTCTGGCTGATCCAATGTACAACAGCAAGGTAGTTACAAAACTTATCAACAGCATTATGCTGGACGGTAAGAAAGGTGTAGCTCAGAAGATCGTATACGGAGCATTCGCCAGAGTGGAAGAAAAAGCTGGAAAACCAGCAATCGAAGTATTTGAAGAGGCAATGAACAACATCATGCCTGTATTAGAGGTAAAAGCTAGACGTATCGGTGGTGCTACCTACCAGGTGCCTATCGAAGTAAGACCGGACAGACGTCAGGCTCTGGCTCTTCGCTGGCTGACCATGTTTGCTCGTAAAAGAGGCGAGAAGACAATGGAAGAAAGACTGGCTAACGAGCTGCTGGATGCTATGAACAATACCGGTGCAGCTGTTAAGAGAAAAGAAGACATGCATAAGATGGCTGAGGCAAATAAAGCATTTGCTCACTATCGTTTCTAAGAGGAGGAAATCCAATTGGCTGGAAGAGAATATCCATTAGAGAGAACCAGAAACATTGGTATTATGGCACACATCGATGCCGGTAAGACAACTCTGACAGAGCGTATCTTATACTATACCGGTGTAAACTATAAGATTGGTGATACTCATGAAGGAACAGCTACCATGGACTGGATGGAGCAGGAACAGGAAAGAGGTATCACAATTACTTCCGCTGCCACAACATGTCACTGGACACTGGAAGAGAAGACAAAACCAAAGGCTGGTGCTTTAGAGCATCGTATCAATATCATTGATACACCTGGACACGTAGACTTTACTGTAGAAGTAGAGCGTTCTCTGCGTGTTCTGGACGGCGCTGTTGGTGTGTTCTGTGCTAAGGGCGGTGTAGAGCCTCAGTCAGAAAACGTATGGCGTCAGGCTGACACTTACAATGTACCTCGTATGGCTTTCATCAATAAGATGGACATTTTAGGTGCAAACTTCTACAACGCTGTAGACCAGATCAAAACCCGTTTAGGAAAGAACGCAATCTGCGTTCAGCTTCCAATCGGTAAGGAAGATGAATTCAAAGGAATCATCGACCTGTTTGAAATGCAGGCTTACATCTACAATGATGAGAAAGGTGACGATATTTCTGTTACCGATATCCCTGAAGATATGCAGGAAGAGGCTGAGCTGTACCACGCAGAATTAGTAGAAAAAATCTGTGAGCTGGACGACGACCTGATGATGGCATATCTGGAAGGCGAAGAGCCAAGCATTGAAGAACTGAAAAAAGTTCTGAGAAAAGCTACCTGCGAGTGTGCAGCTGTTCCTGTATGCTGCGGTTCTGCTTACAGAAACAAAGGTGTACAGAAACTTCTGGATGCAATCCTGGAGTACATGCCTGCACCTACAGATATTCCTGCTATCAAGGGAACAGACCTTGAAGGAAATGAAATCGAGAAACATGCTTCTGATGAAGAGCCTTTCGCAGCTCTGGCATTCAAGATCATGACAGACCCATTCGTTGGTAAGCTGGCATACTTCAGAGTTTATTCAGGTACTATGAATTCCGGTTCTTATGTACTGAATGCTACAAAAGGCAAAAAAGAGCGTGTTGGACGTATCCTTCAGATGCATGCCAACAAGCGTCAGGAGCTGGATAAAGTATATTCCGGTGATATTGCAGCCGCTATCGGCTTCAAGTTCACAACTACAGGTGATACACTCTGCGATGAGCAGCATCCTGTAATCCTGGAATCCATGGAATTCCCAGATCCTGTTATCGAGCTGGCTATCGAGCCTAAGACAAAAGCAGGACAGGGCAAACTGGGTGAAGCTCTTGCAAAACTTGCAGAGGAAGACCCCACATTCCGTGCTCATACAGATCAGGAAACTGGACAGACTATTATCGCTGGTATGGGTGAGCTTCATCTGGAGATTATCGTTGACCGTCTTCTTCGTGAGTTCAAAGTAGAAGCTAACGTAGGTGCTCCTCAGGTTGCTTACAAAGAGACAATCACAAAACCTGTTGACGTTGACAGCAAATATGCAAAACAGTCTGGTGGTCGTGGACAGTACGGTCACTGTAAAGTTAAATTCGAGCCTATGGATGCAAACGGTGAGGAAACTTACAAGTTTGAATCTACTGTTGTTGGTGGTGCTATTCCGAAGGAATACATTCCAGCAGTAGGCGAAGGTATCGAAGAAGCTATGAGAGCCGGTATCCTGGGTGGATTCCCTGTAGTGGGTATCCATGCAAATGTATATGACGGATCCTACCATGAAGTCGACTCCTCTGAAATGGCATTCCACATTGCAGGTTCTCTTGCATTCAAGGATGCTATGTCCAAAGGAAATCCGATCCTTCTGGAGCCTATCATGAGAGTCGAGGTTACAACTCCTGAAGACTACATGGGAGATGTTATCGGTGATATCAACTCTCGTCGTGGACGTATCGAAGGTATGGACGATATCGGCGGTGGAAAGATGATCCGTGGATTCGTTCCTCTGGCAGAGATGTTCGGATACGCAACAGACCTGCGTTCCAGAACTCAGGGACGTGGTAACTACTCTATGTTCTTTGAGAAATATGAGCAGGTTCCGAAGTCCGTACAGGAAAAGGTTCTGGCAGGAAAATCAGGTAAATAAAACTTGCAAATATCCTTGATTTGCAATATAATCAAGGATAGCAGGTTGACTATATCAACCGCCTCGTTATGAGGCAACAACAAAAATTAAAATTTGCCCAGACGGGGCGCATGTTAAACAAGGAGGACATTCAAAATGGCTAAAGCTAAATTTGAAAGAAGCAAACCGCATTGTAACATTGGTACCATCGGACACGTTGACCATGGTAAAACAACTTTAACAGCTGCTATCACAAAAGTACTTTCTCACAGAGTTGCTGGTAACACAGCTACAGATTTCGAGAACATTGATAAAGCTCCAGAAGAGAGAGAACGTGGTATCACAATCTCTACAGCACACGTTGAGTATGAGACAGAAAAACGTCACTACGCACACGTTGACTGCCCAGGACATGCCGACTACGTTAAGAACATGATCACAGGTGCTGCTCAGATGGACGGAGCTATCCTGGTAGTTGCTGCTACAGACGGTGTTATGGCTCAGACAAAAGAGCACATCCTGCTGTCTCGTCAGGTAGGCGTTCCTTACATCGTTGTTTTCATGAACAAATGTGATATGGTTGACGACGAAGAGCTGCTTGAGCTGGTAGACATGGAAATCCGTGAGCTGCTGAACGAGTACGAGTTCCCAGGCGATGACACACCAATCATCCAGGGTTCTGCTCTGAAAGCTCTGGAAGATCCAGACAGCGAATGGGGCGACAAAGTTATGGAACTGATGGATGCTGTTGACAGCTATATCCCAGATCCACAGCGTGACACAGACAAACCATTCATCATGCCTGTAGAGGACGTATTCTCTATCACAGGTCGTGGTACAGTTGCTACTGGTAGAGTAGAAGCTGGTACACTGCATGTATCTGAAGAAGTTGAAATCGTTGGTCTGAAAGAAGAAACACGTAAAGTTGTTGTAACTGGAATCGAAATGTTCCGTAAGCTGTTAGACGAGGCTCAGGCTGGTGATAACATCGGTGCTCTGCTTCGTGGTGTTCAGAGAAACGAGATCGAAAGAGGACAGGTTCTGGCTAAACCAGGTACAATTACCTGCCATACAAAATTCACAGCTCAGGTTTACGTTCTGACAAAAGACGAGGGTGGCCGTCATACACCATTCT
>UQSX01000093.1 GCA_900543715.1 uncultured Blautia sp. | reverse complement strand
GGAAAATATTGCCTGCTTCATTTACATTCTGATAGAATCGGGTATCCAGTCCTTTTTCCTTTGCCCTTTCTATATCGGAAAGCCGGTTGTCCCCTATATGGACCATCTTTCCCGGATACTGTTCTTTTAGCACCTCATACAGGCCGCCGTTTCGTTTGGAACAGTTATAGTCACAGGACACCATGACACGGTCAAAATCTTCATAGCCTTTGGCGGAAAGGAGACGAGAAAGGAGTTCCCTTGGCAGATACATATCGGACAGAGCCACCAGGGTCTTTCCTTGAGCGGCCAGGATATAAAAAACCTCCTGTATATAAGAGTTGGGATAGCAGAGCTCGCATTCCAGAGAAAATTCCAGATCCGCTCCTGCCTTTGGATCTATGCCAGTCTCCTGAGCCACCAGCTCATAGATTTCTTTAAGGGTAACTTCACGGTTGCCCCGGAGAAGCTGATTTTTCCTCCTGGCCTCTTCTTCTGCCTGTATGCGGATTTCTGTAAAATTCATAATGTCCAGCTTCTCTCCCACAAGCATGAACAGATCTGAGGGATTAGAGAAGGGACGGAAAAGCAGAGTATCAAAGACATCAAAGGAGATTACATCATAAGGCATCAGGCCTTTGGCAAAGTTCATTACAGAAACCCGGTTGGAAGCCTGGGATTCCGCCCCCTTTTCAAAAAGCCGCCCGCTGTTTTTCTTCGTGAACTTTTCACCTGGTGCCGTAAGTTTCAGTCTTCTGGGAAATTCCTGATAGGTTTTTCCGTTTTTTGTATATTTCAGCAGATAAGAATAGGCGGTTCCGCTTTTAAGCTCTTTATCCGCATAACCAGTTTCCCTGGTCTGTATGAGAAACCGGTAGCCCTCTCCCTCTTCCGAGCGATAGAGATTATAATGGAGGGCTCCGGAAATTGGGGTCCAGGAAATCTCCGCGATTCCCTCTTTTGGAAAGCTTCCCCGGAAATCTTTGCTGCCTTCCAAAGTCCCGGCTTTTCTGGAGTTTTTCGAGTGTTTTCCAGAAGCATCGGAAAAAATCCCTTCCCCTTTTAAGGCCAGTTTTTTTATGAAGAAAAGTTCTTGGTTCTGCACTGTGGATACGGTAAGAACCTGGGAAAAATCGCTGTACCTGCTGCCGTCCATAGAGACCTTGAACTTAAAAAAATACATCTGATCCTGTTTCAGGTTTTCTACTTCACATAAATGTTTCCGTGTCTTTTCCTGGAACCTGTAGTGAAGGCCGTCCTGGGAGACATAGAGATTGTAGCAGCAGGCTCCGGGAATCCACTCCATACGGATTTTTGCTTTGTTATCTTTCAGTTTTGCCAGAGTCAGGGTATGGAGCCTGTTTATCTGGCTTCTCCGGTATTTCCAGGAAAGGGCAAGGAGTATCAGCCAGTGCTTGAACCGGTTTCTCTGGTGTTCTTCCAGGTTCCCCTGGACATAGGTTTCATAGGCCCTTTGCACCCTGGGATTTTTTCTCACAAATTTTTCATAGAACCAGTCTTTCATTCTGCTCTCGCCTCCTGTCCCCAGAGGGCTTCTTTACATTCTTCCAGGTTCCCTTTTCTCTTCAGGAGCAGCTCCGCAAATTCTCTTACAGCCCCTTCTCCGCCTCTGCTGTTTAAGATAAAGGTACAGGAGTCCTGGACTTCTTTTACAGCATCCCGGGGACAGGCAGTAACTGCAGTAAGGCTCATGGCGCCAAGGTCATTTAAGTCGTCACCTATATAGGCGGCTTCTTCCCGGCTGACCTGCCGCTCCCGGAAAAATTCCCGCAGAAACTCCTTCTTCTTTTTTACATTTTGAAAGACATAGGGAATCTGAAGCTCCTTGGCCCTTTGTGTTACACAGAGACTTTCCCTGCCGGTGAGGATCACTGGCTGGATGCCTCCCTGCCGGGCTAAAAAAATTCCTGCTCCGTCTTTAATGGAAAATTTTTTCGTTTCATTGCCTTGGCTGTCCAGATAGACGCCTCCGTCAGTCATGGTACCGTCTACATCCAGGATCAGATATCGGATCTTATCCCAGTCAATAAAATCTGCCCTCATCTACATTTCCTCCTCGTAAGCAGAAGGAGTTACAAAGGTAAGCCTCATCTTTCCGCTAAGTTTTTTCAGTTCCCGGGCAATCTTCCGGTTGTCACCCAAAGGGGCGCTGGCAAACCTGCCGAAATATCCTTCCAGATAGTTTTCTTCTCCTTCAATATAGCCGTCAAAGCCCGCCAGAGCCCCTTCTCTTACTCCCAGCAGGAGGAGAAGCCGAAGAAGCAGGATACCGCTGTTTCCCCGTTCTCTTTCTTCCTGGGACAGACGGTAGAGATTGATCACATGGTCGTCTGGCCGGATGCCTGTAGTTATATTAGAAGTAAGGATTACCTGAACCCCTGGTTTCCTCAAGGAACGATATTCCTGGAATCGTTTGGAATTGCTGAAAAAGGCATATCCTTCCTCCTGATGGTCGTAGAAGAAATTTACAGAGATAGGAACAGGGCTATGGGCTCTTTGATAATCTTCCACCTGCCTCCGGTATTCTTTAAGGCCGGGGCCAGGGGCCAGAAGAAGCGCTTTTTTATCTCGGAAAGCTTTCCGCAGAGCATCCAGGGTCTTTTCATCAGAAACGGTGTGGTTTTCATACTGGTGGTACAGGTATTCTATATAGTTCTGGTCAAAGGCGCTTTTTTTCTCTTCCGGTATCATCTGAAGGATACGGTGCATATCCCGAGAGGAAAGAGCGCCTTTCGTAAGGAGATATTCTGCATAATTCCGATGGAGATTGTACTTGGCAGAAAGAAAATATTCCGCCATATATCCCCAGGGTTCCTGTTTTTTGATAGGAGAGATATATTCTTCAATGGCGTCCAGCACCGGGTCTATGTCATAGGACTTCCCGAAATGTTTGTTCAGATAATCCATGATCAGTTCTATACAAAGATTTCCGGGAACCCGTCCCATGCCGTTTAAAGAGGCGTCCAGGACGCAGCTTCTTGCCTGCTCCCGCATTTTCAGAAAAGACTGAGCCAGAGAGAAGGACTGGGCCATATTTTCGTGGAGATGGAGGCCAAGGACAATGTCTTTTTCCAGATTGTTTTCACAGAGAGAATAGATCCTGGTCAGTTCCCTTCCGGTCATGGAGCCGAAGGTATCCACAATAGAAAAGCCGTAGGGATGAAGCCGGTTTACCTTTTCCAGCAGCTCTAGAAGCTGCCGGTCTGAATATCCCATGATATTGATGGGATTCACAAAGAGCTGATAGCCTTTCTTCTTAACCTTTTCACAGAAAACAAGTCCCTCTTCGATATCATAATCATGAAAGGTCACCCGAATGATATCAATACTTCCGTCACAGGGCTCCAGTTTTTCTACATCGTACTGATTATGGAGGGCCATGGCCGCAAATCTGGTGCTGTTTGAATTGGCAGGAAGGATTTTCTTCAATTTCTTTATAGATGGAAACAGAGTTTTGTCTTTGTCCCAGGTACAGTTCCGTAAAAATCCCACTTCTATGATATCGGTCCCTGCCTCTGTAAGCCGGGATGCAATGCTTCGGATAGTCTTTTCTCCAAACCCCCATTGGTTGATGTATCCTCCATCCCTGAGGGTACAGTCCAGTAATCTGATATTTTCCATAGAACATACGCTCCTTTACAAATTTGATTCCTCCACTCCCTGGGCGTTTTCTTTCTGAAAAAAGATGCGGATGGTAAGAAACAGCAGCCGGATATCCAGGCGGAGGGAATAATTATAGATGTAGATGAGATCATACTTCAGCTTGTCTTCCGGTCCGGTACTGTATTTCCCGTAAATCTGGGCGTATCCTGTCAGTCCGCCTTTTACCCGGAGCCGCTCCTTAAACTCTGGAAGGATACGGGAATAGTCTTCAATAAATTCCCGCCTTTCCGGACGGGGACCTACCATGGACATATCTCCGGCCAGTACGTTAAAAAGCTGAGGCAGCTCATCCAAATGAAGATTCCGAAGGATCTTCCCTGTTCGGGTAACCCTGGCGTCATTTCTGGCCGCCAGCCTGGGTCCCTCTTTTTCCGCTTCCGGGACCATGCTGCGGAATTTCAGCATGAAGAAAGATTTTCCATATCTGGTCACTCTCTCCTGCCGGTAAAATACCGGTCCGCCATCTTCTGCTTTAATGCACAGGCTGATCAGTCCCATTAAAGGAAGCGCCGGGATTAACAGCAGAAGGGCGCAGATAATATCTTCTGCCCGCTTCACCCTTTCCTGTTCTTTTGTGAGATATCCTCTCCCGCTTCGGAAGAGCACCTTGTCATGAAGGCGGATGATACGGGAGTTTTGCAGATAGATGTCTGGGATTCCGGGAACCGCAAAACATTCCCGGTCTGTACAGATTCCCAGCTTCAGGAGCCGGTTCCGGTCACTGTCGGGAAGCTTTCCCAGAAAAAGGGCCTGGTATTCGGGAAGGATATGCTCGATGAAGTCCAGTCCTTTCCGGTAAGAAACTGCTTTGCTGATACGGAAATAGCCGTTTCTGCTGTTGTTTTCTTTTACCGTTCTCTGCCAGTCTTCTCCATCTCCGTAGACATAAAGAGCCTGGTTCCGGGTCTGTTTTCTCAGATACAGGGTAAAGGAAAAGGCCGCCCATAAAATCCCGGTAAAAGCTTCCAGCAGGGTAAGAATAGAAAATTCCCAGAAAAGGCTGATCCCAGGCTGGGCGGAAGTAGTCCACAACAGAGTGCCGAAAAGGATATTCGTGCAGAGGGCTGCGAAAAATTGTCCATATACCAGATCCAGGATCCTTCTCTGGCTTACGTTTCCAGCTTCCATAAGAGCCTGGAAAATCTCCAGTACCGCCACATACAGAAGTGTAATTGCCAGAAACCGTTCTCTCCAGATTTCTTTCATTACCTGGGCGGCGGCGCAAAAATAGAGAAATACCAGAAACAGCCTGGAGATAAAGCTGACTGCTTTTAAGATAGTGTGTCCTTTTCTCATTTCTTCATACCTGCCCTTTGCTGTTTCATTCTACATTTTCACGGATATCCCACAAAAAAGCTTTTTCCAGTTTTTTCTGGAAAGCTGTATCTTTCAGGAGAAGAACAAGAGGAGCATAGGCGTCCCTTCCGGAAATGTTTCCCTGGCCCTTTGCAGTAAAATCTCCGAAATATTTCTGGTAATCTGCAACAAAGTCCAGAATGCCCTTCTGGATTTCACGAACTTCCTTTTCATGGCACTCCTTTGGAGCAAACAGAAAATTTATATTGCCGTTCTCTGTTTTTTCAAATCCCTGGAAACTGGGAGAAGGTGAGGTAAACAAAAGTTCCAGATACAAGTTGTGCTTCTTATGCAGGTCGTGGAATTTCCAAAGGTCCCGGTTGTGGCTCTGGGAGAAAAAATAACTGTCCATCTGGTTTTCAAAGAAAAAGCCCTGGGAGCTGTCCCTGTCCGGACTGGGAGCGCCGCTGCTGCCTGCTAAAAGGGTGTGGACTTTCCAGGAAAGGCCGCAGGTTTTATGAAGGACGTATTCCAGTCCCAGGGGGCCGCTGCCGGCCCAGCCGATATCTGCCAGGATAATTTTTCTCTGCTCCTGCCCATAATTTTGTACATATTCTTCTGGAGGAAGGAGCAGTGTCCTCAGATACTCTCCTGCCAGAGCCTGTTCTCCTTTATAAACCTCCAGCACCTTCTCCCACTGTTTTAGAAGGAAATCCCGGCAGCCAAGGGCTCTCTTTTCCGTAAGGACGCTGTCCTTTGAGCAGTGCAGATACCGGCAGGCATCCTCCCTTAGCGCAGAAAGTCTCATGCTGGCGAAAATCCTTTCCAGAGAATATCCCTGATTGATTTTCTGAAAGAGAAAGCGCTGAAAAAAATCAAAAGGAAATCGCTCTGCCGCCAGCCTTGCGGAGACATTTCTGGACCAGAGCAGGTAACAGGTGGAGGAACCTGGATAGAGTTGGTCATAGACCTGTTTTAAGACGTCTCCGTCCCTGGCCAGAAAACAGATCTGGCATCTTTCCCTCCCCTGGACTTTTCTGTGGATAAACTGACAGAAACCTAAGGCTGCCAGGCCTCCGTAAGTATAGCCAAGTTCATAGAAGACGGAATACTTCCCTGCCCCTGTATGAAACCGGATATTTACCAGTCCCCGGTAGATGCCCCCCGTAATCCTGGACATGTCAAAGGGCCGGTAAGGATTTCCAGCGTCCTGAGGATTTGGATAGAGAAAGGCATCTATCTGCCGTTTCTTAGCCATGAAGATATCGGAGTGAGGGTTATCGCCCACATGAGCCAGCCGCCAGCAGCCTTCAGCAGAGCCTGTTTGTTCAGCCCAAATTTCTTTAGCAGTTTCCCGGACTTTTTCATAAAGCTTTCCATTTGCCTTGGAACAGCCTTCCTCCTGGGAAATCAAAACCCTATGGAAGACAGGACCATAATATTTCTCCAGAAGCTTTTGGATAAAGCTTTTCTCCAGATACATGTCACTGACTGCCAGAAGGACTTTCTGAACTTTTTTCAAACTATCCAGGACAGGCAGAAAGTATAGATTCCCCTGACAATACTTTTCCTCAGTGCTCATTTCCACAGCCATTCCTGTCTCCACAGAGATTCCTGTAAGGGTTTCCAGACATTCCCAGATTTCTTTTAAGGTGACTTCCCCGGTCCCTGTTTTTTCTGCTTTTCGTTTCCGGGCCTGATCTTCTGCCAATACCCGGAGTACCGGAAAATCTGGATAATGGAGTTCTGTTCCTATCAGATAGAACAGGTCTTCAGGAGAGGAAAAGGGTCGGAGGAGAAGGGTGTCAAAGACATCAAAAGAAATCACGTCATACCCAGACAGCTCTTTTACAAGCTGTTCCCCGGACATGCCAGTAAAGTTTTTCGATTCTTCAAAGAGCAGTTTTTTCTTTTCTGTAAAGCAGATTTCTGTCTTCTGTGTCCTTCCCCCTGAAAGATAATATTCCAGATTCCACCAAAGAAGCTTCCCAAAGAGAAGGAGCCTGGTGCCTCTGGTAACCGCTTCTTTTCTGGCTTCCTGATATTTTCTGCGGATAGCAGGCACACGGTTTACAAGAACCTTGTAAATACGGGCTTTCATTTCCTTTCACCTCGTTTCCTCCCATAGTCCAGATAGGCCTGGCAGACCTCTTTAGGATTTCCGGTAAGCTTCTGTATCCCTTTTTCGATCCAGAGAGCTCTGGTGCAGTTTTGGAGAATAGTATCTGTAGAATGAGAAACAATGAGGACTGCCCGCCCTTTTTCCATCAGTTCCCGGATCCTGGCGGTACTTTTTTCCTTGAAAAATACATCTCCTACACTGAGGACTTCATCTAAAATCAGAATTCCCGGTTTATCGGAAGCCGTGGCGATTGCAAATCCCAGCCTTGATACCATGCCTGAAGAGAAATTTTTTACTTTCTGTTCCATAAAGCCTTCCAGCTCAGCAAAACGGACAATATCCGGATACTTTTCTTTCAGAAAACTGCGGCTGTATCCAAGGAGTGCGCCGTTTAGATATACATTTTCCCTGGCCGTCAGCTCCCGGTCAAAACCAGTGCCTAAAGTGAGAAGCTGAATGTTCTCTTCCACTGTTTCCACCCTGCCTCTGGTAGGGGTAATGGCTCCTGAAATAATCTTCAGCAAAGTGCTTTTCCCGGAGCCATTGGTGCCTATGACCCCCAGGATTTCTCCTTCATAAACGTCCAGCCAGATATTTTTCAGAGCCTTTAGGGTGCGGCTGGAGTTTTTCCCTGTAAAGACTTTAATAAGATATTCTTTCAGACTGGAACTGCCCTCCAAAGGTACCTGGAATTCCATACTGACATTTTTTACAGAGATTACCGGTCTGCCCTTTTCCATATGTTTCCTCCTGGAGTTTCAAAGTTTCAATGTGATTTTAGTCTTTGCTTTTCGGAAGATATATATTCCTGCAAGATAGAACAAAAAACTCCATAGGCTCATTTTCACCCAGAGACAGGCGGAGGGAATTTCCCGGTACATGACGCAGGACCTGGCGGCATAGATAAACTGATAAATGGGATTTAACCGGATAAAAGCCTGCACTCCCTCAGGCAGCAGCTCCAGAGGATAAAAAAGAGCGGAGAGATACATAAGCAGAGTGAGAAATACAGAGTAAAGATGACGGATATCCCCAAAAAACACATAGAGGACCGACAGGATATACCCAACACCCAGAGAGAAGAAAAATAACAGGACCATGACCAGAGGGAAGAAAAGGACAGAAATGCCCAGTGAGATCCGAAAAACAGCAAGGATCATCACATAGGCCCCCAGGGAATAGAGAAAATTCATAAAGGCCGTACATACCCGGGAGAAAGGAAAAATTTCTCTGGGAAGGCGGATCTGAAGGAGCAAAGCCTGGTTATCAGCCAGAGAAGTCATAGCTGTGTTGGTAGCTGTGGTAAAAAAGCTCCAGATCAGAAAACCTGTGAGATAATATACCGGATAATTTTCAATAGATTTTCGAAACATGGTAGAAAATACCAGAGAAAGAACGGTCATAGATAATAAGGGGTTTAAAACACTCCACAAAATCCCCAGCTTAGACCGGCTGTATTTCCGCTTCATTTCTCTGGATACCAGTTCCTGTATTACAAATAAGGTCTGTTTCATGTACTTCTGCTCCATTCTGGCTTTTCTTTTACTTTTTCCAGAAAGGGCGAAATGATACCTGAAAAAACAGAAACACGGCAGAATGTGTGAATTGTGAACTTTACGGAGGCATTACCCTTCAGACCATTGTGGCTGCGGTTTTCTTCGCCATGCAAAGCGCAGTTTTTTTCTGTTCTCCTGGAATGGTTTTACCCCATTCGAAATGGGATCATGCTTTTACTGGCAGGCATAGTTGGGACCTTGCCAAGGTCCCTTTTTGCGCTGATTATCCTGCTGGCTGCTGAGATTGCTGTACTGTTGATCCAATGTGTGAGGTGCTGATTTTGTGAAAGAGTTAAAAGTTTTTCTATTGATCTGAGCATAAGTATTCACCTGCTTTTTCGACTGTGTTACAATAAGTCAAAAAGAAATTCGCTTTTACAGATCATACCAGTCATGAAAGATACAGGCTTATTCGATAGGAAGGAGAAAAAGTAAAATGAAAAAACCATTGATCGGTATTATCCCGCTGGTGGATAGAGAAAGAGAAAGCTACTGGATGCTTCCCGGCTATATGAAGGGGATTGAGGAGGCAGGAGGGATTCCTGTTATGCTGCCTCTTACCTCAGACAGGGAAGCTCTAGAGAAACTTGTAAATTATTTTGACGGCTTCCTTTTTACCGGAGGTCATGATGTGTCTCCTGCTGTTTACCGGGAAGCAGTTTTTGAAAAATGCGGGGAATGCTGTCCGGAGCGGGACGAAATGGAGGCTGCACTGCTGCCGATAATTCTTGAAGAGGATAAGCCTGCCCTGGGAATCTGCCGGGGGTTACAATTGTTCAATGCCTTGCTGGGAGGAAATCTCTATCAGGATCTTCCAGCGCAATTCCCCTCTTCTGTGTGCCACCGCCAGCCGGCGCCCTATGACCAGCCTGCGCATCTTGTGGAACTGATAAGGGGAACTCCTTTACATAGACTTCTGAATAAAGATGCACTTCCGGTAAACAGCTGTCACCACCAGGGAATCCGAAATCTTGCCCCTGGCCTTCAGCCAATGGCTTATGCCCCGGACGGTCTTGTAGAGGCAGTATGGAAGCCGGGATCCAGATTCCTGTGGGCGGTCCAGTGGCATCCGGAATTTTCCCATAAAGTGGATGAGAACAGCCGGAAAATATTTCAGGATTTTGTAAAAGCTGCTGCCGGCAGCAGTACGATCAGAGCAGATGGCCCTACAAGTATTTACATCAAAGGAGTAACGGACAGGGACGTTTCTCCCCAGGAACTTGAAGGGCGGGCCTTTTTTAAAAAAAGAAAAGAAGAAATAGAAAACAGCATCACTGCCAATCCTCATACTTTGGACCAGGTTATCGCATATATCATGGAAAAATATCATGGCATAGAGCTTTCTAAAGAGAACCGCATCTGTCACCAGCAGAAAGGGAACTTAAAAGAGGCCCTGATCATGAAACACTGTCCCAGGCTCCTGGAAGAGGCAGACCTCCCCTCTCTGGACAGTATTCTGCCTTCTGATTACCAGGATCCGGCTTTACAGAAAGCTTTTGGGGAAAAACTGGAGCTGCGGCAGAAGAAGATAAATGAGATTCCGGAAGAACTTTTTCCGATGGATTATCATATTTACGAAATAAACCTCCCTCAAGGGCAGATTCAGATCGACATAGAAAAACACTGGGAATGTCTCGGCTGCTCAGTTACGGGGGATCCGGAAGAAATGCCCCATTTAATGAATATCGTGAAAGACATCAAGTCCTACTACGGTGTTACAGAAGAGGATATAAGGACAAAATCAGAAAGATTCCAGGACCTTGTAATAACGCTTGCTTCATAAAAAGCCAGATGCTTTGCCTCTTTTTAACTGCCAATAAATACTTTTAGGGATTACGGCTGTTCCATAGGGCTTGTATTTATAGCATTCCGCCCGAAGTCCGGTCAGGCCCAGCGCAGGAAATTTCTGCCTGCGCAGCCTGGCCTCTTTTCGGCGGCTTATGAAGGTTCTTTTTTTATAACTTTCTTTTTCTTCCCGATAATGAAGGAGGATTTCCTTCAGATTATATCCATAGCTTCCTTTGGAGTGAAGCCGCATAAACAGCTCATAGTCTTCGCATCTGCGGCAGAGGTCTGAGGTATCATAAAGGCCATATTTTTCAAAGACCTCTCTTCGGAACATCACGGAAGGATGGATATAGGGAGAAAAGGAAAGAAAGTCTTCTTTCTGAGGAGCAGCAGCCATCTGCCGAATGCCCCACAGCTCTTCCCCTTCCAGAAGGGCTGCCGCTGCTCCCACATAATCATAAGCAGGATTGGCGTCCAGAAAGGCTGCCTGAACCTCCAGACGCCTGAGAAGGGAAAGATCATCTCCATCCATGCGGGCCAGATACTGGCCTTTTGCTCTCAGGATACACTGGTTCAGACCATAGGCGATT
>UQSX01000092.1 GCA_900543715.1 uncultured Blautia sp. | reverse complement strand
GCTTAACAAGAAAGTCTCCTGAAAATGCTGTTCCTAACAGGGAAGGCTGGCCAGTCCTGCTTGACATGTCCGGAAACTGCATTATAATACAATCAAGGGCATAACCTCAAAAAATTGGCTCTGCCCAGAGTAACTAATGACATATCTTATATCAGCTTTTCAGTTTACACAAAACTTGAAACGGTCTCAATTCCGAAGAATTAGAAAAATTATATCCTCCAGTTGAGGACAAGACAGCAGACGTTGGATAAAAAAGGAGTATGAACCATAAACATATTGTAGCAGAAAGGAGATTAATATGCCATTATCAAAAGAATCCGCTTATACAATAGACGATATCTATGCACTTCCGGACGGGGAACGAGCTGAACTGATTGACGGCAAAATTTATTTGATGGCACCGCCAAGCCGTTTACATCAAGAACTTGTCGGAGAAATTTTTGCAGTAATCAGAAATCATATTGGGAAGAACAATGGTGATTGCAAGGCATATATCGCCCCATTTGCCGTGTTTTTAAACGAAAACGATAAGAACTATGTAGAGCCTGATATAAGTGTCATTTGTGACCCAAATAAGCTAAATGACAAGGGTTGCCAAGGAGCCCCAGACTGGATAATAGAAATCGTATCGCCTTCCAGCCAACGCATGGATTATCAAATAAAACTTTTTAAATATCGCGCTGCTGGTGTGAAAGAATATTGGATAGTGAATCCAGATACACGCACTGTTACTGTGTACGGATTTGAAAATGACTCAAATTCCGGGCAGTACAGTTTTGATCAGGATATTCCTGTTGGGATTTATCCGGATCTTTCTATTAAAATTAATAATCTATTTTAAAAAACCGCCCCAGTGCTACCAACACTAAGGCGGCTAAGTGAATGGATATTGTCTCCTGTTTTCCGCTGAGTTCGGCACTTTCGCTTTGCTCCCGTCAATAGCCAGCAGCAGAAACGTTTATGATGTTGAACTAAGCCAGTGGTCTTGACTGTCCTGCAGCCCATAAGCTTCACGGATAATAGATTTCTGCATATTCTTATAGCAGAGAGACAGCTTTGGCGTCTAAGTCATAGCTGGCTCTCTTTCCCTCACAGGGAGCTGCTCTTGCCAAAAAAAGAGGATCTGGAAAGAAAGGGGGAGGAGCGGTGCTGAAAAATTGTGTGTTTAAGGTGTCCGTGGATAACCGGAAGTGGCTGAAAGCGGCAGGGATCCGGGCTGTAAAGACTGTAGCTCAGGCTGCCATTGCCGGGATCGGAACGGCGGCAGCCCTGGGGCAGGTAGACTGGAAGTATGTGGTATCTGCGTCAGTAATGGCCGGAGTGATCAGTATATTAACCTCTATTGCGGGTATTCCGGAAGTAGGAGGATCCGGGGGCGGGTAACGCCGCCCCTTGCATTTCCCTATATTTAGGAGTATAATAATTTTATATTTCGGAAGCATAGCTCGGCTGGGATGAGCGTTCGCCTCACACGCGAGAGGCCACGGGTTCGAGCCCCGTTGCTTCCACTAAAAAAGGTGCTGTGATTATCAGCACCTTTTTGTTATAGACGGGGAAATACAGAAATCATGATCCTATCTCCATTATAAAAAAATATGCTTACAAAACAGTAATGATTACAGCACTTCTCAGATGAAAAATCCATGTATCCCCTTAACGGACAGGGGGAAGAAGGTTGTTGCAGGAACCTGTCTGTGATAAAATAGGTACATCTGACACAGAAAGTTTTAGCTGAGGGAGGGAAAAGCCCATGAGAAAACCCGCACCATTAAGAAGAGGCGATAAGGTGGCTGTGGTCAGCCTTTCCAGCGGTATGCTGGGAGAGGACTTCTGCCGTCATAATATAACACTGGGAACAAAACGGCTTCGGGAGTTTGGCCTGGAACCTGTTTTTATGCCAAATGCTTTAAAGGGCATGGAATATCTGAATAAGAATCCCCAGGCAAGAGCAGAGGATTTAAAAGCAGCTTTTCGTGATGATTCTATAAAAGGCATTATATGTGCTATAGGAGGAGACGATACCTACCGCCTTCTTCCTTATCTTATGGAAGACCAGGAATTTACAGAGCTGGTAAAAGAAAAGCCAAAGCTGTTTACCGGATTTTCCGATACCACCATCAACCATCTGATGTTTTACAAGCTGGGGCTGACTACTTATTATGGACCCTGCTTTATCTGTGACCTGGCGGATATGGGAAGGGATATGCTGCCCTATACAAAGGAATATTTTCAGGGATATTTTGCCGGTCATGAGAAAAAAGAAATTTATCCAAGTCCGGTGTGGTATGAGGAGCGGAAAGACTTTTCTGAGGCAGCTCTCGGGACAGAAAGGACTGCCCATGAGGATTCCAAAGGATTTGAGATTCTGCAGGGCAGCGGCCATTTCCGGGGAAAACTTTTAGGAGGCTGTGCAGAGAGCATATACGACTGTCTTTCCGGCAGCAGATATGGAGATGAAAAAGGAGTCTGTGAAAAATACGGACTGTTTCCGGAAAAAGAAGAGTGGAGAGGAAAGATCCTCTTTATTGAAACCTGTGAGGAGAAACCAGCACCGGAACTTTTGGCCAGGGAACTGGCAATGCTGAGGGAACAGGGAGTTTTTGAAGAGATTACAGGAATCCTGGCGGGAAAACCTCAGGACGAAGTTTTCTATGAAGAGTATAAACAAGTATACCGGGAAGCCGTGGGAAATCCAGAATTATCAATTGTATATAATGTGAATTTTGGCCATGCCTATCCCAGGTGTGTCCTTCCCTACGGTGTGGAGGCAGAAGTTTTTGCAGAAGAGAACAGGATTCTTTTCCGGGAGAGCATGTTTGGAGAAGCATAAGGAGGCAGAGAAAAGTATGAAGAAAATACTGGCAGTTCTTGGAGGCGGATATGATAGTCTTTGCCTCACCTCTTTATTTCTGGACCATTTCTTCTCGTCTGAAAGCTTTTATAGAGCGGTTTTACTGCATTGCCAGGGAGGACCCAAACCCTCCTCTTGGAAGATATGAAAAGTATCCGGTAAAGGACAGCGTCCTGCTGATGACTTCTGCAGATAACTTTTTCTGGACCTTTGAGCAGGCAGTTTCCTATTATCAGTTCGCAGTTGTGAATTATATTGGTTTCCATGATAAAGGGATGCTTCTGGCCGGAGGCTGCGGAGATACCAACGGCAGACCCCAGATCGAAAAAACAGGTTATCTGAAAGAGGCCTATGAACTTGGAAAGCATATTTACGATAGATAAATCCAGACTAAATTCATGAATGAAGTAAAGAAAAGGAGAGGACAGCCCATGAAAATAGAATTAAGACCCTGGACTTTGGAGGATAAAAAGGATCTGGCAGAAATATGCCACAATGCAGACCGGCAGTTTTTGTCTGACCGTCTGCCCTATCCATATACAGAGGACAACGCCCAGTGGTGGATCAACATGGCGGAGGAACAGGAAGGAAAAGCAGGCGTTTTTCGGGCAATCCTGGCAGATGGGAAGATTGCAGGAAATATTTCTGTGGAGAAAAAAGAAGACGTTTACAGAAGAGACGGAGAAATCGGCTATACCCTGAAAAAAGAATACTATTCCAGGGGAATCATGACAGAAGCAGTGAAGCAGATATGTCCTCTGGCCTATAAGGAACTGGAGCTTATCCGTATTACCGGACTGGTCTATGAGCCTAACACAGCATCCAGAAAAGTATTGGAGAAAAATGGATTTGTGCTGGAAGGTATTATGAAAAAGGCAGTTGCCAAAGGTGATAAAATTTATGATCTCTGTATCTATGGGAAATGTATTGACTGACCATAAATTGGGCAGATTTTAGAAATGCAGAAACAGAAAAGAGACCGGGGAGGGAATGAAAATGCAGAAGTCTAATTATCAGATCATGCAGGAACAGATGGCAGAAAGATTTCTCCGATATGACCAGGAAAAAATGACAGAGAAATTTCAGCTGGCCTGTAATGCAGATTATATCTATATCACTTTTGTAAACAGCCCCTATCGGATAAACCGGAAAACCGGAGAAATACAGGTGCAGAAGAAGGCGGCCGGAGACTGGGACCAGACCAGCTATAATGAGGCTATGTCTATCTATGACGTACTCTGCGATTCAAAGCCGGACTGCCGGCTTTCAGGGAAATTTGTCAGTCTGACCGGCCTGAAGGGAACGGTATTTTCTTCCGGGACAGTGGGAAATATCTTCCAGAAATCAGTAGAATTTTTTGACGGGAAGACCAGAGAGCTGGCCAGAGCCTGTGAAAGGCTGGGAGGTATCCCGGAGAGGGGTGGAGATGTGAGCTTCCGGCTGGAAATTTTTCCCTTCCTGCCTGCAGTCTTTCAGTTCTGGTATTCTGATGAAGAGTTTCCGGCAATGCTGAAATTTATGTGGGATGAGAATATCCTGGACTACGTTCATTATGAGACCATCTATTTTATGATGAGCCACGTGGTAAAGAGACTGGAGGAAGAGATAAAAGATAATAAACTTTAACAGAAATTTTGGAGGTAGCTATGAAGATCAGACAGGAAATTGAGAAAGATCATGAAGAAGTATATAAACTTGTCAAGGAAGCTTTTGAAACGGCAGAACATGCAGACGGCAATGAACAGGACCTGGTAGAAGCTTTAAGAAGGGGTTCTGCTTTTGTACCGGAATTATCTCTGGTAGCGGAAATAAATGGAGAACTGGCCGGGCACATTCTGTTTACCAGAGCAAAGGTAGGAGGGGATACGGTACTTGTGCTGGCTCCCCTGTCAGTAAAACCTAAGTTCCAGAGACAGGGAGTGGGAACTGCCCTGATAGAGCAGGGCCACAAGATTGCCAGAGAGCTGGGCTATTCTTATTCTCTGGTGCTGGGCAGTGAGAAATACTATCCCAGATTTGGCTATATTCCTGCAGAACAACTGGGAATCCAGGTTCCTGAAGGAATTCCCTCTCCTAATTTTATGGCGATGAAACTAAGGGAGGAGGGGGCGCCTGTCAACGGAGCAGTGACCTACCCGGAAGAATTCGGCATGTGATCAGAGGGTGCTTTTAAAGGAGACAAGACATGTTTACCATAAGAATCGGAAGTACAGAAGAGCTGGAAAAAGTAAAAGCTTTCTATGATTCCCTTATTGAAGAAGTACAGAATGCAGAATATAAGCCGGGATGGAAAAAAGATATTTACCCCACGGAAGAAATGCTTAGAGAAGCCCTGGAAAAGAAAGAACTGTATATCGGAGAAGCAGAGGGAAAGATTGCCGCATGCATGATCTTAAATCTGGAATGCAATGAGAGATATCAGGAAATATCCTGGAAAACTCAGGCTGGACCAGGTGAGGTTATGGCCATACACACCTTTGGGGTACATCCTGGATTTTCAGGCAGGGGACTTGGGACAAGGATGATGGAAGAGGCTGTGAAGATTGCAGAGGGTATGGGACTGAAAGCCCTTCGTCTGGATGTATTAGACGGAAATCTGCCGGCAGAAAGGCTCTATGAGAAAGTGGGATTTCAGTACGCTGGTTCTTTAAATATTTTCTATGAGGATACGGGCTGGGCGGACTTTAATTTGTATGAGTATGAGATTTCAGGGGATAAAGAAAGTTTCAAGAAACTCAGTCCATGAACAAAGCAATGAACAGGAGAGGAGACAGAAATATGGATAAGGTATATGAGAAAGACGGCTATCGCCTGCGCCTGGCCAGAAAAGAGGATGCAGAGGAATATTACAGGAATAACTTTCAGCCCTTTGACCCGGAGGTTGCCAGGCTCACAGGAAGCAGGACAGATTTTTCTCATGATGAGGTGGTAGGATTCCTGAAAAACTGTGTAGAGGACAAGAACCGATATGACTTTTTGATTTTTTCTCCTAAAGGAGAGATTATGGGGGAGAGCGTACTTAATGAAATTGACTGGGATTTAAGAAAGGCAAACTTCCGGATCGCCATCTTTCATCCTGAGGAATGTGGAAAGGGGATCGGCTCCTGGGCCATAGAAAATACCCTGGAGTTTGCTTTTCAGGAAATCAATCTTCATAGGGTGGAGCTGGATGTTTTTTCTTTTAATCCCAGAGCAATAAAAGCCTATGAAAAGGCGGGATTCCAAAGAGAAGGAGTGCTCCGGGATGCAGTGAAAGATGGAGAAAATTATGAAGATGATATCCTTATGTCCATACTGGAGGAGGAATGGGCGGAACGCCGCAGATAAATGTCCGCCTGGCCTGCCAGAAAATAAAAGGGGAAGGAAATGGAGAAATGACCATTAAAGAAATTGCTCAGCTTGCCGGGGTATCCAGTGCGGCTGTATCCCGATACCTTAACGGCGGTTATGTAAGTGATGAAAAAAAAGAACAGATAAAAAAGGTGATTGAGGAAACTGGCTATCAGCCTTCTGCTCAGGCCAGGATCCTGAGGACAAAAAGAGCCTGTCTGGTAGGAGTGGTAGTGCCCAAAATCAACTCAGAATCCATCAGCCGGGTAACAGCAGGGATTGAGCAGGTCCTGTCCCGGCGGGGCTACCAGATGCTTCTGGCCAGTACAGATAATCAGCCGGCAAAGGAGATTACCTATCTGAAACTTTTTGAAAGTTATCCGGTAGATGGTATAGTGCTTATTGGAACGATGATCACCGGAGAACATAAGAAATTCCTGAAAGAATCCAAAGTTCCGGTAGTGGTAGTGGGACAGTATACAAAATATGCCAACTGTATTTATCATGATGACTATGGAGCAGGAAAAGCCATGGGAAAGATTGTGGCGGATTCTGTCAGAGGAAAAGGGAAAGTTGCCTATATCGGAGTGACCAGGGAAGATAAGGCCGTAGGCGCTGCCAGAGAAGACGGTTTTCGTGCAGGTCTGCGGGCAGAAGGTGTAGAGCTGGAAGACGGGTATACCAGAAAATCTCAGTTTACTATGGAATCTGGGTATCAGGCAGCTTTGGACCTTTTGGAAAAGAAGAAAGATATTGCCATAATTTCCTGTGCTACAGATACCATAGCTGCAGGAGCTATAGAGGCCCTTCACGCATGCAGTGAAGAGAGGATTCCCCAGAGTATCCAGAATTCTGGAACAAGGATGAAATATATTTTGGACAGCAGCGGCACGCGGATCACAGGTTTTGGAGATAACCAGTTCTTGAAGGCTGTCACTGGAGGGATCCCCACAGTACATTTCGGCTACAAGACCAGTGGGATAAGGGGGGCAGAGCTGCTGCTGGATGTAATTGAAAGAGGGGAAAAAATTCCCATTGAGATGAAGCTGGGCTTTCGGCTTGTGAATGAAGATAAATGATATCGATATCATATTGAAAAGGAAAAATACACAAAAAATATATTGAAATATCAGTGAAAATGCCATCTTTACAAATGGCATTTTTTTCTTTATGATTTATTCAAAGATATGAAATCGATTACATATAATCATGAAAAAGAAAGAGAAAGGAGAGTCATCATGGACTACGGAAAGACCGCTAAGGAAATTCTGGATAAGGTGGGCGGAAGTAAGAACATTGTTTCTGCTGCTCACTGCGCAACAAGGCTCCGTCTGGTTATTGCGGACAACAGTAAGGCAGACAAGGGAGCCCTGGAAAATATTGAGGGAGTAAAAGGAGTTTTTGAAGCTTCCGGACAGCTTCAGATCATCCTGGGAACAGGGACGGTCAATAAGGTATTTGACCAGTTTATTGCCATCGCAGGCATCACGGCCAGCACAAAGGCAGAAGCAAAGGAAGCTGCAGCCAAACAGCAGAATGTGTTTATGAGAGCGATTAAGCTCCTGGGAGATATTTTTGTACCTATCATACCGGCTATCGTGGCCAGCGGTTTCCTTATGGGAATTATGAATTCTCTGGATTTTATGATCAACAACGGGTTCATCAACATGGATACCAGCAGTTCTATCTATGTGTTTGCAAGCCTCTTCAGCAACACAGCTTACACCTTTCTGCAGATTCTCATCGCTTTCTCAGCGGCAAAAGCCTTTGGGGCGAATCCCTATCTGGGAGCGGTTATCGGTATGATCATGATCAACCCCTCTCTGCAGAACGCTTATACGGTAGCCACAGAAGGAGTTCTTCAGACCCAGTCCGTATTTTTCGGACTTTATGATATCGATATGGTGGGCTATCAGGGACATGTGATCCCGGTAGTGATCGCTGTATGGCTGCTGTCTGTGATCGAGAAAAAACTGCATAAAGTGGTGCCGGAGGTCCTGGACCTTTTCGTGACCCCTCTGGTAAGTGTTTTTGTTACCGGGTATCTGACACTGGCTGTGATCGGTCCGGTCTTTGTATGGGCGGAAAACGCTATTCTGGATGGAATTCAGTGGATGCTGACACTGCCCTTTGGCATCGGAAGCCTGATCATGGGGGCCTTGTATGCGCCGACTGTAGTGACTGGTATCCATCAGATGTATACAGCCATTGACATCGGACAGATCGCTCAATATGGAGTTACCTACTGGCTGCCTCTGGCAAGTGCGGCCAATATCGCCCAGGGTGCAGCGGCCCTGGCAGTTGCTTTGAAATCCAAGGATAAGAAAGTGAAATCTCTTGCCCTTCCTTCTTCTTTAAGTGCCTTTATGGGAATTACAGAGCCAGCTATCTTTGGCGTGAACCTGCGGTTTTTTAAACCATTTATCGCAGGCTGTATCGGCGGCGGATGCGGCGCTCTTTATGCTTCTATCGTACATCTTGGAGCTAAAGGAACAGGTGTTACCGGTATCTTTGGAATCCTTCTCTGCCTGGATGAGCCTGTTCAGTATATTATTGAAATGATCATTGCCGTAGGCGTAGCTTTTGTGATTTCCTTCCTGCTCTATAAGGATCAGAAGCCTGCTCAGGCCGAAGTTATTAACGGCCAAGAAGAAGGCGGTGCGGCAGGAGATGCAGTAGAAGAAAAGAAGGAAAAATCTCCTGAAGTTTCTGAAACAGCAGACGGAGAAGAAGTAAAAGAAGAAATTTTAGTCAGCCCGGTAAAGGGAAAAGTGATCCCTCTTACAGAAGTCAGTGATGAAACTTTCGCCTCAGAAATGCTGGGAACTACAGTTGCAGTAGAGCCGGCAGATGGGAAGATCATTGCCCCCTGCGATGGTGAAGTAAGTAATATTTTTGACACCGGACATGCCGTATGCCTTACTACAAAAACAGGAGGAGAGCTGCTGATCCATGTGGGAATTGATACAGTGAAGCTGGAGGGAAAAGGATTTACAAAGAAAGTTTCTGACGGAGATAAGGTCCATGCAGGAGACGTGCTTATTGAGGCGGACCTGGAGGTTATCAAGGCTGCCGGATATCCGGCTGCGACTATGGTCATCCTGACAAATCCGGAGGATTTTTCTGCTGTGGAAAAAGCAGAACCAGGAGAGGTAAGGGAAGACAGTCCTGTAATGAAACTGGAAAAATAGTAGTAGGAGATATGGTATGACTGCATTGACAGGAGATTTAAAGAGATTAACAGAGACGGCAGAAAAACTGGCAGATGGAAATGATTCATTCCGCCAGAGACTCCATCTTATGCCCCCGGTGGGGTGGCTGAATGACCCCAATGGATTGTGTCAGTTTCAGGGAGTATACCACGCATTTTTTCAGTATTCTCCTTTTGATACAGAAGGCGGCGTGAAGATGTGGGGCCATTACACCAGTCATAACATGATTGACTGGGAATATCAGGGAGTGCCTTTATATCCGGACCAGCCCTTTGACTGCAGCGGCGTTTATTCAGGGGCAGCCTTTATCGAAGACGGAGAAATGTTTCTGTACTATACAGGCAATGTAAAACTGGAAGATGGAGACTATGACTACATAAACACAGGACGCCAGGCCAACACAATTCTGGTGTCCAGCAAAGACGGAATCCACTTTGGCAGGAAGATGAAGCTGATGGATAATGGAGATTATCCCTCAGACCTGACCCTTCATGTCCGGGATCCGAAAGTATGGAAGAAGAAGGACAATTATTATATGCTCCTTGGGGCCAGGACGAAAAGAAATGAGGGCCAGGCCCTGCTCTATCAGTCCCGGGACAAGGTTCACTGGAGCCTTGCTAACCGTGTGAAAACAGAGACGCCCTTTGGCTATATGTGGGAGTGTCCGGATTACTTTGAAATCGGGGACAGAAAAATTCTGTCTGCCTCTGTCCAGGGACTGACAGGCGGTCAGTGGGAAGAACGGAATGTGTACCAGTCTGGATATTTTCTGGTGGAAGGAGAGATTACTGGAAACTGTCACCTGGGAGAATATCGTCTGTGGGATTACGGGTTTGATTATTATGCCCCTCAAAGCTTTCAGACTGAGGACGGCAGGATTATCCAGATAGGATGGATGGGGATGCCAGACTGTCAGGAATATACCAATCGGACTATTGAAGATGGATGGCAGCACTGCTTTACATTTCCGCGAGAGATTTATATCAAAGACGGAATACCCTGCCAGAGACCTATTCGGGAACTGGAAGAAAAGTGTCAGCTCATCAGGAAAGACCAGGGACACATGGAAATAGAAGGGTATCCTGTATACCAGGCAGAAATTTCCGGTATCTGCAATAACCGGTTCCAGGCTGTTCTGGGAGAAGAGCTGGTACTGGAATACCGGGATGGCCAATTTGAAATGTGGTTTAAAAAACAGGAAAAAACCGGGGTTTCTGCAGGCAGAGGGAGACGCTGGGTGGATATGGAAAGGTTGGAGAAGGTGAAGATTCTTACAGATGTTTCTTCGGCAGAAGTGTTTCTAAATGACGGGGAGTATGTCTTTTCTACCCGGTATTATCCGGAAAAAGCCGTGATCCAGATAAAAGCCCCAGAGGCAGAGATAGTGTTTAAGGAAATCGCAGCTAAGAAATAAGGAAAGTGTGGAATGGTGAAAAGGTTCCTATAGAGCAATGGAAAACGGAAGCTCTATGGGAACCTTTTTGGGATGATTTTGATATGTTAGAGGAAAATATTCTTCTTGGGGAAGGACATATACCTTTTAAATCCTGAGATTTTCATGTTCTACAGTTCCGGTACGGTTGAAAAGTGCATTTTCCCGGCTAGAACCGTAATTTTTAGTGGCCTAGTACGGATAAAATATGGATTTTGTCAGATAGAACCGTACTATTTAGTGCCCTGGTACGGTTGAAAATTGTATTTTTGAGGCTAGAACCGTATTTTTAAGGAGTCTGGTACGGATAAAATTTGAGTTTTTGGATATATAACCGTTTTTGAGAGGTAAACTTACGGTCCAAAATAAGAGTTTCGTTGATACAACCGTTCTTGAGCCATTAAAAT
>UQSX01000091.1 GCA_900543715.1 uncultured Blautia sp. | reverse complement strand
GTGGGGCGGAAAAGGCATGTTCGTGGATTTCACAAAGGATTCCACAAGAGAAAACTGGAAAGCACTCCTGAAAGAAAATGTTCTGGAATACGGCACGAGTTCTGTGTGGAATGATAACTGCGAGTATGACAGTCTCATTGACAAAGACTGCCGCTGCAGCTTTGAGGGAAAAGGAGGCACCATCGGACAGTTAAAATCTGTAATGTCCAATATTATGTGCCATATTACCGGAGAAGCGATCCATGAAACCTTTGAGAATACCAGGCCTTATATCGTATGCCGTTCCGGACACTGCGGTATCCAGCGCTACGCCCAGACCTGGGCCGGGGATAATCTCACCTGCTGGGATTCTCTGAAATATAATATTGCTACGATCCTGGGCATGAGCTTAAGCGGTGTAGCCAACCAGGGATGTGACATCGGCGGATTCTACGGCCCGGCTCCTGAGGCAGAGCTTCTGGTAAGGTGGATCCAGAATGGAATCTTCCAGCCAAGATTTTCTATCCATTCTACCAACACAGACAATACCGTAACAGAGCCCTGGATGTACAGCGACTGTACTGACTATATCCGGGAGGCTATCCGATTCCGTTATCGTCTCTTCCCCTATCTCTATTCTCTTATGGAGAGGGCTCATGAGACAGGCCTTCCTATTATGGAGCCAATGTGCAGTGCTTTCCAGAACGATCCGGCATGCTATGAGGAAGGGGTAGACTTTATGCTGGGAGATTCTCTTCTGGTAGCCAATGTGGTAGAAAAAGGTGCCAAGACCAGAAAAGTCTATTTCCCCAAAGAAAACCGTTTCTTTGATTTTTATACCAGAATGTCTTATGAAGGCGGGGAGACCGCAGAACTGGATGTAGACCTTGGAAGCATACCTCTGTTTATCAAAAGCGGCGGCATGATTCCTATGGCTCTTAATCAGATGGATAATTTTTCTACCCAGACTGTAACCGGCCTTTCCATCCTCTGCGAGGCAGGGCGTGACGGCGCATTCACATTATACGAGGACGACGGTCTTACTATGGACTATGAAAAGGGAGCATTCCTGAAAACATTCATTACGATGAAAGCAGGAGAGCAGACTGCCCTTACTTTCCGCAATGAAGGAAACTATGACACTGCTGTGGAAGATATGCAGATTGATATGATCCACAGAGAGAAGTCCCCTTATTGGGTAACTGTAGACGGCAAAGAAGTTCCTCATTTCCTTCACAGGAAAAAATTTGAGGCAGCGGACTTTGGCTGGTATTACAGCCAGAGACTGAAATCTGTTCAGATCAAATATCCAAATCCCAAAAAGGATTATCAGGTAGTGGTTTCCTTTGAACAGTTTGATCTGATCGGAATGTAAAAAAGGAGGAGAAAATCAATGAAAAAGTTTGCAGCAATCGCTTTGGCTGCCACCATGGCACTGGGTCTGGCCGGATGCGGAAGCAGCGGGTCTGCCCAGACCAGTGATACCGCCACAGCCGAAAATCCACTGGTACTGACTTTGGCCCATGGACTAAGTGAAAGCCATACCGTACATATTGCAATGACGGAATTTGCAGAAAAAGTAGAAGAGGGTACCAACGGAAGGATAAAGGTAGAGATTTATCCCAATGGCCAGCTCGGTTCTGAAAATGAAAATATGGAGCAGTTAATGGCCGGCGTTATTTCCATGACAAAAATATCTGCCCCGGGTCTTGCTACCTATAATGAAGCATACCATACCTTCGGTCTTCCCTATATTTTCGATGATACAGAGGATTTCTATCATAAAATGGATTCCCAGGAAATGAGAGATTTTTTCCTGTCAACAGAGGAAGACGGATTTGTGACCATTACTTACTATACCTCAGGGGCGCGTTCTTTCTATACCAAGGATACGCCTATCCGTACTCCTGACGATCTGAAAGGACTGAAGATCCGTGTGCAGGATATGCAGTCTCAGACAGATATGCTGGAGGCTCTGGGCGGAACACCTGTAGCCATGGCCTATGGAGATGTATATACCTCTCTTCAGACAGGTATCATTGACGGCACAGAAAATAATGAAACAGCCCTCACTACAGGAAAACACGGAGAAATCTGCAAAGTATTTTCCATGGATCAGCACGCCATGATCCCTGACGTTCTGGTCATGGGAGCAGATGTATGGAACCGTATTTCTCCGGAAGACCAGCAGGTGATTCTGGAAGCAGCTTATGCCTCAACAGACAGCCACAAGGTTGCCTGGGATGCCGCAATCGAAGAAGCAATCCAGGAGGCAGAGACCCAGATGGGGGTTACCTTCATTGAAGACGTGGACAAGGAAGCTTTCCGCGAGGCCACTGCCGGTATGATCCAGGAATACTGTGACCGATATCCAGGCGTTAATGACCTTCTGAACACCATTAATTCCATAGAATAAGAAGGGGGACCATTATGGAAAAATTATTGACAACCATTAAGAAATGGATGATATTCGTCCTTTCCCGTATAGCTACGGTATTATTATCTGTTATGACCCTGCTGGTGCTGTATCAGGTGTTTACCAGATACGTACTCAACGACCCGGCGGCATTTACAGAAGAACTGGTAAAATATTCCCTGATCTGGACCGGCTTTATCGGGGCCGCCTATGCCTTCTATACCAGAGAGCATATGGCTCTGATCGTATTCCGTGACAAGCTGGATCCCCAGGGCAGAAAGATTCTTATGATCTTCATAGACGCCCTGATCCTTCTTTTTGCCCTTTTTGTCATTACCATCGGAGGGGTAAAGCTGGCTTTAAGTGCCCGGAGCGTATATTCCGCACTTCTCGGTATCCCCAGAAGCCTTGTTTATGCCATGGCTCCGATTTCCGGTGTCTTTATCATTGTAGCTCAGATCATTAATCTCTACGAGGATGTCACTGGAAAAGAAATCGGAAAAGTAGAGACTGAAGGAGGGAATTGAGTATGAATATTGCTGTAGTAGCCGTTATTATGTTTGTTGTATTTGCAGTGCTGTTATTTCTGGGCTGCCCGATATCTGTAACTATTGTCATTTCCTCTATCGCCGCAGGTATTTCTTCTCTGTCCTGGGACCAGATTACCTTTATTACCATGCAGAAGATGAACAGCGGCGTGGAAAGTTTTTCTCTTCTGGCCATACCTCTGTTTATCCTGGCAGGAAATATCATGAATAACGGCGGTATCGCCAAGAGACTTGTAGACTTTGCCAAACTTTTTGTAGGCTGGATCCCAGGTTCACTGGCTCAGGCCAACATTGTGGGAAATATGCTTTTTGGAGCTCTGTCCGGTTCTTCTGTAGCCGCAGCTTCTGCAATGGGCGGATGTATCTATCCTATCCAGAAAGAAGAGGGATATGATCCAGCATTTGCAACGGCAGCCAACATTGCCTCTGCACCTACCGGACTTCTGATCCCGCCCACCAGTGCTTTCATCGTGTACTCAACTGTAGCAGGGGGCGTATCCATTTCCACTTTATTTATGGCCGGATATATCCCCGGTATCCTCATGGGCCTTGGTTCCATGGTGGTAGCATTTGTCTACGCAAAGAAGCATAAATATCCTACAACCGGATGGGTAGGAATGAAAGAAGCAGTCCGGGTAACTTTCAGAGCGATCCCCAGCCTTCTCCTGATCATCATCGTTATCGGCGGTATTGTAAGCGGTATCTTCACTGCGACAGAAGGCGCCGGTATCTGCGTACTTTACTGCCTGATCCTGTCCATCTGCTACAAAAGCATTAATATAAATTCTTTTATGAAGATTCTGGTAAGCAGTGCCTGCACCAGCGGCATTATCCTGTTTCTGATCTCTGCTTCCTCCGCTATGTCCTTTGTTATGGCATATTCCGGAATTCCTGCAGTGATCAGTGATGCCCTTTTATCCGTATCTTCTAACAAATTTGTGATCTTTTTCTTAATGAATATCATTCTGCTGGTTGTAGGTATGTTTATGGACATCACACCGGCGATCCTGATCTTTACACCGATCTTTCTGCCTATCGCCCAGAGTCTGGGAATGACAGATATCCAGTTCGGCGTTATGCTTATTTTCAACATGTGTATGGGAAATATGACGCCGCCGGTAGGTTCCGTACTTTTTGTTGGCTGCGGAATCAGCAAGATCAGCATAGAAGCAGTAGCCAAAAGGCTCCTTCCATACTTTGTAGTATTATTCCTGCTTCTGCTGGCTGTTACTTACATACCGGCCCTTTCCCTGGGAATTCCCTCTCTGCTGGGACTGATATAATCCTAGAATAAAACCTCTGAAAGGGCATAATGCCTGCCGGAACCGCTATATCTCTGATATGAGCCGGGCCCGGCAGGCATTATTGATTTCTAGTTAGTTTTTTCCCTCAGTATCACAGCCTTGGAAGCGGAGCGTCTTCTTGCGTCGCTTAATTTAGCATAGTGTTTTTTCGTTGTATTTACATCTGCATGGCCCAAAACATCGGCTACCAGGTAAATATCCCCTGTCTCCCTGTAGAGGGCCGTTCCATAGGTGCTGCGGAGCTTATGAGGGGTGATCGTTTTAGCTGAGACTGCAGAAGCATATTTTTTCACCATTTTTTCTACGGCATCTACACTGATCCGCCTTTTCTGTCCGGAAAGGAAGAACGCATCCTCATGGCCGGAGAGGGGAGTAATGGCATTCCTGGAAATCTCCAGATAGTCTTTCAGCGCTTTTTCTACCTCTTCCCCGAAATAGACGATCATTTCATTCCCTCCCTTTCGGAGTATCCGGATTCCATTATTTTTAAAATCAATGTCGGAAATATTCAGACCTACCAGCTCGGAAACACGAACACCTGTTCCCAGCAGAAGAGTGACAATGGCAATGTCCCGGTACTTTTGCTTGTTATAGTGATAAAGTTTCACACCTGTAAGCTGATTTCCATAATTTTCTATATAGTCCAGAAGACTGGCCACCTCGTCAGGATCCAGCTGGATAATAGCTTTTTCCTTAATTTTCGGCATGTCTACAAGGCGGACCGGGTTAGACTGTATTAACTGTCTTTTGCACAGATAATCATAAAAGCTCCGCAGACAGGACATTTTTCTGGCAATCCCAGTGCGGGAATTCGTTTCCAGCTTATTGTCAGGAGCCTTGTAGGCCTTAAGGTATTCCTGAAATTCTTCAAAATCCACAGGCTGAAGATTGGAAAGATCCTGGATAGAAATATCAGACATAGGCCTGGACATTAAAGCAGGATTTGATTCCTGAAGGAACCGAAAGAAAACCCGCAGATCATAGGCATAGGACAAACGGGTTTTGTCTGAGGTGGTCGGTTCCTTGGCTCGGAAATAATCCTTGACATATGGAGGAAGTTCTTGAAGAAATTCCCGGAGTTTTACTGTGTTTTCAATTTTTTCCTGTTCACGATAGGTCATTGGCTTTGCCATAAAATCCCTCCAAAAATCTTTGTTTTGAGAGTAGTTTATCACAGATTCCGGAAAAAAGCCAGACTTTTTCGGATAAATCTGTATTTGTCCGCTAAACTAATCTTTAAATACAAATGGCCTTTTCCAGTCCTTCTTCTCTTGCCCTGGCAAGTCCAGACTGGAAAAAACCATATCTCTCATATCTTTTACATTATAAAATAATGTTTCATTTATAAAACTATATATATAAAACTATATACGGTCCTTTCTATGCTTAAAGGTATTCTCATCAAGTATGATCGTAAATGGACCCTCGTTTACAAGAGATACGCTCATTTTTGCTCCGAAAACGCCGGTCTGGACCACCGGCACAGTCTCCTGTATCTTTTTGATCATATATTCATAGAGTTCCTGGGCCATCTGAGACTCCCCTGCCTCTACAAAACTAGGTCGATTTCCTTTTCTGCAATTGGCGTACAGCGTAAACTGTGAAACCAGCAGGACCTCTCCCTTTACATCCGCCAGAGAAAGATTTGTCTTCCCATCGCTGTCTTCAAATATCCTGAGGTTTACCATCTTTTTGATGTATTGGTCTGCGATTTCCCGGGTGTCCTCCTGGCCAATGCCTGCAAGGACCAGAAATCCTTTTCCGATCTTTCCCACACATGTTCCATCTACTTCCACAGAAGCGCTGCTGACTTTCTGGATCACCAGTTTCATTCTTCTTATCCTCTTTTCATCCTCATATTTTCCAGGTCCGGGCCAGTCACGACTTATCTCCTCCGGAGAAATTCATGCAGCCTCCCCTGACATCTCCATAGTATACCACAAATATGTTATTCGATAAAATGATTTCTTTTTTTCAGCATCTGTGGTATGATGCTTAAGGCTTCACAAAACCTGCATCTGAAAGGAACTGAAATTTTATGAAATTACAGAAATTATTAAGCCTTACCAGAAAGGCTGTTGATGAATTTAATCTGATCGATTCCGGGGACAAGATCGCCGTAGGGGTTTCCGGAGGCAAGGACAGTCTCACCATGCTCTACGCCCTTCACGGACTGATGCGCTTCTATCCCAATCCTTTTACCATAGAGGTGATCACCGTGGATCTGGGGCATCCAGGTTTTCAGGCAGATAAAATCGAAAATCTCTGCCGGGAGCTGAATGTACCCTTTCATCTGGTAAAGACAGAGATTGCCCCTATCATCTTTCAGGAGAGAAAAGAAAGCAATCCCTGCTCTCTCTGTGCAAAAATGAGAAAAGGAGCTCTCAACACCAAGGCCAAAGAACTGGGCTGCAACAAAGTGGCCTATGCCCACCACAAGGACGATGTAGTTGAGACTATGCTGCTTTCTCTTATCTATGAAGGCAGGTTTCATACTTTTTCTCCCAAAACCTATCTGGACCGGATGGACCTTACAGTTATCCGCCCTCTCCTCTTTGTTGATGAAGCAGATGTTATCGGCTTTAAAAACAAATATGGTATTGAAATTGAAAAAAGCCCCTGTCCGGTAGACGGCTATACCAAAAGACAGTATGCAAAGGAGCTTCTCCATGATATTTCAAAAGAGAATCCCGGAACCAGGGAACGGATGTTTACAGCAATCCTTAACAGCAATATTAACGGATGGCATCCCCTGGGAAAAGGATGAGCTGATTTTTTCTATAAAAGGTAAAAATTGTGCCCCGGAAGAAGATTCTTCCGGGGCCTTTAAATATCGTGATCAATTTTTACTTTCTTGAATGTTTCGCCTTATCTTTCACTTCAATAGCCTTCAGGATCATCTCTACGCAGCCTTCGATTCCCAGGACACCGCTGTCCAGACAGAGGTGATAGCCATTAGCATCTCCCCATTTTTTGCTGGTATAATAATTGTAATAACTGCTCCTCTGCTTGTCTGTTTTCTGGATCCGGTCCTTGGCCGTAGCTGCTGAGAGCTCATATTTTCTGGAAATCCGGTCAATCCTCTTATCCAGATCTGCATGGATAAAAACACTGATCGCATTCGGATTATCCGCCAGAGCGTAGTCTGCACATCTGCCTACCATGACGCAGGACTCTTCGCTGGCAATTTTCTTGATAGCATCAAACTGGGCTAAAAACACTTTATGATTGATGGGCATGTCTGTAAAAGCCGCCGAGGAATAACCAAAGGAATAGGTATCCATAACCAGTGAATACAGAAAACTGTTGGTTGGTTTTTCATCATGGTGTTCAAATAATTCCTGGCATATTCCGCTGTCCTTGGCCGCACGATCCAGCAGCTCTTTGTCGTAGCATTTGACACCCATTTTTTCAGCCAGCCGAAGCCCTATTTCCCGTCCGCCGCTGCCATACTGGCGGGCAATTGTAACTATTGTATTTGCTGCCATACCATACACTCCTCTCCCAATGCTTTTTCTATATTATAATCCATTTTAAGAGAAATGTATAGATAATTTAAAAATTTTACAAAGTAAATCTAACAGTTTCAAACTTTTAAATGTTTCCTCTTAATTTCACCAATAATTTTTCAAAATATTCCGGCAGAGGAGCAGTAAATTCCATATATTCTCCCTTTACCGGATGCACAAATCCCAGCACCATGGCATGGAGAGTCTGTCCCTGAAGGGAAGGAAAAGGACATTTTTTCGGTCCGTACAGGGTGTCTCCTAAAAGGGGATGTCCGATACTGGAGAGGTGCACCCGGATCTGATGGGTTCTGCCGGTTTCCAGCTGACATTCGATATAGGTATAATTTCCAAAACGCTCCAAGACCCGGAAATGGGTCACTGCTTCCTTTCCGCCCCGGACATGGACCGCCATCTTCTTTCTCTCCACAGGGTGGCGTCCGATAGCCCCCTCTACAGTTCCGGTATCTTCTTTTAGGTTCCCGTGGACAATGGCCCGGTATCTTCTGGTAATACTGTGGACTTTAAGCTGCTCTGCCAGACTCTGGTGAGCCATGTCGGACTTGCATACTACCAGGGCTCCTGTAGTGTCCATATCGATCCGGTGAACGATGCCCGGCCGGAGAACTCCGTTGATTCCTGAAAGCTGATCCTTGCAGTGATTCATAAGGGCATTTACCAGAGTTCCGCTGTAATGCCCGGCGCTTGGATGTACGACCATGCCCTTAGGTTTATTCACTACCAGAAGCTGGTCGTCCTCATACAGGATATCCAGAGGTATATCCTCCGGTTCAATATCCGGCTCCTGGTTCTCCGGAAGAAAAACCACGATTTCGTCTTCCTCCCCTACTTTCAGGCTGGCTTTCGCCGGTTTCCCATTGACAGTAATGTTTCCCTCTTTAAATTGTTTCTGTAAAAAAGAGCGGGAGTAATCTGCCATTACTTCCGCTAAAAATTTATCGATCCTTTCTCCTGACCAGGATGGATCAGATTGTAAACAAAGACGCTTCATTTTTCCCTCTTCCATTTCAAAAACTGAGAATCTTCATCTTTATAGTAAAAAAGTACCAGTATAAATAAAAGGAACATACTTGTGGTCACATAAATATCCGCCACATTAAACACCGGAAAATCGATCAGAGAAAAATAAATAAAATCCACTACATAGTTCAGGCACACCCTGTCTATCAGGTTGCCCAGGCCCCCTGCCGTAACCATAAAGCAGAGCAGTTTCAGCAGATTATATTTTTTGTCCGAAGGAATTTTCCACAAAACGTAGCATACACATAAGATGATGATCATTGTCAGTATCAGCAGAAAAGTTCTCCGATCCTGAAAGATTCCAAAAGCCGCCCCCCTGTTTTCCAGATAGTGGAGGCTCAGAACTCCCGGTATCAGCTGAATATCTTCCTGCCCTTTCAAATGTTCTACAGCCAAAGCCTTTGTCCACTGATCAAAGCCCACCAGAACAGCTGTAGAGATCAAAAAGAGGCCAAAGGTCAGCAGTCGTTTTTTTTCAGTCTTCATTTGCTTATTCTACCTCCTGATTTTCCAGCCTTATGCTTTCTATCGCTTCCATCAGCTCCTGATCGGTCACCGTAGTATCGACAGCCGCCCAGCCCGGCTTTTCCATAAGGACAAATTTAATCTGTCCTCTCTCCATCTTTTTGTCTGATTTTGTAGCTTCCAGGATCTCTTTGGCAGAAAGGCCGGACACAGACAGGGGCAGCCCGAAGTCTTCAAGCTGTTCGGCCACTTCCAGGTATTCCTTTTGGGAGATCAGTCCTCTTTTTTGAGAAATATAGGCGGAGGCCATACATCCTACAGCCACACATTGCCCATGGGCCATAGCGAAATTTTTTAATTTTTCTACCGCATGTCCTACGGTATGTCCCATATTCAGCACTGCCCGCTCACCTTTTTCTGTGGGATCATTCTCTACCACAGTCTTTTTGATCACACAGCTTTTATAGATCATTTCCCTGCAGGCTTTTTCCTCCCGATTAAGGATTTCATCCCTGTGTTCCCTGAGCCAAAGGCTGTACTCCTGGCTGCGTATCAGGCCATGCTTTACCACCTCTCCCATACCGCAGGCAAATTCCGCATCAGGGAGTGTCTTGAGAGTGGAAACGTTCATGTAGACCAGCAAAGGCTGGTGAAAGGCGCCTACCATGTTTTTATACTGTTTAAAGTCTACGCCTGTCTTTCCGCCGATGCTGCTGTCTACCTGAGCCAGCAAAGTGGTGGGAATCTGGATAAAATCAATTCCACGAAGGTAAGTAGCAGCTGCAAAACCAGTCATATCTCCTACAACGCCCCCGCCCAAAGCAGCCAGTAGATCTTTCCGGTCAAAATGCTGCCTGATCAGAAACTCATAAATTCCCTGGACTTCCTCCAGATTTTTATTTTCTTCCCCTGCCGGAAGGATATAGGAGTAAATCTCTCTCCCTGTCTTTTCCAGTTGGTTCTTTACCGCCTCCAGATAAAGAGGCTCCACATGACTGTCAGTCACAATACAAAGTCTCTTTCCCTTGTTTGGCAGGCAGTTCACTTCCTGGCTCAGAGAAGAAAAATCTCCATAAAAAGAAATAGGATAAGTAAAATCTCCCTCTTTTTTTACCAGCAGTCTCTGTTCTGTCATATAAAATCCCTTCCTTTCAGCAATAGCGGTATAAAACTACATGAAACCGATTCTTTTTTGTCTTATTTGTTACAGAACCAAACTGAAATTTTCCTTTGCCGCGGACAGATACAATGTCTCCTTCTTTGATAGAATAGGCGTTAGAAAGGATACTCTTTCCGTTTACAAATACCTTTCCCCCTTCTATCAGCCCCAGGATACTGTTTCTGGAGCTTCCAAAAGCCAGCGCGATCACACTGTCCAGACGGGGAGATGCCACTGTTCCAGAGACCACCTCCCTCTTTGGCGAAGGAAGAGGCTCATCCCGCCAGAGCCTTCGGGCCTGCACAGAAGTATGGCGGATCCGCACCAGCTCCTCCGCAAGAAAATCTGCCATGGTCTCCTGGCAGAAAACATATCCAGCCTCCTGATCCAGAAGAATATCTCCGATCTTTGCCCGGTCAATGCCAAGATTCAGTATGGCTCCCAGATAATCCCTGTGGGTCAGATCCTCGGAGAATTTTTTATTTAACGGCTGGATCTTAAGGCAGGCAATAGGATAGTCCTGCTCATAAGAAAGAGCCTCAGGGACGAATGCCGCCATCTGACGCTCCGCTGACTCATAGCCTCCAAAGGTCTCTATCCTTACTCCAATATCGCGAAAAGAAAGGCTGTGAAGTATATTCTGCTGGTTTAAATCAAGAAAATCGGAAAAGGTAAGAATGCCTCTGTAGTAGGCCTTCTTACCCAGTTCCATCATACGTTTTTCAAATAAATCATCTTTCTCCATGACTGTCCTTTAAAATCCCTCATACATAGAGGCAGATCCGGCAATGTCATTTAAAATCTCCTGAGAATCACCGGTGATATCCACACCTTCCGGTGTAAGAATGAAGATGTAGGAAGAAACTTTCTTGATATTTCCATCTATGGCATAACTGGCTCCTGCTGT
>UQSX01000090.1 GCA_900543715.1 uncultured Blautia sp. | reverse complement strand
TGGACAGTACATCCAGACCTGCAGCTTTGATCTTACCTTCATTCAGAGCCTGAGCCAGATCAGCCTCCCGGATAATGGGCCCCCTTCCCAGATTCAGGAGGATAGCTGAAGTTTTCATTTTTTTAAAGGCTTCCCGGTCCATGAGACCTTCCGTATATTGATTCAGAGGGGCATGGATGGAGAGAATATCCGATTCTTTCAGCAGTGTATCAAAATCTACTTGATGATACCCCTCCTGGGCAGGAGCTCCGGAAGCAGAATAATAGATTACCCTGGCGCCGAACATACTGGCAATATCCGCCACTCTCCGGCCTATAGCCCCAAGTCCCAGGATTCCCCAGGTCATTCCCTTAAGTTCGTGGAAAGTCTGGCCGAAATGGGTGAAAATACGGTCATTCACATAATGGCCTTCTTTCACATAGTCATCATAGTAACGAAGCCCTTCCAAAAGATAGAACAGCAGGGCAAAAGTGTGCTGGGCCACAGATTCTGTGGAGTATCCGGCTACATTCCTCCAATGGATACCCCTAAGAGCCAGGTAATCTTTATCTAGATTATTGGTGCCTGTGGCGGTGACGCAGACCAGTTTCAGATTTTGGGCAGCGGAGATGGCGCTTTCATTGACCAAAACCTTATTAACTACAATTACGTCTGCGTCCTGGACACGCTGGGGAACTTCTTCAGAAGAGCTGAAAGGATATTTTACCACCTCTCCAAGCTCCTGAAAGGGGGTATAGTCAATATCTTCTCCCAGAGTATTCGCGTCTAAAAATACGATTTTCATATCAACAGAGTTCTCCTTTTTCTTTACAGTTTATACTTACTGTATTCCATTATAGCAAAACTTTGGCGGCATAACAAATAGAGGAAACTGTATATTTACAGGATATTTATATATCCGGCCAGAAATCTGATAGAAAAGCAGGGAAGGTCAGGTTAAAATTTGTATATAAAATCATGCTGGAAAAAGCAGCCAGGGATTGCTGTATTCCGGCCAGGGAGGTTTATAAATGTTTGCAGATTATCATGTACATACAGAATTCAGTGACGATTCTGTTTATCCAATGGAAGATGTGATCCGAGATGCTGTACAGATGGGAATGGAAGAAATCTGTATCACAGATCATGTAGATTACGGAGTAAAAAAAGACTGGGACCAGGGGGAGATCAGCTACCGGATGGGTGAACCCATAGCCAATGTAGATTATCCCAGATATATGGCAAAAATCCGGCAGATGAAAGAAACCTGGGGAGATAAGATCCGGATACGCACCGGCATGGAATTTGGAGTACAGAGGCATACGGTTCCAGAATTTGAAAGTCTTTTTCAAAGATATCCCTTTGACTTTATTATCCTGTCCATTCATCAGGTAGAAGATAAAGAATTCTGGACCCAGGATTTTCAGAGAGGAAAGCCTCAGGAGGAATATAACCTGGGATATTATGAGGAAATTCTGGCTGTAATAAAGAAGTACAAAAATTACAGCGTACTGGGCCATATGGACCTGATCGCAAGGTACGACGAGGCGGGAATCTACCCTTTTGAAAAAATAAAACCCATAGTAGAAAAAATTCTGAGGATGGTCATTGCTGAGGGAAAGGGGATTGAGATTAATACTTCTTCTCACAGATACGGGCTGCAGGATACCATGCCTTCCACAGACATCCTGAAGCTTTATCGTGACCTGGGAGGAAAAATCCTGACCATCGGCAGTGACAGCCACAGACCGGAACAGCTTGGCGCATATATCAAAGAGACAAAAGAACTGCTGAGAAATCTGGGATTTCGGTATTTCTGCACTTATGAAGGCATGAGTCCCATTTACCACAGTCTGTAATGTCCGACTCTTTTTAGAAATAAACTATCTGGGTGAGGAGCAGGAGAAGATAAAAATGGAATGACAGAAATACTTTTCGATGTTATAATTTTTTTAGAAAGGGGGCAAAAGGATGGAGTTGAGAAGTGTACGGCATGATAAAGCTTTGTGTTTGGCAGAGCAGAAAATACTTTGTTCCAGGCTTGCCCGTTATGTGAAAGAATTGTATATCTATGGCAGTGCCGCCCGTGGAGCAGAAAAATGGAACAGTGATATTGATCTTCTGCTTGTTCTTGATCCTGAGAAAAAAGGAAATCGTGAAATCAAAAGAGAAATCATATATTTAAAAGGCAGCATAACAGAAGAAGATATAGATGCACCAGAGATAGATCTGAAGGTTGTGTTTGGAGATGATTGGAAAAAAAGCAGCCAGACTTATTATAAAAATATTTTGCAGGAAGGAAAACAAATATGGCAAAAGATCTGAAAACATATTATAGAAGAATACATTTTGAGCTATCTGCCGGATATAAAATTAGACCGTCAGTCCTTGAACCTTGTTAATGGATTGTATTTTACTACAAGATATCCGGGAGATGAAAGCATTGTAGTAGAAAAAGAAGATATTGAGGAGTATGTGGAAGCTGTAAAAAAATGCAAAAAAGCAGTGGATGAGTTCATTCAGAGCAGAGAATAGCTGAAAAGTGAAAAGCATTGACAATAAATTTATATTCCGTTACTCTGTACATAGAGTTGCCGGCGGCTCTCACTATTGATAAAGGGAAGGCAGTGCCGTCCCGTTTATGAGAAGTTTTTCCCGGAAATACTGGAAGAAATCCGGGGACTTTCAGAAGGGCAGAAAAGCAGCTCTGAAAAGATTTAGGCAGTGTTGTTCAGTATGTATGCCATGCCTCCGGCAGAACACTGTTCCTGCTTTGCGGTATCCAGCAAGGAGCAGTTATTCCTTGGACGGAACAGTGATTTTCTGACGGAAATTGAAGAATTCAATAAAAATGTGGTTTACGATTTTACCTCAGATTCCTATGGATTTAACGGTAATACAACGGCCTTCCTGGAAATGGAAGACGGAATAAATGAAAGGGGACTGGCTGTGGGCATGACCTCTGTATTTTCAAAACATATACAGCCAGGAATGAATTCCGGCATGCTCCTTCGCTTTTTCCTGGAAAAATGCAGTACCGTAGATGAAGTTATAAAATGGCTGTACAGAATTCCTATTGCTTCAGCACAGACCTTTACAGTAGCTGACCAGACGGGAGATATCTCTGTGATTGAGTGCTGTGCAGATGGTATCCATATACGGAAACCAGAAGAGGAGCGGCCTTATGTATGCACGGTCAACCGTTTTCATTCGCCGGAGCTGGAAAAATGGAATACAGGGGAAGTGGACGATTGGCTTTCTTCGCAGAGATATGAGACCATGGAGAAAACTTTAAGCCGGGAAGCTCCGCAGATGGATGTTTCTATTGCAAAAAAACTTTTGTCAGGGAAAAAAGGTTTTATCTGTCAGTATGACAGAGACACAGGAAAGGATACGGTCTGGTCTGTAATCTATGACCTGAAGCATCACAAAATATACAGGGCAGAAGGAAATCCGGCAAGATGCGTATACCAGGAAGATCAAAGGGTAGTGTTTCAACCCAATAAACAATAGACAGCACCTTTGGCAAACTGCCTGTTGTTATGAAAAATGTATTGTAGGCTGCTGTCAGGGCAGCGTAAAGAGAGGGCTATCAGTATTTGGCTGATAGTCTTCTTTTACTATGGCACTGATTATTTGTGAGAGGAAGCTTGAAAATTACGGGGAATAGGATTGAAATAAACTGCGGCCTGGTCGCATGGCTTTTTTCGGAAAAGAAATCAGAAAAAGAAACATGACATACTGTTGTCACGGATATCATGGTATACTTTAGGAAAACAGCAGAGAATCAGGATTTGGGAAAAGAGGTGAGAGCATGAAAATTGACCGTATGATCGGGATTCTGTCAATCCTGCTCCAGCAGGAAAAGGTTACGGCTCCATATCTGGCGGAAAAGTTTGAGGTATCCAGACGGACGATAAATCGAGATATAGAGGATTTGTGCAGGGCAGGCATACCTGTTCAGACTGTCCAGGGGCCAAAGGGCGGGATTTCCATAATGGAAGGCTATAAATTAGACAATACCCTCCTGACCTCTTCGGATATGCAGGAAATCCTGGCAGGACTGCGGAGCCTGGACAGCGTCAGCGGAACAAAACATTTTGCCCAGCTCATGGAAAAACTGTCGGCAGGCTCTTCTGCCCTTATGCCAGGAGGGCAGAACATCCTGATCGACCTATCCTCCTGGTACAAGGATTCGCTGGCTCCTAAAATCGCAGAGATACGAAAAGCCATGGACCACTGCCGGCTGCTGTGTTTCCGTTACTTTGCTCCAAAAGGAGAGACCAGAAGATGTATAGAGCCCTATTACCTGATCTTCCAATGGGCAAGCTGGTATGTGTGGGGATATTGTCAAGACCGGAAAGATTACCGGCTGTTTAAACTGAATCGTATGGAAAACCTGGAGATAAAAGAAGAATTCCAGAAACGTTCTGCACCTCTGCCAGACCTTCGCAATGAAAGAATATTTCCAGGGGGCATCCAGGTAAAGGCTCTCTTTGAACCTTCCTGCAAATGGCGGCTGGTGGAAGAGTTTGGCCCAGGGTGTTTCGCGGAGCAGCCAGACGGAAGACTGCTGTTTCGGGCAGATTATACAGATAAAGAAAATCTTGTTACCTGGCTCCTCACTTTCCGGGAGCAGGTGGTTTTGCTGGAGCCTGAGGAAATCCGCAGGGAAATCCTGGATTCTTTGAAAGGTATGCTGAAGAAATATGGAACTGGATTCGATACCATGTAGGAGGAAAAGCAATGGCATTTGATTACAAAAAGGAATACAAAGAATTTTATCTGCCCCCGAAGAAACCTCAGATCATAGAGATTCCACCTATGAATTTTCTGGCGGTCCGCGGCCAGGGAAATCCTAATGAAGAGGGCGGTGCCTATAAAGAATCCATTGGATTTCTCTATGGAGTGGCCTATACCATTAAGATGAGCAAAATGGGCAGCCATAAGATGGCCGGTTATTTTGATTATGTGGTTCCACCCCTGGAAGGCTTCTGGTGGCAGGAAGGCAAAGAGGGAATCGATTATACAAGAAAGGAAGATTTTCAATGGATTTCTCTGATCCGGCTGCCAGAATTTGTTACAGAAGAGGAATTTCAATGGGCAGTAAAAGAAGCCGAAGAAAAGAAGAAACAGGATTTTTCAAAGGTAGAATTCTTTACCTATGATGAGGGGCTATGTGTTCAGTGTATGCACATAGGCCCCTATGACAATGAACCCGAGACCCTTGAAAAAATGAAGGACCATGCCCGGGAACAAGGATATGAGCCGGACTTTTTCCAGGGGAGATTTCACCATGAGATTTATCTCAGCGACGTGCGCAGGTGTAAGCCTGAGAACCTGAAAACCGTCATCCGGCAGCCAGTTTTAAAATCAGTACAGTGAAAAAAGATTTATTTCACAGGTGTCAGGGCTGCAAAAGCAGCGATAAATTCCAGTACGGTAAAAAGCAGAAACCAGAATCCGGTAAAAGCCCAGATGCAGTACTTCTTTGGAATGGGATTTGCTTTCAGCCATGCCCGGATAGAATCTTTCTTTTTATAAAGGAATATGCAGGCGATCACCGTGAAGACTCCCATTGTGCCGTAGCTTATGAGATTGGCCGCCGCTTCCGGCAGGCCTTCGGTGAACCGGCTAAGCAAGTCGGAAAATACCAGGTTGTTCAGGATATGTAAGAGAATCGACCAGACGATGGAATATTCCATAGCCAGATAGCCGAAAATCAATCCTGCTGCAGCAGCAAAAAATATCTGAGCCAGGTTTCCATGCATGATGCCGAAGAGCAGGGATGAGAAAAGTATGGCAAAGAAGGAGCCGTACTTTTCCAGCCTCCGCATAACAAAGCCCCGGTATATAAGTTCTTCTGCCACGGGTCCGGCAATTCCTACATATAAAAACATAGACAGAGTGGATGAAGTTCCTGTAGCTGCCGCCGCAGACTCTGCCATGGAATAGCCAAACAGATGGAAGAGCTCCTCCATTCCTACGGAGGCAATGGAAGAAAGAAGCTGCACCATCATAAATACAGAGAGAAGCCCCAGGAAAACCAGCGGCCTTATTTTCTTTTTGGAACGGAAAATTTCCCGGTGAGTACCGGCTTTTCTTTCCCATAGGAAGTAGAGGACTACACCTACCAGGACCCCTGCAATACTGGAGACGCCGGAGGAGCCGATACGTTCCATAAAGGAGGCTTCGGCCTGGGCGGTAGGCTCCAGATCAGGAAACTGAAGGAGAAATCCCACACTCTGAAAAATTGTAAAGAGTAAGACTACTCCTATAAGGATCAGATTATAAAATAATATCCGCCGGGCCACTTTTCCAGTTTCTTTTTTAACCATCTTTCTCTGGATTTTTTCGTCTGAATTTTTCAGATCTAAATTTTCATTCATAAACATACTCCCTTCATTCTTTTGAGATAAGGATAAAGGAAAAATTTTGTCCTCAGTATTTTTTTGTTGTGAACTGCCAGAATTTTGTTGTGAATGACAAGAGGCTGTATTTAAAAGGACCTCCAGACGAAAGGTTTTTTCTTCTGCCTGGGATAAAATCTCTGTATGAATGCCGCCCTGATACTTTTCTGCCGTCTGTCGGATATTGGAAAGGCCAATTCCCTGATGATACTGGGGATTTTTAGAAGTTTTGCCTTCTTTTGGAAGAGCAAACTCTTCCGGTACAGGATTTTCAAAAACCAGGCAGAGAAGACTGCCCTGGTTTTGGATCCCAATATGAATCCAGGGAGCAGAAAGTCCGGTCTCTTCCAGAGATTCCAGAGCATTGTCCAGGGCATTGGCAAAAATTGTGCAGATATCTATGGGCTGAAGGACAGCCTTTGGAGAAATCTTTCCGTCGGCTGTAATGGAAAATCCTTTTTCAGCGGCAATGCGGGCTTTTTCCCAGCAGATGGCATCTGCCAGAGGATTCCCAAGAGATATCTCTCCGGCCTTTTTGGACAAACCGGCGTTCAGCTTTTCAAGGTAAGCTTCCAATTCTTCTTTTTCTCCTCTGGAAAGAAGGTCCTGGATACAAAACAGGTGATTTTTCATGTCATGACGGATACGGCGTGCCATATCCTGTTCCTGCTGGCGGGCCTGGAAATAGCGAAGCTCTGCCTGAAGATAGTACTCATTTTCCAGAGCTTTTTGCTCATAGTATCTTTTCTGGTTTCCCTGGAGGACCAGAAATAAGATGGAGAGATCCAGGAGAAGAGTGCTGATTCCTCCTGCCAGAAGAAAGGTCAATCCCTCTTCCTGAACTGTAAAAATATCACGGAAGGAAAGCAGCATAATGACCAGGACCAGAAGAAAAAGACCGGAGCAATTCAGGAGCCGCTTTTCCCATGGACTTAAGGTACGGCTGCCTCCGTTTTCTTCCAATTGTTTTCGCCACTTTTTGCCTGCAAAGTAGAAAACAAGCAGCAGGACCCACACAAGAATATCTTCCAGTGGATACCATTCAGAGGTTGTCTCCAGGTCATAGTGTCCTGTAAGGAGCGGAATAAGAACAAGAAATAAAAATATGGAAAAAACAAATCCAAGTATGGGAAATAACAGAAAGATGCCCCGGATGCGTCTGGTTTCCCTGGTAAGGAATATATAGACAAAGAACAGGAAAATTACAGTCAGCAAGAGAAAGCCGTCCGTAATACCGAAGACTTTTTCCAATATTCCATAGAAAAAGGATACGAAAATTGTGATACCCCAGAAAAACTGCCGCTTTTTTGAGGAAGAAAACCCTTTTTCCAGATAAATGTATCGGGCAAAGAGGCAGAGAATTAAACAAAGCTGTATAAGCCCCAGAGCACTGCTGAAAATTTTCAATATAATCATAATCCCTCCTAGTTTTTCCAGGCGGCTCTTCCGGCCATACTGTGGATAATAGCCTCTTTTAAGGCTTCTCTGCGGTTGCGGCTGACAGGAAGGACTGCCTGATCTTCCATAGTTACGGCCTTGCCTGTGTAAGAAATTATTTTTTGAAGATTCACCACATAACTGCGGTGGATCTGACAGAACATGGAAGAAGGGAGGAGAGGGAGAATCTCTTTCAGCTTTTTGCGGATTAAGTGGGATTCATTTGCCGTGACAAAAGAAAGATAAATATTTTCACTTTTTATATAGAGAATATCCCCTATAGGCAGAAATAATTCTCTGCCGTCTTTTGTAACCAGGATTCGCTTTTGGTCCTGAGTTTCTGCCTCCAGATCAGTCAGGGCCCGATAGAGACGGTCCTGTTCCACAGGCTTTGCAAGGAAACGGAAGGCATTCAGTTCATAGCCATCTATCGCCAGGTCCCGGTGGCTGGTGAGAAAAATCACCGGAAGGTTCCGGTTCAGCAGCCGGAGCCTTCTGGTGGTTTCCATACCGTCTATTCCAGGCATTTCAATATCCATAAAGACACAGAAAAAACCATAAGGATCTGCACAGACAGCTTTCAGTAAGGCTTCACCTGAAGAAAAAACTTCTATTAGAACATCAAGGCTGCGGTAGTACCTGTCCAGCTCTTCTTTTATTTGTCTTTGAAAAATAAGGTCATCATCGCATACCGCTATTTTCATTTTCTTTCCCTCATACTGTACTTGTCGGTTAACTTTGTGTTCATCATTGTATCACAGCAAGAGACAAAAGAAAACTATCTCAAAAGCATTTCATAGGTAAAGCCTTTCACGGCTTTTTTAAGAAGCAGCCAGGCCAGTCCTATACATAAAAAGCTCAGAAGCAGAAGAATCCAGGCGTTGAGAAGCATTACTCCCGTAAACTGTCCTGCTATGAGCAGGAGCACCGGCATGATCAGGAAAACCGCTCCCTGCTGAGACTCTTCCATACTCCGGGCTTTGGCGGAACCCCTTACGATAAGAGTCACTGCTATGAGAGAGACTCCAGGAGAGAGGAGAGCCAGGAGGATCAGCCAGTTGATCTTTGGCAGAAGAAAGCTTCCGAAAAGAAACAGGATTTCCGCTTCTACCACGATGGTCATGGCAAGAAAGGAAAGAAGGGATACCAGCATACTCAGAAGAAAAGAGGCCAGGACCTTGGAGCGGAAAATCTGATGGAGGGTCAGCGGGCTGTAGAGCAGAGTTTCCAGAGTATGCTTTTCCTTTTCGCCTACAAAGGAGCTGGCCGCCATGATGGAAGAGGCCATAATAGGAATGATCAGAAAAAACACCGGAAGTATATAGTTAAAAATCAAGTCCATCAGGAGCAGGGAAGTGCTGTCTGAACCTGAGGATACGGGCAGCAGTTTCAGCATCGACTGAATGTCCGGGTCATCGGGTACAAAATAAGCGGTAAGTACAAAAACGCTGGGAAGAAATATAGTAAGGATCAGAGGCACGACCAGAAGGGAAGTAAAAAGACGGCGGTTACTGGCAATACTCTGAAAATCCTTTTTTATAATGGCCTGCATAGCTCTGTTCATTTCCGTTCCTCCTTGTTGTTGGCAGTCAGTGAAAAATAGATATCTTCTAAAGTGGGAAATTTAGTTTCCACAGAATAAATATCCCCACCGCCTTCCACGACCTGGCGGATGAGAGCGGGAACCTCTTCCTTAGATAAAATTTCTTTTTCATATCTCAGCTCTCCGATTTTACGAAAAGCTGCAGTTTCCGGGATATTTGCAGCAGAGATCTGAAGAAGAGCTCCCTGCCGCACCTGCTTTTGCAGTTCTTCCAGAGTACCCAGGGCCAATAGTTTCCCCTCTTCAATAAGTCCGTACCTGGTACAGAGCTCCTGGGCATATCGGAGCTGGTGAGTACAGAGAAAAACTGTGGTGCCTTCTTCCCGGGCAAGATTCCGGATGAGAGAATTTACGCTCTGGGCGCTTTCCGGGTCAAGGCCGGAAGTTGGTTCGTCCAGAAAGAGGACTTGTGGACCATGGATAAGAGCCCTGGCTAAAGACAGCCTCTGACGCATACCAGTGGAGTAGGTGGACAGAGGCTGCTTGGCTGCCTCCCAAAGGCCAAGACGCTCAAGAAGATTCCGGGCCCGGTCTTTTCCCTCCTGGGGAGAAAGATTAAAAACCGAGGCGTAAAACAGCAGATTTTCCAGGCCCGTAAGATGGTCGTACATCTGGGCGTGCTCCGTAACTACACCTGTCAGGGAATGAGTTTTCTCAGGTTCTTTGGAAGGATCATATCCCATGACCAGGCAGGACCCTTCTGTAGGGGTAAGAATCCCGGTAAGAAGTTTTACAGTAGTGGTTTTTCCAGCTCCGTTTGGTCCTAAAAATCCAAAGACCTCTCCGGTCCCAAGGGAAAGATTCATGTGACACAAGGCCTGTTTTCCTCCGGGATAGGTTTTTGAAAGATTGTCTGAAAGAATCCTTTCCATATTAATTTTCCTCCTATTTTTCCTTTAGCTTCCGGATCATTTCCAAAAAACATGGCTCCTCTAAAAGTGAAGCAAAGGCAGGATTATCTGCCAAAGCCTGAACGATGCTGCTGCGGATGACAGCTTCATTTCTCGGGAGATAATCGCCCAGAACCGAGGTCTGCCGGAACCATTCATCCAGCAGATAGAAATATTTGTCCCCATGGAGCTTCAGAGGATAGATTTCCCCTGCAGCCAGATGGATATACCTATTTAACGTCTCCATTGCCTTTTCTTTTTCACCTGCAATAAGGAAGCCCTGGGCCATGGTAATATAGCAGGAAAGCAGGAACCCCGGATGCAGTTCATCCAGATGAAAAGAATCACAGAGATTTTGAAGCCTTCTGCAGCTTTCTTTTACAGCTTCGGGATTATCTGAACACAGGCTGATATAAGATGACATTTGATTTACAAGGGACAGAAGAGCTCTGTAAATACCAATCTGCAAGACTCGTTTGGCTTCTTTTACATTTCCACTCATCTGCCATGCAGAAGCCAGAAGAGGTTCAAAAGGACCGGTTATTTCTGCTTCTGACAGATTGGGGGAAAGAAGGTCCAGGACCTCTTTGGGACGGCGGCAAAGGAGCAGGCAATAAGCTTCCATCTGCACTGCACCGCTTATAAGGCCGGGCTCTTCAGCCTGGGTTTTCACATTCTTAAAAAGTTCTGTGGTTTCTCTGAGGAGAGCGTTTTTAATCTCCTGGGAAGGTGTCAGATTTATATGATTGACCCAGAGAACACCGATCTGGAAGAGAAAAGGATAGCAGGAACTGTATCTTCTGATATATTCTCTGCACTGCTCCAGAACTTCTGAAAAAGGAAGGACGGTGAAAGCTTCTGCCAGGCGGCAGTAGATTTGGCGTATTTCTTCCCGGCTAAGCTGAGGTTCATATCCCATAAGCTCATCGATGGTAATATCAAAAAAAGAGGCCAGTCGGGGAAGAAGCTGGATGTCGGGATAGGCAGCTTCGGTTTCCCATTTGGAGACGGCGGCTTTTGAAACACCCAGAAACCGGGCCAGCTCTTCCTGTGTAATTTCTCTTTGACGGCGGTTTTCTATCAGAACCTGGCCAAGATGTATTTCTTTCATAGGCTATACCCCCGAATTTTCTTATCTTTTGCAATATATTTTATATGGAAACTCCAGCAGCTGCAATGGAGCAGAA
>UQSX01000089.1 GCA_900543715.1 uncultured Blautia sp. | reverse complement strand
AGAGGGAAAGCGTAGAGCAGTGGAGACAGATCGGCCTGGGCATTATGGGACTGGCTGACGCCCTTCTGAAGCTGGGGCTGACTTACGGAGAAGAGGATGCTGTGGAAATGTGTGATAAGATCGGCTTTGCCATGGCAGACACAGCCATTGCAGCTTCTGCAAAACTGGCAAAGGAAAAGGGAGCTTTTCCAAAGTGCAATGTAGAAGAAATCATGTCTACACCTTTCTTCCTGGCCAATACTACAGAGAAGACCAGAGAACTGGTGAATAAATACGGTCTGAGAAACTCTCAGCTTCTTACCATTGCCCCTACAGGCACACTTTCTACTATGCTGGGAATTTCCGGAGGGATTGAGCCTGTATATGCCAATTACTATGTGCGCAAGACAGAATCTCTCCATGGCACCGATGTATACTACAAGGTTTACACAAAGATAGTAGAAGACTATATGAAGCAGCATAATCTGAAAGAAGACAAAGAACTGCCAGACTACTTTGTTACAGCTATGACATTGGATTACCGTCAGAGGATTGATATGCAGTCCATATGGCAGAAACACATCGATGCTTCTATCAGCTCTACGGTAAACGTACCCAACAGCTTTACAGTAGAGGAGACGGAAAGCCTTTATCTTTACGCCTATGAGCAGGGGCTGAAAGGCATCACCATTTTCCGTGACGGCTGTAAGAGAGTTGGCATCCTGAATACAGAGCAGAAGGAAGAAAAGAAAGAAAAGAAAATAACTGCCGGGGAAGGCCTGAAGAGAGGCGAAATCCTTCTGGTAACTGATGACGTGGTAGGCAAGAAGAGAAAATTGATGACCGGCTGTGGAAGCCTTCACTGTATTGCTCTTTTTGACCCTCATACGGGAGCTCTTTTGGAAACCTATCTGAGCAAAGGATCTACCGGGGGCTGCAATAACTTCATGGTAGGACTTTCCAGAATGATTTCGATCAGCGCAAGAGGCGGCATCGACATCGAAACGATTGTAGACCAGTTAAATTCCAGCGGTTCCTGTCCTTCCTATACTGCAAGGAGAGTGACCAGAAAGGATACCAGCAAGGGAGCATGCTGTCCTATGGCTGTAGGAAATGCCCTTATGGATATGTACAAGGAAATGCAGGAAGAGCTGAGTCAGAAGGAACAGGGAAAGGATTCCATTAAGCCTAAAAAAGCTCCAAAACCTAAGGCAGTAACTCCAGTGGAGGAGACAGACAAGATGTACTGTCCGGAGTGCGGGGAACCGCTGGTATTTGAGGAAGGCTGCAATATCTGCAAAAACTGCGGTTGGAGTAAATGCCACTAACAGGAGGAGAGAAAATGCGGCTGGAAAAAATACAGAAAGTCTTGAAAGAAAAGAAATTTCCATATAATTACGCTGAGGAAGATGGATGCGGAAGCATAAATTTTGAATACAGGGGAGTCGTATATCATATCTGGGAATTTCAGGACAATGGACAATGGGGAGCTGAGACGAATGTCCGTATAGTCGGACGTCATGAGGATATTCTGGGAGACTATGAAGAAGAGATCATAAAGCTGATCAGCGGCTGGAATTAGACCAGGGAAAGCAGGCAGAGCATGAAAGAAAATAAGTATGATGATTCGGTGTTTTTTCAGAAATACAGTGAGATGAGCCGTTCAAAATACGGCCTTCAGGGAGCCGGGGAATGGCAGGAATTCCAGAAGATGATGCCGGATTTTTCAGACAAAGAGGTGCTGGATCTGGGCTGCGGCTATGGATGGCACTGTGCCTATGCAGCAAAAAAAGGCGCCAAGAGAGTGCTTGGGATAGACCTTTCTGAAAAAATGCTTCAGAAAGCCGAGAAAATCAACAGTCACCAAAAGATTACCTATAAAAGAGGAGCCATGGAAGACCTGGAACTTCCGGAGAGTTCTTTTGACATTGTGCTCAGTTCTCTGGCCTTTCACTACGTCAAAGATTTTCCGGCCCTTGTAAAGAAGATCAGCAGCTGGCTGAGACCGGAGGGAATCTTTATTTTTTCTGTGGAGCATCCGGTATTTACTGCTTATGGATCCCAGGATTGGTATTATGATGATAGGGGAGAAATCCTTCACTTTCCTGTAGATAATTATTACTATGAGGGAAAACGGGAAGCACTGTTCCTGGGAGAAAAGGTTATAAAATATCACAGAACCCTGACTACCTACGTAAATTCCTTACTGCAAAACGGATTTATGCTGGAAGGTCTGGTGGAGCCTGCTCCACCGGAAAATATGCTGGAGCTTCCGGGGATGAAAGACGAAATGCGCCGGCCCATGATGCTGCTGGTCCGGACAGTAAAACAAAAATAGATTTTTATATAACAAGGAGTGTCCAATGTCACCAGAGATGATGTTGAACACTCCTTTTTTTAAGGACTTTTCTATTTAATGCCACCCTACCATAAATGACAAGATTCTGGAAGACAGCTCTTACAGAAAAAATTAACAAGTGTCTTGTCACATGTAAAAACATGGTGTATAATTTCTGTTAAAATTGTGTTAACAGGAGGGACAGGGATGGAGTCCATAAAAGAAGAAATAGAGAAGTTGAAAAAGGAAAAAAGAGCCATTATCCTGGCTCATTATTATGTGCCCGGAGAGGTTCAGGAAATCGCCGATTATATAGGAGATTCCTATTTCCTGAGTAAAAAAGCCAGGGAGACAGAAGCAGAAATGATTCTTTTTGCAGGTGTGTCTTTTATGGGAGAAAGCGCCAAAATTCTGAATCCGGAAAGAACTGTGCTGCTTCCAGATGCCCAGGCAGACTGTCCTATGGCTCACATGGCTTCCAGGGAGAAGATCAGGGAAATGCGGGAAAAGTATGAGGACCTGGCTGTGGTCTGCTACATTAATTCCACTGCAGAACTTAAAACGATGTCCGATGTATGTGTCACTTCTTCCAATGCTGTAGACATTGTAAAAAAACTGCCAAATAAAAATATTTTCTTTATACCTGACGGTAATCTGGGGGCTTATGTGGCAGCTCAGGTGCCTGAAAAAAATATTATAGTCAATGAGGGATATTGCCCTGTGCACAGAGAAATCCAGGAAGAGGATGTAAAAAATGCAAGGAAAGAACATCCTAAGGCCTCTGTACTGGTACATCCGGAATGTGTTTCAGAAGTGGTCCGTACTGCGGACTTTGTGGGGAGCACTTCAGAGATCATCCAATATGCCTGCCAGTCAGAAGAAAAAGAATTCCTGATAGGTACAGAGGAAGGCGTGCTCTGGGATTTGGAGAAAAAATGTCCCGAAAAAGCCTTCTATCCGGTAAAACCAGGCCAGTGCTGTCTGGATATGAAAAAAGTTACCCTGAAGAAGGTAAGAGATGCTCTGAAAGAAGAAAAATACCAGGTTTCCCTGGAGCCGGAGACCATGGAAAAGGCCAGAAGACCTCTGGACAAAATGCTGGAACTGGGAAAATAGGAGGAAAAACATGGAGACGAAAAATGCAGATATACTGATTGTTGGAACAGGAGCCAGCGGACTTTTTGCCGCTCTCCATATTCCAGAGAATCTTCAGGTGCTGATGATCACCAAAGGTCAGGTGAAAGAAAGTGATTCTTTTCTGGCCCAGGGGGGAATCTGTGTGCTGAGAGACGAAGAGGATTATGACAGCTTTATGGAAGACACTTTAAAGGCAGGCCATTATGAAAACCGCCGTGAATCTGTGGACATTATGATCCGCTCTTCCAGGAATGTGATCCGAGAGCTGATTGAATACGGAGTGGACTTTGCCAGAAAAGACGGGGAGCTGGATTATACCAGAGAGGGCTGCCACTCTAAACCCAGAATTCTCTTCCACGAGGATATTACAGGAGAAGAAATCACCAGCAAGCTGTTAAAAGCAGTGCAGGCCCTGCCTAATGTGGAAATACTGGAGCAGGTTACTATGCTGGATATGATCGAAAAAGAGAATACCTGCATGGGGATCATAGCGAAAACGGAAGAAGGAGAACATCTGGGAATTCAGGCCCGATATACCATTTTTGCAACGGGAGGAATCGGCGGGCTCTACCGTCATTCTACAAATTATCCCCATCTGACAGGAGATGCACTTGCCGTTGCCATGCGCCATGGGGTAGAATTAGAACATATTGATTATATCCAGATTCATCCTACCACGCTGTATTCTCAGAAGCCTGGACGGAGATTCCTGATTTCTGAATCTGTGCGGGGAGAAGGGGCTAAGCTTTATAATGCCAAGGGAGAACGTTTTGCCAATGAGGTGCTGCCCAGAGATCTGCTTACAGCCAAGATACAGGAACAGATGAAAAAGGACGGGAAGCCCTATGTATGGCTGGATATGACCGTTCTGGGAGAAAAGGTGATCCTGAACCATTTCCCTCACATCTATGAAAGATGTCTGGAAGAAGGCTATGATGTGACAAAAGACTGGATACCGGTAGTTCCAGCCCAGCATTACTTTATGGGAGGCATCCATGTGGACAGCAGCAGCAAAACTACCATGGGACATCTTTATGCTGTGGGAGAGACCAGCTGCAATGGTGTTCACGGAGCTAATCGCCTGGCGAGCAACTCTCTTTTAGAGAGTCTGGTATTTGCCCAACGGGCGGCCCAGGATATTGGAAAAAAATGGCAGTCTGAAGGGGAACAGGAAAAAGACTTTGCTGAACTTCTTCAGAAAACAGAAAAATGTATCTGCAGACAGGAGAAAAACCTGGCAGATACCTATAAACAGGAAGTATTAGGAGAAATTGAAAGGGAGAGACAGGCAAAATGAATGAGATAACTATGAAATTAAATGCAGACCGTCTGATCCGGATGGCCCTTGAGGAGGATATTACCAGTGAGGACATTACCACTAATTCGGTTATGAGAAAGAAAGAGACAGGAGAGGTCCAGCTTCTGTGCAAAGAAGATGGAGTCATTGCCGGACTCTGGGTTTTTGAGCGGGTATTCACCCTTCTGGATGAGAACACAGAGACAGAATTCTATGTAAAAGACGGCGATAAAGTGAAAAAAGGACAGCTACTGGGAATGGTGAGAGGAGATATCCGGGTTCTTCTTTCCGGAGAACGGACTGCACTGAATTATCTCCAAAGAATGAGCGGCATTGCTACCTACACCAGACAGATTGCCGATATGCTGGAAGGAAGCAAAACAAAACTATTGGATACCAGGAAAACTACTCCCAATATGCGTATTTTCGAGAAATATGCGGTAAAAACAGGAGGAGGCTACAACCACAGATATAATCTGTCTGACGGTATTTTACTGAAAGATAATCATATCGGAGCAGCAGGAAGCGTGAAAAAGGCTGTGGAGATGGCAAAAGAGTACGCTCCTTTTGTAAGGAAGATTGAGGTAGAGACCGAAAATCTGGATATGGTAAAGGAGGCTCTGGAGGCAGGGGCAGATATTATTATGCTGGACAATATGTCTCCGGAAATGATGAGAGAAGCGGTAGAACTTATAGACGGCAGGGCCCAGACCGAGTGTTCAGGCAATGTAACAAGAGAAAACATTGAAAAACTGGTTTCCATAGGAGTAGATTATATTTCCAGCGGGGCTCTGACCCATTCTGCGCCGATTTTAGACCTTTCCTTAAAGAACCTTCATGTAGTATAATAGAGACAGAAAATCAGGCGTACATAGATTTCATAAAAAGTATTCCTGGATATAGGAGGAGATGACAGGTCAGATGGCAGGAGAAAAACGGAGACAGGAAATTTTAAGATACATAGAAGAAAGCGAAAAGCCGGTATCCGGGCAGAAACTGGCAAAAATCTTTCATGTGAGCAGACAGGTGATCGTCCAGGATATCGCCCTGCTGAGAGCCGGTGATAAAGAAATTTTCTCCACCAACAGAGGATATATCTGCAGGGAAAAGAAAAGAGCAGTGAGGATTTTCCGGGTTTTCCATTCAGATGAACGGATAGAAGAAGAATTGAACCTGATTGTGGACTGGGGCGGAAAGGTAGAAGATGTATTTGTAGACCACGAAGTCTATGGAGAGCTTCGGGCGCCTCTCAATATCAGTTCCAGAATGCAGGTCCGGAAATTTCTGGAAGAAATCCGAAGCGGGAAATCCCGTCCCCTGAAGAATATTACCTCTGGATATCACTGTCATACTGTCTGGGCAGACAGCGAGGAAGTACTGGATAGAATTCAGGAAAGCTTGAAAGAGGCAGGAATCTTAAGCAGGTAAGCCTGACAGTTTTGCATTTCTTGCTTTACTGAGAAAGGAGAAGGATTATGGGAAAAAGGGTGATCACTATCAGCCGTGAATTCGGCAGTGGAGGAAGAACTATCGGAAAGAAAACTGCAGATCGTCTTGGAATTCCCTATTATGACAAGGAATTGATCAGGAAGATTGCAGAGGAAACAGGATTCTGCCAGGAGTTCGTGGAAAAACAGGGAGAGGAGGCGTCAAGCTCTAACTGGTTTTTCTACAGTCTTACTCATGGTCAGGCCATGGGACCAAACGGAATGTCCATGGCAGACTATCTCTGGTCTGTCCAGTATGATATCATCCGGAAGCTGGCGGAGAAGGAACCATGTGTGATCGTAGGCAGATGTGGAGACTATGTATTGGAGGACAGAGAGGACTGCCTCCATGTATTTGTCCATGCGCCTTTGGAATTTAAGAAGGAAAGGATCATCCGCCTCTATGGGGAAAGAGAAGAGAAACCAGAGAAAAGGCTGGAGGAAAAAGATAAAAAGCGAAAGCTTTACTACCAGCATTATACAGGGAGAACCTGGGGGATGGCTCAGAACTATCACCTGTGTCTGGACAGCAGCCTGATCGGGATTGACAATTGCGTGGACATTATAGAAAAACTGGCGAAAGGAATTTAGACAAAAACATGACAGATGTAGTGATCAGAATGGCAAAGCCCCAGGAGACCCAGCTTCTGGCAGAAATAGAAGGAATCTGCTTTCCTCCCTTGGAGGCGGCTTCCCCCGCCCAGATTGAAGAGAGAATGAAGGCTTTTCCGGAAAATTTTGTGGTGGCAGAGGCAGAAGGGCAACCTATAGGATTCATTAATGGAGGCACGACAGATAAACCATGTCTTCCTGATGAGATGTATCATGATGTAAGTCTTCACAATTCCCAGGGGGCCTATCAGACAGTGTTTGGCCTGAATGTACTCCCTGCATACAGACATCAGGGAATCGCAGGAAAACTGGTGGAATATTTTGCAGATCTGGCCCGGAAAAGGGGAAAGAAAGGAGTGATCCTTACCTGTAAGGAAAGGCTGATCGGTTTTTATGAAAGCCATGGATTTCAGTGCTTCGGTGTGGCGGATTCTTCCCACGGAGGAGCCAGATGGTATGAAATGAGAAGGATATTCTAAAGAAGTAAAGAGCCGGACAGGCTTGCGGAAAAACGAAAAATTTTCCGGAAGACCTGTCCGGTTTTTCATATCAAAGATTTAGAATTCACGGGTAATATTTTTCAGCCACTTATAGCTTTTGTAATGCCGGTATACAAAGGGAAGCTTTACAAATTCATCTGTGCAGATGAGGAAATATACCCACATAGGCGGCAGCTTAAGAACAAAAGCAGAAAGAAAGCCCAGGGGAACTGCATATACCCACATGTCAATAAAGTCACAGATAAATCCCCATCTAGAATCTCCTCCTGCCCGGAAAATACCGCTGATGACAGCAGAATTCATAGCCTGTCCTATAACGTAATACATGTTTATAAAGAGCATGATATTCAGATATCCCTGGGATACGGCACTCAGATCAGACATATTCATAAACACGGGACGGAGCAGAAAGATCAGGATACCTCCGGCAGCACCGCTGAAAAAGGTGACTTTACAAAAGCGGGAGGCATCTGCTTTTACTAGCTCCATGCGTCCTGCCCCTATGGATTTGCCGAGGAGGATAGCCCCGGCATTGGCAATACCAAAGCAGAGCACAGTTCCCAGATTTCTGGCTACCACTACTACGGCGTTTGCCGCTACCATGTCGCTTCCCAGGTGTCCCATGATCACCGAGTACATAGAAAAGGCGACTCCCCAGGACACTTCGTTTCCAAAAGCGGGGAGAGAATATCGCATAAAATCTCCAAAAAGTACTTTCTGATGCTGGAAGATGGCCGCAGGGCGGAATCTGAGGGTTTTAAACCTTAGAGAGTCTATCATACACAGCCCCAGCTCTATAAACCGGGCAATGGTGGTGGCAAGAGCCACTCCTGCGATTCCCATCTGAGGGGCGCCGAACAATCCGAAAATAAAGACAGCATTTAAAATGATATTTAATAGCAGTGCTGTTCCATTTACAACTGTGGCAAAGATCACTCTTTCAATGGCCCGCATAGTGCAAAGATAAACCTGGGAGATGCTCATAAACAGATAGGAAAAGCTGACCACCCGCAGGTAAGTCTTTCCAGGCCCCAAAAGCGTCTGATCATTGGTGAAAATATGCATGAGCAGAGAGGGACAGAAAAAGGCAAGGATGAAAAATACAAGGGAGATTAAAATAGAAAGACGCATACCAATCCCCATGATATTTTCAATAGTACGTGTGTCCTTTTTTCCCCAGTATTGTGCCGCAAGCATAATGATTCCAGAGGATATCCCTGAGTATACAAGATTCAGGATAAACATGATCTGGCTGGCAAGAGAGCCGGCAGCCAGAGCGGTCTGGTTTACAAATCCCAGCATGACTACATCTGCGGAGCTGACTGCTGTAGTGATCAGATTCTGCAGAACGATAGGCAGAGCCAGGCGCACCATATCCTTGTAAAAGGTAGAACTCGTATCTTTTGTTATTGCATTCATATGAAACCTCCCTGAGTCTGATGGAATTTTTCAGACAATAGTTACCGATAAAAGAAGACTGTTCCATTAACAGATGTCAGGCGTTTAATGGAACAGCCCTTTAGTACTAGATACCATTATAAAAGAAAGGGTAAATGCCGTCTTTCAAAAAAGCAGAAAAAAACTACGATATTATGACTTTATCGCTGTGGAAACAGCAAATCGGGCTCGCTGATCCTTATATGATTTTCCAGAGAAGGCCGGTCGATCAGCGCCGGTACGACACCTGCTCTGGACACGCAGAATCCGGCCGCATAAGATGCGATCCGGATAGCTTTTATCAGAGGATAGACTTCTGTGAGATAAGAGGCCAGAGCCGCAATAAAAGCATCTGCTCCTCCTGTGGAATCCACAGAGGGGAAATTAGACGCAGGAAAGTAGGTACTTTCCTTTTCTGTTTTTAAATAGCATCCTCTGTGCCCAAGGGTAATAATGATCACCGGACAGCCTTTGGAAAGAAAAAATTCGGCCTGTTTTTCCACGTCTGCCGTATTTGGACAAAGTACAGAGGCTTCATTTTTATTTGGAACAAAGATATCTGTATTTTCCAGCAGATCTTCAGGAAGAGAGGAAAGCGCAGCAGGTTTGACGATGGTTTTTACCTGGTGCTTTTTTGCTGTCTTTAGGGCCTGTATAACTGTTTCCTCAGGAATTTCTGTGGAAATAAGACAGTAGCCGCATCCTTTAAACAAGTGCTCTCTGGAAAGGATATCCTCTGGAAGCAGGTGAAGATTGGCTCCGGGAAGGATCGTGATAGTGCTTTCTGCATCTTTTAGCACATGGATGTAAGCTTTTCCGGTAAGAGAACGGGAATCTCTCCGAAGTCCATGAGTGAGAACATGCTCTTTTTTAAAAGTATCATAGACCACATTAGAATCATAGTCATTTCCGGTTTTCCCTAGAATTACTACTTCCCGTCCAAGTTTTGCGGCTCCAATGGCCTGGTTGGCGCCTTTTCCGCCAAGCGTTGTGGACGAAGAGGTAGTAATGATGGTACTTCCTGGTTTCGGAGCTTCATCAACATTTAGTGTGATATCTGTATTGATACTGCCTACCACTATCATTTTTTTAAAGCGAAAGGACGGAGGGGCATCAATACTGTCTTCATGGTCAAAGAGAAGATCTTCGGGCTTTAAAGAAAGAGACTCGGAGGGTTTTGCCTGTTCGCACTCTGCAATCAGATTTTCACAGACATTTTCCCCAAAACGCCGGTAAGGGATACGGATGGATGATATACGGGGGAAACGTATGGCTTCCCTGGCATCCTCACGTAAGCTGACCAGAGAAAGATCTGAGGGGATATGGTAATGAAAACTGTCTACTTTAGCGTAAAGAGCCAGTGCTGACTCAAAGCATCTATGCTGTAAGAAGATTGCGGTTTTTTGAAAAAAGTGCTACCATAAACATATAAAAGGCCGCTGCCTATAAAGATATCTGATAATTTGAGCCGCTGCAGGTAGAAAATGCCTTACCAGCGGCTCTTGGATTTTTGAATGGAGGTAAAAATATGGGATATGATGTGTGGGGACTTGGAACACTGGCTATGGATGTACTTATGAAGGTGGACGCCCTTCCAAAAGAGGACGGGTTTTGTATGGTGCTGGATAATGAACGGCAGCCTGGAGGCAGCGGAACAAACGTGATCGTACAGCTGGCTCGGCTTGGTGCAAAATGCGGCTATTCAGGAGCCGTAGGGGACGACGGGCTGGGGCAGGAAGTGATCAGCAGCCTGGAACAGGAAAACGTCAACGCCGAAAATATGGTAATGAAGAAAGGCAGTATTACTCTTCATACGGATATTGTCATAGACAGGAACGGCAGTAAATTCATCATGCTGAATATGGGAGATGCCTTTGGCTCATTAGATGCGGAAGAAGCAGCTTTGGATCAGATCTGTAAGTCAAAAGTCTTCTATACAGACCTGCTTCCGAAAAATGCTGCGTTAACGGCGCTGAAAGAAGCAAAAAAAGCGGGAGTTACTACAGTTTTTAATCTTCAGGTCGGTCTTGGAACTATGGAGGGACTTGGAGTATCGAAGGAGGAGATTTTGGAATCCCTTGCTTATGTAGACATTTTTGCACCTTGCCGTGAAGGACTCTATGCCATTACAGGAACTGAAGATCTGGATAAATGCAGAGATTATCTGAGAAAATATTGCAGCGGTCTGCTGCTTTTTACTCTGGGAGACCAAGGATCTGCTGCTTATCTGGGAAATGAGGCAAAGTTAACAGTGCCCATTAAAAAAGTAAATACTGTAGATACCACAGGAGCAGGAGATTCCTACATGGGCAGCTTCATTTACAGTTATTGTCTGCAGGGAAAGGAACTGGAAGACTCCATGAGATTTGCCTCTGTATGTGCAGCACATACCTGTACCGGATTTGGAGCCAGATTTTCACCAAAATTGGAGGAGGTGGCAGATGAACTTGAATAAAAGGAGCAGAATACGAGGCGCTTTTATAGGAGCTGCTTACGGAGATGCCTTTGGAATGCCTTCAGAAATGTGGACACCGGAAAAAATTCGTGAGAAATACGGTTATATAGACCATTTTCTTCCAGGAAATGAAGAAAACGAGATATCTAAAGGGTTTCTGGCCGGCGAAGTTACAGATGATACGATCAATATGGTTTTTGTGACGGAAATGCTGGCCGAGACTAATGGAGAAGTCCGGCCGGAAGTTTTTATCCGGAAGCTTAGAAAATGGGCCCAAGAACAGAAAAAGTCAAAAACCGTTATCGGCCCTAGTACGGCGGCAGCCTTTGCCCTGCTTGATCAGGGAGTACCCATGGAAGTTG
>UQSX01000088.1 GCA_900543715.1 uncultured Blautia sp. | reverse complement strand
GGCGGATTTATACTTCTCAGTGACTACAGCTATGCGCTGTATGGATTTTTTCTTATTATCAGCGCCAGCGTGGTGATCTATATCTACAATGCCAGAGGAAATCCGGACTTTAAGCTGGTCTGGATGCTGCCCATTGCAGTACTCCCGGTGGTGGGGGCTCTTCTCTATGTATATTTTACCAGCCAGCCGGGCACCAGACTGATCTATAAGCGGCTGAACGTTTTGGCAGAAGAAACCAGGAAATATGTGGTCCAGGAGCCGGAGGTAAAAGATAGGCTTCGGGAAAGAGACCGGCAGATGGCCCATATGGCAGATTATCTCTCAGAGTATGCAGACGCACCGGTGTATGACCATACATCTGTGAAATACTATTCTCTGGGAGATTACCAGTATAAAGATATCCTTTCCCAGCTGGAAAAGGCTGAAAAGTTTATTTTCCTGGAATTCTTTATTGTAGCAGAAGGAGAAATGTGGGAAAGTATCCTGGACATCCTGAAACAGAAAGCAAAAGAAGGCGTTGAGGTCCGGGTGATGTACGATGGTACCTGCGTACTGTCCCTTCTTCCTTATTTCTATCCGGAGCTTCTGGAAAAAGAGGGGATTTCCTGCAAAATGTTTGCCCCTATTAAGCCTATATTTTCTACCCATTATAATAACCGGGATCACAGGAAGATCCTGGTCATTGATGGAAAGACTGCGTTTACCGGCGGAACTAATCTGGCAGATGAATACATTAACAGAAAGATTCGGTTCGGACACTGGAAGGATACAGCGGTGATGATAAAGGGAAAGGCTGTGGAAAGCTTTACCTATATGTTCCTGGAAATGTGGAATGTTTCGGAAAAAAGACCGGAGGATTATCTGCGGTACAGAACGCCCTGTGAATTTTCTATGGCAAATGACGGCTATGTGATCCCCTATGGCTCCAGTCCCTACGGCAGTGAGCGAGTGGGAAAACAGGTATATATGGATATCCTCAATACAGCCAGGGACTATGTTCATATTATGACGCCCTATCTGATATTAGACCATGAATTCCTTATGACGTTGGTCTACGCGGCAAAACGCGGGGTAGAGGTGCAGATTATCATGCCGCATATTCCGGATAAAAAGACGGCATTCTCTCTGGCTAAGACCTATTATAATGAGCTTCTGGAGGCCGGCGTGGAGATTTATGAATATGAGCCGGGGTTTGTTCATGCCAAAGTTTTTGTGTCAGATGATGAAAAAGCAGTGGTGGGAACAGTGAATCTGGATTATCGAAGTTTTTACCACCATTTTGAATGCGGGCTCCTGATGTACCGAAACTCACAGATCCCCTATATAAAGAAGGACTTTCAGGAAACATTGGAAAAGAGTATAAAGATTCAGATTTCAGATTATAAAAAGCTGAAATTAGGTACAAGGGTTCTGGGAAAGGCCTTAAGACCTTTTGCACCGTTAATGTAAAAATCTTGCAGGAAAGCCCTGTTGGTTGTAGAATAAGATAATATGGAGTATTACTCGAAAAAGGATACAGAAAGGTGAGGAGAAAAGATGCCGATTAAAATACAAAGCGATCTTCCGGTAAAGGAGATCCTGGAAAAAGAAAATATATTTGTAATGGACGAAAACCGGGCGGTACATCAGGATATCCGTCCCATACAGATTCTCATTCTGAATCTGATGCCTTTAAAAGAGGAGACGGAGCTGCAGCTCCTCCGTTCTCTTTCCAACACCCCTCTCCAGGTGGATGTTTCTTTTATGATGGTAAAAAGCCACACTTCCAAAAATACAGCCACCAGCCATCTGAATAAGTTCTACCAGACTTTTGATGAAGTGAAAGAGCAGAAGTACGATGGAATGATCATCACCGGAGCTCCGGTGGAGCAGATGGAATTTGAGGAAGTAGATTACTGGGAAGAAATGAAAGAGATCATGGAGTGGACAAAAGAGAATGTCACCTCTACCATATATCTTTGCTGGGCTGCCCAGGCAGGCCTGTACTATCACTATGGACTGAAAAAAAAGATGATGGATCATAAAGTTTTTGGTCTGTTTCCTCATAAGGTCATGAACCGGAAGATCCCTCTGGTAAGGGGATTTGACGATGTATTTCTGGCACCTCATTCCCGTCATACAGAAGTGCCTGCAGAGGATATCCATAACTGTAAAGCTCTTACTGTTCTGGCAGAGTCAGAGGAAGCAGGCGTGTTCCTGGCTATGGCCCAGGAAGGACGGCAGATTTTTGTCATGGGACATCCGGAATACGACAGGGTAACCCTGGACCAGGAATATAAGAGAGATCTGGGCAAGGGACTGCCTATCGATATGCCAAAAGCCTATTATCCCGACGATAACGCAGAAAATAAGCCCCTCCTTTTGTGGAGAGCTCACGCCAATAATCTGTATACCAACTGGCTGAACTACTATGTATATCAGGTAACGCCCTATGATATGGCAGGAACTCCTGATTTTACAAGATAGTAAAATATATCTAATTGATGATCAAAAGTATAGCCGCTGCTCCCTTTGATGAAGAAAATTTTCTTTCATCAAAGGGGGCAGCGGCTATTTAAAAGAGGATTCAACAAAATAGATTATTCTAAAGAGCCGATTGCTTTTTCAGGCTGTATACTTTCTTCGGTCTGTTCCTGAACCTCATGTTTTTTCTGGTAAGAAGGATTCCGGCAGTCAGCGCTGTAAAGGGAGAGACTGTTACCAGACCAAAGCTTCCCACGACGGTATCCAGAATTTCTGCAGACACATATTTATAATTCAGGATATGGTCAATCGGGGTTCCCTGGGCCATAAAGACCATAAGCAGGGTAATATCCGGCTTTTTCTTTACCACTTCATAAATTTCCGCCTGAGTCGTTTTGTGTTTGCGTGATTTAATATATCATGAAGAGCTAAATGACAACTATTGCTGTTATAATAATTTTAAGTAAAATTTTTGTGAACTGCATCAGAGTATAAATACAGGCTTTGAATTGAGTTTTTAAGGGTTTCAAGGTATAATCGGTGATATAGAGAAACTTGAGAGAGGAGAGAAAGATGATCGAATGTATTATAGTAGGCGCCGGAGGATTTATCGGGGCAGTCTGCCGTTATCTCATGGGACTGATCCCGGTAAATGAGAACCTGGCTTTCCCTATTAAAACACTTGCCATAAACATACTGGGCTCTTTTATCATAGGCATGATTGCCGGACTGGCTCTGAAGAACAATGCCCTGAATCCCAGAGCAGTGCTGTTTTTAAAGGTTGGAATATGCGGAGGGTTTACCACATTTTCTTCCTTTGCTCTGGAAACAGGAGATTTGCTCAAGGGTGGCAATACAGTAACGGCGCTGCTGTATGTGAGCTTAAGTGTGGTGTTAGGTATATTGGCGGTGTTTGGTGGGCAGGCTGTGGTGAGGTGAAAATGAGGAAGGAGTGAAGCTTCATTATGATTTTGTATCATGCCAGTAAAGAAGTTGTAGAATTTCCAGAAATTCGTAAGACAAGATACACAAAAGATTTTTCTTGGGGATTTTATTGTACAAATAATTTAGAGCAGGCAATTAGGTGGGCAAACAGAGGAGAGGGGACCAATGGCTAATGACACTGTTTGGAACTATGTAAATGACTTTTTTTACGTGTGTGCTCTCATAGAATTTACGGCAAGAAAGACGAGGAATAAAAGAGGAGTCATCGTCCGTGCTATGGGCGAAGAAGGTGTGAAGAAAGAACTGTATGATGCAGAAGTAAACCACTGTCTTTCTTTTGAACAGGTCAGTGATGAAATTTCTGATTTCAGTACGGATTTGTATTATCAAAATCCCAGCTATTTGGAATGGTCTTATCGGGAGGGAAGGCTTTTAGAATAAATTGCCTTGCTGAAGTTAATTTACGAGATATAAGAAAGAAAATGATACAGGAGGGGCATATATGGATTATCAAGATTATGTGAAAATGGGACTAGAAGGAGAAGGAAGACTGAAACTGATCTTATGTGGCAGCGTAGAAGAGGAAAAAGATAGAAAAACAGGAGTAGTATCTGTAGTTTTTGCTACAGAAGAAAAGGAGCTTGCAAGAGAGAAACTTCAGGAGTTATTGGAGAAAAGCCCTGAGAATTATTATATGGTTTACAGTGTACCTTTAGATACTGATTTGACGGAACTGGCTCACTATCCGTCTATAGAAATTACCAGAGAGGATTTGCAATAAGGAGAAAAAGAGTGAAAAAGTTACAGGAATATTTTTTATACTTTATGTTTTATTCTATTATCGGCTGGTGCTATGAGGTGTTTTTGGAGGTAGTAGTTTACAGATGGGGATTTTCCAACAGAGGTGTACTTTTCGGCCCATACTGTGTTATTTATGGTTTCGGGGCGCTGATCCTGATTTTTTCTCTGAGCTGGCTCATGAAGAAAAAAATCAGAGTATGGAAACTGAATATTACCCCAATCCTGGTTTTTCTGGGAATTGTGGTGATTACTACAGTAGTAGAGCTGGCGGCCAGCTACATCATGGAAGCTACAAGAGGGGAATGGATGTGGGATTACACCAGATTTGCTTTTAACTTCCAGGGAAGAGTGGCCCTTAACCCCAGCATACGCTTTGGAATCGGAGGAATGATTTTTCTCTATATCCTTCAGCCTCTTTTCGAAAAAGGAGTCAGAAAAATGCCGGAGAAAGTCATTCAGGCGGTGTCTGCTATTCTGGCGATTCTGCTGTGTGCAGATGTGATTTATCTGTTTCTGAAGTAAGGATTGTTATTCTCTATTTTACCCAAAGCTTTTCTTTCGGGGCATATCAGATCCGTATTGCCACGGCCCTGTATGCTCTGGGGGAATAATTTTAAATGTAGAATGTTTTCGGAAAATTTACAAAAACATGATTTTTTTCTTTACAGTAAAGCTTTAAAATGATAGGCATGAGAGAGTATTATGAAAAGCAATTAGAAGATCTGAATAAACAACTGATCAGTATGGGAAATGCCTGCCAGAAGAGCATTGAAATTACTATCAGGGCTCTGAAGGGGAGCCGGCAGAGTCTGACCTGGGAGGTTTCAGAACTGTGTGACAAGATACGCCATATGGAAAGAGAAATAGAAGAAAAGTGTATGAAGCTTCTTCTTCTCCAGCAGCCGGTGGCCTCAGACCTGCGCAAGATATCCTCCGCCTTGAAGATTGTGACGGACATGGAGAGAATAGGTATACAGGCAGGAGATATCGGTGAAATGATCCTTACAGGAGAGACAGATCTGTCAGACAGCCAGATCCCTTTAAAAGAGATGGCTGAGGAAAACATCCATATGCTGAAGGACAGTATGAAGGCTTTTTTGAGAGAAGACCTGGATCTGGCCATAATTGCAAAATACTACGAAAGGATAGGAGATCATGCGGAAAATATTGCAGACTGGGTGATCTACTCTATCACAGGAGAACATGAGAAGGTAAAGAAGTAAGGAAGAAATAGGAGTGGAAAGCTGTGGTTTACTGTATTGAACCGAAGGGGGAATTCCGAAAAATCCTGATGTATACACTGGAATCCTGCGGCTATACATCAGAGGCGATCCCGTCAGGGAAAGAACTATTGGAAGTTTTAAAGCAGCACCGTCCGGAACTGATCCTTCTGGACTATGATCTGCCTGGGGAAAAGGGCCTGGATATCCTGGATATCCTGAGAGATTCTTTTGAATATGTTCAGATTCCCGTGATCATGGTATCAGATACAAATGACGGATCCAGAAAAGCACGGTGTTTTGACCATGGGGCCGACGATTATCTGTCCAGGACTATGGGAAAAGTAGAAATGATGGCCCGGATCCGGGCAGTACTCCGCCGGGCGGAACGATATCAGCAGGCAGACAGAGCTGCCCAGATGTAATAAAAGGTTTTTCGTAAAAAGAGGGGCCGCCGCATTGCGGCAGACCCCTCTTTTTTCTTTTAGGAGTAATGATTAATCCATGTATTTTTTCAAAGTAGCTCTTACGGCGCCAGGTCCGGCAATTTCTTCTTTAAACATTTCCTCAACCTTTTCGCCGATGCCTGCCTGATACAGGTCGATTCCAAAGATATTGGCGTTGGAAAGAATAGATTTTAACTGGCCGTTGTAAGTTTCCGGTTTGCCTACCTCAATGCCTTCCAGTACTTTAGACAGTTCAGGAAGCATTGGGTCAGCGGAAAGTTCGAATTTCTCGCCTTCGTCATTTACGCCCAGGAGATATCTGCACCATCCTGCAATAGCCAGAGGAATGGCTGTCAGCTTCTTAGCATCGCCATATTTCTCCACATAAGATTTGATAGTTTCGCCGTAGCGGATACCTACTTTCTGTGAGGTATCTGTTGCGATACGCTGTGGGGTATCCGGCATAAATGGATTCGGGATTCTCACGTTGATAACTTCATCAACGAAATCAGCAGGAGAGAGGATACCGGGATCTGTAACCACAGGCATGCCTTCTACGGGACCAATCTCATGAACCAGTTTATTTAACTGAGAATCTTTCATCTCATCAGCAATCAGTGTGTAACCCAGTACACAGCCGTATACAGCCAGTGCTGTGTGGAGAGGATTCAGACAGGTGGTAACCTTCATTCTCTCTACTTTGTTAACCGTATCTCTGTCTGTCATATATACGCCGGCTTTTTCGAGAGCAGGTCTTCCGTTAGGGAACTTGTCCTCGATAACCAGGTACTGAGGTCCTTCTGCATTTACAAAAGGAGCGATATAGGTTCTCTTGGAGGTGATAACAGGAGCGATGTCTTCCACTCCGGCTTTCTCCAGATCTGCACATACGGAATCTGCAGGTCTTGGTGTGATCTTGTCGATCATGGACCATGGGAAGGAAACCTGTTTCTCATCAGAAATATAGTCCACAAATCCCTGATCTACGAATCCTTTTGCCAGCCATTCTTTTGCCATGGTGGTGATAGAGTTCTGGAGTTTTTCGCCATTGTGAGAGCAGTTATCCATGGAGACTACTGCCAGAGGATATTTTCCGGCTTTGTAACGCTCAAAGAGAAGAGCACATACAACTGCCATAGCAGCACCCGGTTTCTCCGGACCGTTGTCGATGTCGGCCTGAATAAATGGGAAATAATTTCCGTCAGCGCCTTTTAAAGCGTAGCCTTTTTCTGTGATGGTGAAGGAAATCATCTGAAGACCTGGATCAACAAAGATTTCTTTCAGGCGGTTCCAGTATTCCGGAACATTGGACTGAGCTTTGATGGCTTCTGTAAGAGAGCCCAGAACCTTTTTGTCTGTGGAGCCGTCAGCCTTTAAGGTAACAGCTAATACCAGATTGTCGTAAGGCACGTAGATTTTGTCTACTACGTCAAAGTCGAAAGTTTCCACACAGGTGATACCTTTGTCGGCTGCACCATTGGAAATCAGTGTGTCAGCCAGACCGCCGATGAAGATACGGAAGATATTTCCTGCTCCGAAGTGTACCCATACAGGAGCTTTCTTTGTGTTTTCAGCTACTTTTGCAACATCATAAGATGGAAGAGCGATACCGGCTGCTTCCCAGTCCTTTGTGTTTTTCAGACCTTCTAAAGTCAGTTTCATAATCTACACACGATCCTTTCTTTTTATTATTTTGCTTCTTTTGCCTGTTTCTCTACAGATTCCCAAAGTCCGCAGATATAAGCGGCACCAAGTGCACGGTCATAAAGTCCGTATCCTGGCATTGCTTTTTCACCCCAGATCATACGTCCGTGGTCTGGACGGATAGGTCCTTCAAATCCTGATTCATACAGAGCTTTTACAACTGCGTACATATCGAAAGTTCCGTCAGAGCTTAAGTGAGCGCTTTCCTCGAAATCTCTCATGCCGTCGTTGAAGCGAAGGTTTCTTACATGAGCAAAGTGGATTCTGCCTTTCAGCATCTTAATTGTTTCGATCAGGTCGTTGTTTAAGTTGGTTCCATAGGAGCCCATGCAGAAGGTTACACCGTTGTGTTTATTTGGAACAGCGTCCATCATTCTTTTCAGTTTTTCCTGAGTGGAAATGATACGGGGCAGTCCGAATACACTCCAGGAAGGATCGTCTGGATGGATAGCCATGTTGATGTCATATTTGTCACATACCGGCATGATAGCTTTCAGGAAGTATACCAGGTTGTCAAATAATTTTTCTTCATCAATGTCTTTGTACAGAGCAAACAGTTCTTTTACTTTCTCCATACGTTCTGGCTCCCAGCCTGGCATTACAGTACCGTTCATGTCATTTTTGATGCTGTCGAACATCTTTTCCGGATCCATGCTGTCGATGGTGTCCTGGCTGTAAGCAAGAACTGTAGAACCGTCGTCTCTCTTACGCTCCAGCTCTGTTCTTGTCCAGTCAAATACAGGCATGAAGTTGTAGCATACCATATGGATGTCTGCTTTGCCCAGGTTTTCCAGGGTTTCAATGTAAGCTTCGATATCTTTATCACGTTCCGGAGCTCCTGTTTTGATAGCGTCGCTTACGTTTACGCTTTCGATACCTGCAAGATGAAGGCCAGCGTCTTCTACTTCCTTCTTCATTGCCATGATCTCGTCCAGAGTCCATACTTCACCAGGCATTTTGTCATACAGAGTGGTGATGATCCCCTTTACATAGCAGCTCTGACGAATCTGTTCCAGAGTTACAGTGTCGTGGTCTTTGCCGTACCAGCGCATTGTCATTTCCATAATAAATACCTCTCTTTCAATTTATGATTTTATTATAATGGACGAGGAAAAAAAAGCCAATTGATAAGTTTGTTGTATACATTGCAAAACTTGTAGTTTTGTACTAAAATAAGTACAGAAATCTATATAAATCCACAGGGAGAAAATGAAAATTATGAAAAAAAACCTGAAAACCCAGTTTTTGACCAGACAGTATATGCTCTCAAGAGATTATGAACTATACTATTACAGTGACAGCCACATGGCAAACGTAGACAGTCATACCCATGACTACTATGAATTTTATTTCTTTCTGGAAGGAACCGTTTCTTACCTTATTGAAGAACAGCTTTACAGTCTAAAGGCAGGGGATGTAGTGGTGATTCCTCCGGGGATCCACCACAAAGCAGTTATCCATGACTCAGAGAAGCCATACAGCCGTTTTGTTTTCTGGATCAGTATGGATTATTATGAGAGGATCCGCCAGATGTCAGAAGCCTATTTCTATATCATCCGCCTGGCCAGGGAGAAGCAGCAGTATGTTTTTCATAATGATGCAGTGGACTTCAGCAGTATTCAGTCCAGGATCTTTCACCTGATCGAGGAGATACACTGGGACCGGTTTGGAAAAGAAGAAAAAATCTTTATCGGTATCTGTGATCTTTTTCTCCACCTCAGCCGAATGGCCTATGAGAGAACGCATCCAAGAAGGCTGAAGGAGGATCAGAACTTGTATGAAAATATCATTCAATATATAGATACCCAATTGGACCAGGATTTATCCCTGGAGTATCTGGCGGGGAAATTTTATGCCAGCAAGTATCATATTGCTCATATTTTTAAGGAAAATACAGGAATATCCATACACCAGTATATTATGAAAAAGAGACTGGCCGCCTGTCAGGACGCCATACTCAGTAATATCAGTATAACTAAGGCTTACCTTATGTTTGGCTTTAAAGATTACTCCAGTTTTTACCGGGCATTCAAAAAAGAATACGGGATTTCACCGAAAGAATTCCGGGATATGAAGATACAGCCGGAGCAGAGGACCCCTCAGAAAGAGAGAAACGTTCCCCGATAGCCTATCAGAATTTCTCTAAAAAAGAACCGCTGCATTTGTGGGAGTTCCCCCCCAATGCAGCGGTTCTTTTATGACAAATGGATCTATAACTTTAATTATCTTCCTGAGTCATAGTGTATACGGTGCGCTTTCTTGCCATCTCATCATTAGCCAGGTACTCATCATAAGTAGTGATCTTATCGATCATAATGCCGGTTGGCAGGATTTCCATGATCCGGTTGGCGGTAGTCTGAACGATCTGATGGTCATGGGAAGCGAAAAGGATCACTCCGGGGAACTTGATCATACCGTTGTTTAAAGCTGTGATAGACTCCATATCCAGGTGGTTGGTAGGCTCGTCAAAGATCAGTACATTGGCGCCGGAGATCATCATTTTAGAGAGAAGGCATCTTACCTTTTCTCCTCCTGAAAGCACTCGTACTTTTTTTACGCCGTCTTCTCCAGGGAAAAGCATACGTCCCAGGAATCCACGGACATAGGTGGCATCCTTGATCTCAGAATATCCTGTAAGCCAGTCTGCGATGGTCAGATCATTATCAAATTCCTTGGTATTATCCTTAGGAAAGTAGGACTGGGATGTGGTAACACCCCATTTATAAGTTCCTTCGTCTGGTTCCATTTCTCCCATAAGGATCTGGAAGAGTACAGTCTTAGCTCTTTCATTGCCGCCTACGAAGGCTACTTTGTCTTCTCTTCCAAGGGTAAAGGAGATATTATCCAGAATCTTGACTCCGTCAATGGTTTTGGAAAGTCCCTCTACCATCAGCACTTCGTTTCCGATTTCCCGGTTGGGACGGAAATCAATATAAGGATATTTTCTGCTGGAAGGACGGATCTCGTCTAACTGGATTTTTTCCAGAGCACGTTTTCTGGAAGTGGCCTGTTTGGACTTGGAAGCGTTGGCGGAGAACCGGGAGATAAACTCCTGGAGTTCTTTGATCTTCTCCTCTTTCTTGCGGTTCGCTTCTTTCATCTGTTTGATCAGAAGCTGGCTGGACTCATACCAGAAATCATAGTTTCCGGCATAGAGCTGGATCTTTCCGTAGTCAATATCTGCGATATGAGTACAGACCTTATTCAAAAAGTAACGGTCATGGGATACCACGATCACGGTGTTGTCAAAATTGATTAGGAATTCTTCCAGCCATTCGATAGCATCCAGGTCCAGATGGTTGGTAGGCTCGTCCAGAAGAAGGATATCCGGATTTCCAAACAGAGCCTGAGCCAGGAGTACTTTCACCTTCTGGCTTCCGTTAAGGTCTGCCATAAGAGAGTAGTGGAGGTCTGTCTCGATACCCAGTCCATTTAAGAGGGTAGCGGCGTCAGATTCTGCTTCCCAGCCGTTCATCTCTGCAAACTCGCCTTCCAGTTCACTGGCACGTATTCCATCTTCGTCTGTGAAATCCTCTTTTGCGTAGATGGCTTCTTTTTCTTTCATGATATCATAGAGACGCTGATTCCCCATGATAACCGTATCCAGCACGGGAAAGGCATCATATTTGAAGTGATCCTGCTGGAGGAAGGAGAGGCGCTGACCAGGAGTGATGGAGATATCTCCCTTGGTGGTCTCTAACTGCCCGGAGAGGATTTTCAGGAATGTGGACTTTCCTGCTCCGTTGGCTCCGATCAGGCCGTAGCAGTTTCCTTCTGTGAATTTAATATTGACATCCTCAAACAGTGCTTTCTTACCGATTCGTAAAGTAACATTATTTGCTGCGATCATTTTAAAAATTTCCCTCACTTTTATCTTGTTCAAGATTTGTTTGTGCGTAATCTCTTCTATTTTACCGTAAAACCGGGATTTTGCAAGCCTTTCTTGCAGAAACTTAGGACAAAAATATCTTGATAATTACGGTACAGATTGGTATAATGATTTACAAAAGTCCCAGGGGACAGATATAAACAGAAGTATGACTGCAGCCAGGGACCTGGGATAGTTTTAGAAGAGACAGGGAAGGTAAGTGA
>UQSX01000087.1 GCA_900543715.1 uncultured Blautia sp. | reverse complement strand
TCCTTGCTGTCGCCCCTTGATTGCCTACCAGCAAAGGCGGGCGGGGCTGTCAACGGCGGCGCGTATGCGCCGTTCATCTTGACCGTTGACTGGCTCGGCTGGCTTTGCTAACTAATGAGAAAACACATATAATAATTTTTATAATAGCATTGCTCCAATCTGCGGAGTGATATAGGCTTCAATAAGTGCAGCCAATAGCATAAGCGGAACGATAAAACCTGCGTATAATATTATTGTGTATTTTGCAAGTTGTTTGCCTTTATAAATCTTGTTTTTCCGAAACCAATATGTTCCGATATAAAGTCCTATGGAAACACAAAGGCAGACCGCAGATAATTCAAATATGCCGTGTGGAAGAACATTAGCCAACAGACTTTTCCATGCTGGGATTGAATTTTCTACCTGCGAATATACAAGCGCAGCCCCTAAACTTTTAGTTAGTATTACAGTTACAAGAATAGACAAGGGTGCGATAAAACCAAACAGCAAATAGAGTGTCCCGGCTTTCATGTTGTTTAGAAACAGCGCAACAAAAGAAATTTTGTTGTCCGAGGTTATGAGGTTAGCCGTTGCGGCCCTAAAAGACTGCATTTCTTCGATTGCTGCCATAGGATTTTGATTATAGTAGCAGAAAAAAGCGACGGTAAGCAATATTATCGCTCCGAGCGTTAGCAGAAATAATTTTAAGATGTGTTTTCCAAAAAATCTCGCTGTTTCACCAACCATACCCATGCCTTCTTTCAGTCTGTAAATTCAAATAACTCCTCCACCGTCGTATGAAAAACTTTTGCAATATCCATTGCCATTTTCAGAGATGGATTATATCGCCCGTTTTCTAAATGGACGATTGTTTCTCTACGAACACCAATCAAAGTAGCTAACTCACTTTGTTTCATATTTTCTTTTTCCCTGTATTCTTTAATCTTTGTTTTCAACATCGTTATTCCATCCCATTTTTATCAATCCAGTAAAAGACAATGGCTCGAATTAGCACTAAAATAAAAATGCCGCCAGTTAAAAGATAGCCTGTTAAATATGGAGAAGTGCCGTCTAACAGTAAAAAGGGAAAGATGATAATTCCCATAAAGACGAGGGCAACCTTGAAGCAGATAGCATCTGCGATTTGTACAGTCTTTTTCGCGTATTCGTCCATGACATCAGAATTTTTCTTCAGCCAACTTACGACAGCCAATAGAATAATCGCAATCCATACCGGCGCATTGGAATTTAACTTATAAACCACCATCAGATGGTAGTATGCCGGAATACAAAAAGCAACAATGGCTTGGACAAACATAAGCATTCTTAAACTGATTTTTTTCATAGCAACCTCCGAGTGATATATTTATAACTTCATGCTGTTATAAATATATCACTTCCGATTGCCTATGTCAATAGGTCGTGTGAAATATTTTTAACTTCTCAATACGGAACAGAGGGCTGCTGTCTATCAAATTCTTGTGTGTTACTTTATGGCACATGAGCATTTGCGCCAGGGTTGTCATTGCCATAACCTTCGAGAAGGTTAATGACACCCCATACGCCAAGGCCTGCCCCGATTGCTACGACCAGGGTTTTAAGAGTAGTAATTGCACTGGTAAAAAATGCCATATAAATCACCAAAACTAACTTTGCCGGGTGTAACCGGGAATAAATTGAAAAACGCCGGTAACAATACCGGCGCACCCTGTTAGTTATTCCTTTCCTCATTATTTTCCTGCTCATTCCCGTCTCCTGAAAGATCCATTTCCATCACTTCCACCTCATCATCAGGTTTCGGTGTGTACTTCGGATCCAGTTCCTTTTCCACATTAAACCGGTTCTTCTCACTATAATCTGCAAGAAGCCGGTAATTGGGGTGTTTGGTTATATCGTATTTGTCCGAATAGAACGGACGGACACCACGGATCTGCAGGATACATTTCCCGCCGTCCATGACTGCGATCTCATCCTCCGTCATCAGCTGTTTCCCAGTTTTCTGGTAATTCAGCCCGAATGACTTCTGGTTGCTGCGTGTTTCCGAGGTGTTGTAAAGGTCAATCGTCTCCTTCCCCAGAAGCTCACTCATCTCTTTCAGAGTGGTCTTTTCCTTACCTCCAAGGAACAGCATTGTGTCACAATTCCCCAGAATTGTGTCCGCACTATCCTTGTACATTGCCTTCAGCTGGCTCTGTGACTGCAAAATAATAGAAGCAGAGATTTCCCTGCTTCGGATGGTGGCAATCAGCTTATCAAACTGTGGAATCTGCCCGATGTTGGCAAACTCATCGCAGATGACCCGCACATGGACCGGCAGCCTGCCGCCATATTGATCATCTGCCTTATCACAAAGCAGGTTAAAAAGCTGGGACTGCAGCATGGCGATCACAAAGTTAAAGGTAGTATCCGTATCTGACATAATCAGAAACAGTGCCGTTTTCCGGTCTCCCACCTTATCCAGTTCCATCTCATCATAGCTCATGATCTCCCGAAGCTCGGCAATATCAAATGGAGCCAATCTGGCACCGCAGCTGATTAGGATAGATTTTGCTGTCTTACCTGCCGCCAACTTGTATTTCTTATACTGGCGTACCGCAAAGTGTTCCGGATTCCTTTTTTCCAGATCCTCAAACAGCATATCCACTGGATTTTTGTAATTCTCGTCATCCTCCCTGGTCTCACTTTCATTCAGAAGGTCGATCAGGGTATTCATGTTCTTCTCATCCTCGTCCCCTTCATACCAGATCAGGGCAATCAGTGCTGTATACAGCAGTTTTTCTGCTTTGACCCAGAAATCCTCGGTTGCCTTTTCCCCTTCTCCCTTGGTGTTGGCAATGATTACCGTCACCAGTTTCAGGATATCCTTTTCGGATTTTAAATAGGCAAACGGATTGTAGTGGAGCGATTTGGAGAAGTTAATGGTATTTAAGACCTTGATCACATAAGGCTCATGCACCACCTTCCCGGATTTATCTTTCACGACATTTCCATGCTTGTCTCTCTTTGGCGGTCCTTTGGCTAACATCTTCCCGCATTCTTCAATCAGTGTTCCCTTTGGGTCTGTGATGACCATGGAACAATTCATCATCATAATAGAGACCTTTACGAAAAACCTTGTTTTTCCACTTCCGGAACCGCCTATGACGCAGATGTTTTTATTTCTGGCATACTTGGGGTTCTTCGGGCGGCTCTCCATGGTAATGGATTCTGTTGCCGTCAACGGAATGTTCATCCAGTAATCATCTGCCATAAATGGTTTGATGTCTTCTGCTGTTCCCCACCTGGCAGAACCATACTCCACTCCTTTGCGGAGTTTTTTTGCATCTGCCTGTTTCTGCCAGACCAGTATCTTTACAACTGCCGCAATCCCGGCTCCCACCAGAACATCCATGTAGTAAAGACTTGGCAGGAACCCGGTCAGAATCCGGTCAGCGTGTTCCATGGCATATAATAGTTTGTTTCCCATATCTGCCCCGGAGCTTGCCCGGTACAAACATGATGCCCTGTCTGCAAACAAAAAGATGAACAGATACGGAAGATTGTTCAGAATAAGCTTTTTCATATCCAAAGCGGACAGCGTAACTCTGGCTTTTGCTTTCAGCTTGTTGGTCATACCCCCGGCAGTAAGCTTTCTCACCGGGATACCTCCTGATGCTTATTCCTGGCTTTGCCCTTCGTCTTCCCTGCAACAATACTTCTGTATGCCGCCAGACGTTTGTGGATGGAAGGACGGTTCGCCTTCTGGATCTCTTTCTGGGAAAATTCACGGAAAGCTGCGGTGATCGCATCCTGGTCACGTCCCTTAAAGAACACCATATAAACCGGCGGATCTTTGGTCTTATCCTTTTTCAGGGCATAATTGATCCCGTATTTTCTGGCATACCGTTCAAAAGACTTGATGTTCTTGGGTGTGATCTCAATATTCGTCATCCCGGCATTCTGCTTTGCCAGCTCTTTCACCGTGATTTTCCCCTGTTTCGGCTGATTTTTCTGTGCTTTCTTCTCAGCACTTTTCTGTTTCTGATGCCGCAGGTATGCGGCAATCACTTTTTTCAGCACATCTGCCGTCATTTTTGTGGTACGCACACAAAAAGTCACCGTTTTCTGTGTTACTTCTTCCTGCATGAATTTCCCTCCTTTCATCGTATTACGTGCTGTCCCAACCTAAGACCATTGGTATCACCCCTTTCATCAAAAAAAGAACCGATCAGCTACTGATCAGACTCTGCATCCGACCGAGCTTTTCCGTTCCTTCGTCCCTTCTTTTGTCTGCCCCGCCACAATAGACAGGCACACACATCTCCAATATTCTGCTGTAAATCCTCTTATGAGCTACATCCAGCGATTCGTCTTTCATATCATTCAACCCAAGATTTGTTGTGATGATGAGAGGCTTCATTTTACAGTACCTGCTGTCAATCACGTTATAGATCTGCTCCAGGGCAAACTCTGAATTGCGTTCTATCCCCAGGTCATCAATAATCAGAAGCGGGTAATCCACCAGATTCTGCACAATCTGGTTTTTGTCTGCCTGATAGTTTGTCATTTCATTCAGGATACGGGAGAAGTTCGTCATCATCACCCGTTCCCCCTGTTCCAGAAGGGCATTGGCAATACACCCGGCAAAAAAGCTCTTCCCAGTCCCCACCGGACCCATCAGGAGAAGCCCTACATTTTCTTTTTTCATCTTCTCCCAGTTTTTTGCATACTGCCTGGCAATGAGCATCTTATCATTCGACCCGTTATCATTTTCAAACCGCCATTCCCAGAATCTCCGGTCTCTAAGTCCCACTGATTTTCTCTGGTAAAGCTCCCTCTGGGCTTCCTCCCTGCGAAGCTGCTCTTCTTTATTTTTCCTTGCCTGAACCTCGCAGTCGCAAAGGCAGCCCACTACACGGTTCCTTCCCATAAAATTGATTCTCAGCTGTTTTCGTTTTCCGCATACACCACACCGGAGGCATCCGTCTTCCCCAAGAAAATCAGCCACATTCCTGCTATCTGTCATAGACTCTCTCCTTCCTCAAAGTCATATCTTCCAGAACTGGTTTTCAGTTCTTCCCTTCCTGCCCAGAGAAGAAGCGTTGCAAAATGGTCCTGATAAGTTTTTCCAGTGGATTTCATATAAGCAGAAAGCTGGTCGATCATCCTCTGGAAGTCATACGGGTACATTCTCCGCAGTTCTCTGTATTCTTCTACGGAAAGCCGGACATTTCCAAACCTTCCATACAGACAGGTGCTTTCCTTTTCCGAAGAGCGGCTCTTACTCCTATCAGTATCATTCTTATCAGTCTTATTTATATCAGTATTACTTGTGGAAAAATTCTTGCACTCCGGACTTCCATTTTTTTTCGTTCCGGACAGCAAGTTTTTTGCATTCCGGACTGCCAGATTCTTGCGTTCCGGACAGCAAATTTCTTGCGTTCCAGAAGAATAATAAACTGCCGTTTTTGCCCGGATGCGTTTTACGAAGTTCTTCACATATATCACCGATGGACGGTTGCAGCCCTGCCGGTACCGCTCAATCAGACCAATGCCATGTACACTGTCAAGCTCCCGGAGAAGCTTTGTGACTGTTGTGTGTGACATGTGCAGCACTTCCTGAAGTTCAGCTACCGTGTAGATGATATATACATAACCATCAGCATCCACCCAGCCGTTTTTCTTGGAAAGGTTGATCCTGTCCAGCAGGATGCCATACAGAAGCTTTGCATCCGTGGACAGCCCTTCAAATTCCTTTTCTGTAAACAGTGCCTTGGGAATACGGAAAAATGAAAACTGCTCGGATTCTTCTACCCGGAAGTATTCATAATCCATTTTTTCATCCTCATTATTCCATTTCTTTGTTCTTGAACATATCCAGATACATGTTGAACACACTTACCAGTTCCTTCAGATAGATACGTCTGGCACCTTTGTTGCAGGCATGCATATCTTCGATCCATTCCGGGGAATTTCCACAGATCACAGCTGTTGTCTCTACGACAGCCATAAATCTCTTCATGGATTTCATCTTGTAGACATGGTTAAAATACTGGCGGATTGCCTCAATTCTATTCGGATCATTTTCCAGTAATTCAATGACACCGAAAGCCAGGTCCATACCAAATTCACTGGCATCATCTTCGATTGCCTCATCATCCAGGATACCGTTCTCATCGCAGTAGCATCTGAATTCCATCGGACTTAAATCTTCCGGATTGAACTCGTCCTCTCCCAGATCAGTTGGCAGGATACCATCCTCCAAATGCCCTCCTTCATGACAGCCTTCCCTAATAATCTCAATGTAGCCTTTTTTCATAAGATCATCTACAATCTCCCTGGCAGTTGCCACCATCTTGTCCATGATTTCCTCTGCTTCCTCCGGTGTTACCATTTCCATCAAATCTTTAATTGTCATCATTGCGTTTTCCTCCTCATTTTTTGAAATATCATTTATATAGAAACGGTTCGGTCTGCCATTGTCCTTAACAACCCGAACCATGTTTCCCATACTTTCCAGTTCCGAAACAGCATAATCCACCCGGTATCTGGTGCTATTCAAATCCCTGATCATTTCACTTTTGGGATAGATCACATACAATTTTCCTTTCTGATCAACCCATCTGTTCTGTGCGGCATATTTCAGACGGTCAAGCATAAGGCTATATAATACCTTTGCTGTAGTGGATAATGAGCGATATCTCTCATCCCTAAAAAGTGCCTTCGGTACCAGCAGGCACTCTACCGGCATATAATCCTGATTACTCATCATGCTTCCCTCCATTCAGATCGACCATTGCCTCTGTTGAGAAAACAGTCAAATCCAGCATTCCCACAAAAATCTGATAATACAGGGAACAAAGCTCTGCATCATCCCTTACCAGATACAGCCCTTCCAGTTCTTCTGACAGATGCCTCATGGCATACATCGTCTGGCAGAGTTCATGGACTTTTTCATAGTCTTGTTTTTCGACGTTCTGCTCCAGGCGGTCAACAAAACGGCTCCAATCTGTAAAGTTACTGTCCATTACAATCAGGCACTGGAACAACTCGGTTGCTTCGCAGGCAGCCGCCAAAACTACATTTTTGATATTGATGGAACCATTTTCATTTCTCATGTGATTGATCATGTACTCTTTATTTAACATTACCATTGTCTTTTCCTCCTATCGAAACGGCATTTCTTCTTCCATAGATTCCGGGATGTTCAGAAAACCATCCCCTTCCATCGGCTCCGGCATTTTCTCCTGTACTTTTGCCCCGGCAAACTCGATACGGTCCGCAAATAGCTCTGTCGTATATACCTTTTTGCCGGTCTCTTTATTATCGTAGCTGCCGGTTACGATTTCCCCTTCCACCATCACCTTTGTCCCCTGCACCAGGTAATCACGGACAAACTCCGCTTTTTTTGCAAAGGCTTTCACTGGAATAAAACTGACATCATCTGAGTAATTTCTTCTGACTGCCAGTACAAACTTGGCAATCTTATGAAGACCTTTCTCATTCTGTGTCTCGTTATAGCCCGGATCACGAACCAGTCTTCCGGAAATAATTGCTGTATTCATTACCTCACATCCTCCTATCCTTTCAGTGTTTTATAGCACAGCCCAATACATGGACCACACTTGGCATAACAACAGTCGTAACATTCATCCTTTTCCAGTTCCTCCTGTGCCATTTCAGCCTCAAACATGCTCATAAGTAGTTCATAAGCCGTTCTCAATTCCAGATATTTTTCTTCCGCTTTTTCCATCTTCCTTTTAAATTCTGGAAGCATCTGGCGAAGAACCGGATGGAAATGTTCTTCTTCATCATCCCAGGCACAGGCTGCCATCATGCATCTTGGGAATTTTTCATAACTTCCTGCATAATAAGGGCAATAGGAACAACCCCTTTCCCGGAACATAGCCGGTGTAATAACCGGAAGCTGCCCTCTGATTTCTTTGGTAATCTGTTTGTTCTTGATTCGCTCTCTCATGTTCGTTGTCCTCCATCTTTTTCTTTATGCAAAAGGGGATTCCCCTGAATTGCCAGCTTTATCGCACAAAAAAAGACAGGCTTACGAATTTGTTTTTTCGCAAGCCTGCCTCAAATCTACTATTCATTATCTTTTTACTATATACTGGATGGTCACATAGAATGCTCTCACAACATAATATGGAATCATAAGGCTTCCCAATAAACCACCCACAATAACACTCAATGCGATCATTCCAATGGTACCCCCAACATCATAACCTTGGGGGATTAAAATGATGCACATTTTATGTATTCCAAATGGAAGCCCCGCAAGGAACAGGAACATAAATAAATCTGTGTTCCCTGCTACTCCCATAATCGTTTTTACCATCCAGAGCCAGAACACCATAGATATCATCGGTATCAGTGCTTTTTTAATCACATCCTCAATCGTCATCTTTTTGCTCCTTTTAGTCTTTTCAATATTTCTCTGATATTTCTGCAACCTTCTTACTGTATCTTCACTATTCATTTTTACCTTCTCTCTCTACCCACGACTCAAGTAACATAAAAATTATCTCCTCCATCTGATTCTTTGTGTATGTCTCTGGGAAATACTGCTTCAGTTTTTTTGCTGGAATCTGCACTTGAAATTTTTCTATTTTCTCTTTCATACAAATCTGATCAATCTCAAGATATGTCAGTGTCTGTTCCTTTGACATCTGTTTTAATTCCTGTGCCTGCTTCATTGAAGGTACCATGGCATGATTATTCATATATTGGAGTAATAGTTTCTGTTCTTCCAATTTCAAGTAAGATAATTCTACCGCTGTATTAAAAGGAATCTTTTTGTTATCTGCCAGACATAACATTTCCGGAATCAATTCTGTCAGATGGATATATCTCAAAATCTGTCTGGTACTATCTCCGGTATTCTGACTGACTTCCTCTGCCGCCAACTTCTTGCCAACTTGGCAAGAAGTTAAATCACTTCGTTTGCCCTGGCGTTTCAATGCATCATATTTCATCTTATAGGCAAATGCCTTTTCACTTATTAACAGTTCTTCACGCTGGATGTTTGAATCAACCATAATCACCGTCGATTCATCATCTGTCAGATCCTTAATAATAACTGGCATAGTTTTCAAGCCTGCAATCTCACATGCCCTCTTGCGGCGGTGCCCCGCTATAATTTCATAACCGCCGGTATCCTTTATTCTTACAATACCAGGCACCAAAACTCCATGCGTCCTTACACTCTCAGACAACTCAGCCATTTTGTCATCATCCAGAACCTTAAAAGGATGATTCGAGAAAGGATGCAGATTATCCAAAGCAATCTGTTGGATGCCTGCCTGTTCCTCACTTGTTGTTCCGAACAGGGCATCTAATGACTGTAATGGAATTGGCGTTGATTTCTTTTTACCTGCCATGTTCAAGAACCTCCTCCGTAAAATTCATATATGCTTTCGCAACTTTACCTTTTGGTTCGTATTTAAAAATACTCTGTCCCTCTCTGACCGCTTCTTTCATCCTGACAGAAAATGGAATATAATTGTCAAACACATGAATTTGATTTCCATATGCATTATGAAGCAGCTCCATATTGTTTCTGGCATCATTTGTATGGGCATCCACCATATTGAAAAGGATACCAGCAATCTGCAGTTTCGGATTAATCTGTCTTCTGACTTTTCCGATTGTCTTTAAGAGCTGCTGCAGTCCTTTGATTGGAAGATAAGATGCTTCTACCGGAATCAATACTTCATCCGATGCTGCCAGGGCATTGATAGTGATCATACCCAAAGATGGCATACAATCTATCAAAATTGCATCATACCGGTCTTTTACATTATTTAATATCTGTTTCAGCACAAATTCACGGCTCATAGCATTTACAAGCTGAACTTCAGTTCCTGCCAATCCGATATTGGAACAGATAATATCAAATCCCTCATCCTGATGTCGAATAAAACAATCATCTGGAATATCTTCATCATGTAAGACCATTTCCATAAGTGTCGTTAATGTTTCATTGCTGTCATCACAATCTCTATAACCAAATCCTGCCGACACATCCGACTGAGGATCCGCATCGACAATAAGAACTTTTTTATTCTTAAGAGCCAAACCAACTCCCAAGTTAGCGGCACATGCTGATTTTCCCGTTCCGCCTTTCTGGTTTACTACTGATATAATTTTTGCCATATTCATTCCTTTCCGGTATCAGGAAGGAAAAATAGTAAGAAATAATAGTGGATTTTTACGAAGATTACGAAAATGAAAAGTTGCATTATAAATCGCATTATAGATAGCTACCGAAATCGCCACATTTTTCTTAAAAATCATGCGAAGTTTGCGTTAAGAAGTTCGTACAGGATCATTACGAAAACACTGACGAACCAATTACGAAAAATCACCTAAAAAGTTACATGAATTTATAATGCAATATATGAAGTGCCCTAGAAAGGAAAAACCCTTGAAAATACTGGATTTTCAAAGGTTTTAAGGTTCTTATTTAAGATTTACAAAATTCAGATTAGTTTCCCATCTGTTTTGCAACTTCCTCAGCGAAGTTCTCTTCTTTCTTTTCGATACCTTCGCCTGTCTCGAAACGTACAAAGGATTTGATTGTGATCTTAGCGCCGTTTGCCTTAGCAACTTCTTCTACGTATTTTGCAACAGACTGTTTTCCGTCTTCTGCTTTTACGTATACCTGGTCTAAAAGGCAGATCTCTTTCAGCTCTTTGTTGATACGTCCCATAACCATACCGTTGATGATCTTGTCATTAGCGTCTGGTTTCTCGTTTTTAGCAGCTACTGTAAGGATTTCTTTCTCATGGTCAATGTACTCCTGAGAAACTTCGTTTCTGTTGGTGTACAGAGGTTTCAGAGCAGCAGCCTGCATAGCTACGTTCTTAGCCATCTCTTTTACAGCGTCGTTGATCACGTCTGTCTCAACGTCTACTAAAACGCCGATCTTTCCGCCCATATGTGTGTAGGAAGCGATGAAACCGTTCTCTTCGGAAACCTTTGCAAATCTTCTGATCTGAAGATTCTCGCCGATAACAGCAACCTGTCCTGCCAGAGCTACCTGTACAGTCTTGGTTGTATCGAATTTCCATGTCTCAGCCAGGAACTCTTCTGTTGTAGCAGCATTTGATTCCATAGCAGCCTCAGCAACCTGAGCTACATAGTCCTGGAATTTCTCGTTCTTTGCAACGAAGTCTGTCTCAGAGTTTACCTCTACGACAACTGCGTTCTTCTCATCAGCAGAAACTAAAGTCTTGCACAGACCTTCTGCTGCAACACGGCTGGCTTTTTTCTGAGCAGTAGCCAGACCTTTTTCTCTTAAGAATTCAACAGCCTTGTCCATATCGCCTTCTGTAGCTGTAAGAGCTTTCTTACAGTCCATCATTCCGGCGCCTGTCATCTCTCTTAACTCTTTTACCATACCTGCTGTAATAGCCATTGTATATTCCTCCTGAACGTTACTGATTATTCTTCTGTAGTTTCTTCTGTCTCAGCAGCTTCTTCTGCTCCCTCTTCTGTGAAAAGGTCTTCTGCATCTGCTGCTTCGCCCTGGTTAGCTTCGATCACTGCGTCAGCCATTTTGGAAACGATTAATTTTACTGCTCTGATAGCATCATCATTTCCTGGGATAACGTAGTCTAATTCTTCTGGATCGCAGTTTGTATCAGCAATACCGATCAGTGTGATTCCCAGTGCGTGAGCTTCCTGTACACAGATTCTTTCCTTCTTAGGATCTACTACGAAGATTGCGTCTGGAAGTTTCTTCATTTCTTTGATACCGCCCAGGTTCTTCTGCAGTTTTGCCATTTCTTTTCTCAGTTTGATAACTTCTTTCTTAGGCAGAACATCAAAAGTTCCGTCAGCTTCCATAGCTTCGATTTCTTTTAATCTTGCGATTCTGCTCTGGATGGTCTTGAAGTTTGTCAGCATACCGCCTAACCATCTCTCATTTACATAGAACATACCGCATCTCTCAGCTTCTGTCTGGATAGCATCCTGAGCCTGTTTCTTTGTACCTACGAACAGGATTGTGCCGCCGTCAGCAGCGATATCAGC